>CAZWIS010000093.1:0-2158 GCA_964634275.1 uncultured Candidatus Cloacimonadota bacterium | reverse complement strand
GCCAGGGAATTGTGTTTTCCTGGATCGTGGTAGGGGTAATAAAGTTCAGGTCTGAAGCAGCTCTTAAAAGTGGCTCAGGTAGTGTAATATCAATGAATTTCAGCACTTAGTGGTTCCTTTGTAGTTATTCTGGGCGCATCTTCTAAACTGGGCTATATTTGTAAAGGAATAAACTTCAAGTACTTAATTATCGCGCGATTACAATAGCCCCTGCCGGGTAAAGAAAGCCTTGTGACGCATATCTATGCCGGAGCTTGTCCTTGCATAATAATCACCCGGGATGCTATCGTCTGCCATGAGTTTTTCAAGGTCGTAGGGCTTTACCATTACTCTCGCAAAGAGCTTGGGAGCGATAATTGCATGAACAGGGCAATTCATATAGCAGCGCAGACAGAGGATGCAGCTCTTATTGAACCTGATTTGAAGAGCTTCCTGGGTGATGTTTCTGGTCGGGCAGTTCTTGATGCATTTGCCACAATGGATACATGCATCACTAACCCTCCATGATGAGGACAGCTTCTTTGTGCCATGTTTTTCCAAACCGCCAAACATATCAAATAGTGGCCCGATCACTCGGTCCTTCTCTTTTACGATGATGCCCCGAGCAATCTCTCCGGCGATTTTTGCAGCCTGCTTATCGGCAATTATTGCCATGTGTTTCAATGCTTCAGGACAGCGGTTGTATCCCATATTGGGAGGCATCACATACATCGCCTGATGGAGACATCTTCCTCCCTTGGTGCCAATAATGCGCCGGAGGGGAAGGAATAAACCACCATCAAAGATTGGGTCTCCAGCCGTCTTGAACAGAAAGTAATCGAAACGACCTGAATCGAGTCTATTGGCAAAATCATACACAATCTGTGGAGCATCCATTGCATGCACAGGAAAGCCCAGTCCAACAAGGTCATAATCTTTGTTTTTGAAGTTTCTGCGACCGAGGATAATGTCTTCGATTGCGATCAGATCTACTATGTAACCGTTGGATGCGAGGTGGATTGCCAATCTTTTGCCTACAAAAAGAGTGTTACCGGTTCCACTGAAATAGCATATGGCACAGGTTTTCATCAGTTCTCCTTGGGTTGTATCTTTGATAGACATAGGTTTTGAAGCCTGTCCGACAGTGCTTTGATCTGTCTGGAGCGTTCATAATGGTATGGAATAATGTAGTTTGAAGGGTGGACGTTTCTTCCGTTTATTGCTCTTAACAATGCGTTTCTGATCGAGCTAACTGATTCCATGGCACACAGATAATCATGATTGCAGGATTTCAAAAGTATTGCAGCTTCTTTGTTTGCGGGGATCATAGCCAGAATTGGTTTTTGGACACGGAGATATTCAAATACTTTGCTGGTAAGAGTTCCATAGGGGCTACTACTGTTGATCAGTAGTAACAGCAATGACGCCTTGCTCATCCTTTTCAGTGCTTCTTTGTGCTCTAGTTGGGGAACGATTTCGACAATATCGGAGATTCCGCTATTGGCTATTTCCTTATGTGTTTCTACGAAGTAATTACCATAGAGCCGGACTATCGTATTGGTCGGAAGAAGTCCTTGGGAGCGAAGTTCTGACACAGCCTGATAGAAATGTTTTAACGTTCTGCGAGCGTAAATTGCGCCAAAATAGGCAATCTCGTACTCATCTTTCGTCTCGTGAGTACTTACATCTCCAAAGTCCGATTCGTCCCAGCCATTGTACAAAGTATGGAGTTTGGCTGATATATGTTCTCCGAAACCTGCTACAAGATCCAAGCCGATCCCTTTTGTGGCAGAGATCACCAAAGTCGCATGATTCAGGATCTTCTTTTCCCAATATCTTGCCAGGGCTTTGTGAAGTGGAGTGAGATGTACCAGATAGTCATTAAGCTGTGTCCAGTAATCCCGATAATCCACAACCATGGGGATGCCACTACGCATAGATAGATTGTATGCCCCGATGGCAGATGAAAATGGCCCGCACGAAACGTAGATGAAGTCGTAAGATTCATCATTGATCGCTTTTATTCCAGCAGAAATCAAGCCCGGTAGCCAACCTATTTTATCATCCACGGGTATTGCACTGCGGACTATCTTTTTGATCTTTTCGGAAGTGTTCAGATATAGATTTCTGGAATCCAGTGTGTTCCTTCTGGATAGCTTTTTTGCAATGGACATCAGGT
>CAZWIS010000092.1:0-2163 GCA_964634275.1 uncultured Candidatus Cloacimonadota bacterium | reverse complement strand
GCCAGGGAATTGTGTTTTCCTGGATCGTGGTAGGGGTAATAAAGTTCAGGTCTGATGCAGCTCTTAAAAGTGGCTCAGGTAGTGTAATATCAGTAAATTTCAGCACTTAGGGATTCCTTTGTTGTTTATTCTGAGCACAACTTCTCAGGAACGCTGAATTTGTAAAGGAATTAAACTTCAAGTACTTAAATATCTATATGCTACAAGAGACCATGTTTGGCAAAGAAAGCCTTGTGACGCATATCTATACCAGAAGTGGTCTTCCCATAATAATCATTGGAAATGCTGTCATCCGCCATGAGTTTATCGAGATCATAGGGTTTGATCATGACTTTTGCAAAGAGTTTGGGAGCAATGATGGCATTTACCGGACAATTCATATAGCAGCGCAAACATAGGATGCAGCTTTTGTTAAAATTGATTTGTTTTCCATTTTGGGAGATGTTTTTAGTCGGGCAATTCTTGATACACTTGCCACAGTGGATACATTCCTCACTAACTCTCCAGGAGGAAGAGAGCTTCTTTGTGCCTTGCTTTTCCAAGCCACCAAAGATATCAAACAGGGGGCTGATCAGGCTGTCCTTTTCTTTGACGACAATACCATTGGCAATTTCCTCGGCGATTTTGGCCGCTTGTTTATCTGCTATGATTGCCAGATGCTTCAGAGCTTCCGGGCTGCGGTTAAATCCCATGTTTGGCGGCATCACAAATAGTGCTTGATGGAGGCACTTCCCGCCTTTTGTTCCGATTATTCGTCTGAGGGGCAAAAAAAGCCCACCATCAAAGCAAGGATCCCCTGCTGTTTTGAACAAGAAATACTCGAAACGACCGGAGTCGAGGCTCCTTGCAAAGTCATACACTATTTGCGGAGCATCCATGGCATGAACGGGAAACCCCAGCCCCACAAGATCATAGGCTTTGTGACTGAAACTTCTTCGCCCCAGGGTTATGTCCTCGATTGGGATCAAATCTGCCTTGTAGCCATTTGCAGAAAGGTGAATCGCCAATCTTTGGCTCACAAAGTATGTATTACCGGTTCCACTAAAATAGCATATAGCACAGCTTTTCATGAGTTCTCCATTGATGATATTGGTGGTTGATAGAGGCAATCAAGCCTTTGGTACAGAGCTCTTATTTGCCTCGAGCGTTCGTATTGAGGATGAACAATATAGTTGGTTGGGGCTTTCTTTCTGTCGTTTATAGCTCTGAGTAAAGTATGCCGGATCGAACTGACAGATTCCATAGCACAAATGTAGTTGTGATTACAAGTGCTCAAAAGCCTGGCAGCTTCATTGTTCGCAGGGATCATTGCCAGTATTGGTTTTTGCAGGCGCAGGTATTCAAATACTTTACTGGTAAGGGTTCCGTAGGGGCTGCTACTATTGATTACCAAAAGCAGCAAGGAGGCTTTGCTCATTCTGTCCAGAGCCTCTTTATGTCCGAGCTGGGGGATGACTTCGATGATATCGGAAATCCCGCTTTGTTCTATTTCAAGGTGTGTTTCGACGAAAAAATTCCCATAGAGCCGGATGATTGTTTTAGGTGGTAAAAAGCCTTTGGAACGCAGCTCCGATACTGCCTGATAAAAGTGTTTCAGTGTTCTGCGGGCATAGATAGCGCCAAAATAAGCTATCTCGTACTCTTCGGCAGTATCGTGAGCATCAGTTATATCATCAAAGTCTGATTCGTCCCAGCCATTGTAAAGAGTAAATAGCTTTTGGGAAATATGCTCACCGAATCCGGATACAAGATCAGAACCGATACCGCTTGTAGCAGTGATCACCAAAGCCGCATGAGCCAGGATTTTCTTTTCCCAATACCTTGCCAAAGCTCTGTGGATGGGTGTAAGATGTATCTTATAATCATTTAGCTGAGTCCAGTAATCCCGGTAATCCACTATCAAGGGTACTCCACTACGCTGGGAGATGGCAAGCGCTCCGATTGCGGAGGAAAAGGGTCCGCATGAAACATAGATAAAGTCGTATGACTCCTCATTAACTGCTTTCATGCCAGCAGAGATCAAGCCGGGAAGCCAACCGATCTTATCGTCCACAGGAATGGCGCTACGAATGACTTGTTTGATCTTCTCCGAGGTATTTAGATAAAGGTTTCTGGAATCCAGTGTGTTCCTTCTGGATAGCTTTTTTGCAATGGACATCAGGT
>CAZWIS010000091.1:0-2430 GCA_964634275.1 uncultured Candidatus Cloacimonadota bacterium | reverse complement strand
ATCATAAAAATTATAATGCGGAATGCTTTCGAAATAAGTACTTGCAACAACAACATCGTCTTCCATAACCGGGAACGATCTCCAGTCCATACCAGTATATAAATCTGTCAGTTCGCCTTCTGTGATGGCAAAGTTATTGATAATAGTCGGAGCATTATCACCCTGATGGTATATTAGTAGCTGGTCGTTTTGAAGTTCTGTACCATTAGAAGGTGTATATGATGTTGGGAAATCTGTAGTCATTGTCTTTATAAGAAACATGGGAATGCTTGTCGGGATATTTGAATAGTATAGCTTATTGTTTCCACTATTAACTTTTTTAAAACTATAGATTGATGTTCCATCTGATAGGATAAAATTTAGTGAAGTATAGGTAGTATTTGATTTGATCAAATACAAGGCTTGATACAGTCCTTTATATATATCCCTGTAACGTTCAGTCATGCCCATGATCAGATAAAACATCAATTCGCTATCAACCATCTCAAGAGGACCCGGTGCAATGGACACATTGTGGCATTCTTTATAAGCATTCTTGATCCAGGTATCTGAAAATCCGACATTATTGAGCAATGTCCGTAAAGAACTGACAGAAACACTTCCATTATGCATCAGAGTATATACCTTGTTATCCCCGAGTCGCGAATTCCATCTAAAGGGATGTACCCCTCCTGATGGGCCTGATGTAGCGAATCTGGCATGCGCCATTAAAGCATAAACCGGAGTACTCTGAGGATGGATTATTTCGTTGAACACGTAATTATATACGGCAGAATTGGCAATCGATATGTCATCCCGCTCAATTGATAAATCCTGTGGATTGTCATAGTAAAATCCGAACCCGCAACCATTTGGATTACTATTAGCTGTAGCCTTTAGCTTAGTCAACATATCCCTAGTAAGAATTGCCATATTACTAACAGAATGTAATGGAATCCTGTTCTTAGATATAGCTGCAAACATGTCACATGCGTAACTTGTCTGCACCAAAGATAACATAACAAACGCTAACATAAATACTATTAGCACTTTCGCAACGGGGGGAGTGAATTGATTCTTTTTCACTTTTTCTCCTTTCCTGTCCTTGTGGACGAGTATATTTCTGCGTTATTTTATCTGTTCGTTACGAACTGTCTGCTTATACATAGTTACAGACAGATTGTGAATATACACTAACTCACAGTGAATTCTCTCTCTAAGACTTAAAGAACAAATAGGCGGTTTACCAGACGGTTATAAAACTATACAGTAGCGCTTATGCCACAGAAATCGTTGTATCCATAAATCATCAGCAAAGCGATTACAGCCGCAATGCGTGCTAAATCCAATAATGAAACCTCTGGCTTTTTAAACAAAGCCATCACAATAATTTTGAGCAGTTCAATCACGATTTCTTTAACTTTATCGGGGGAAGACATAATCCTTCTTATGGTTTCGTTGGTACAGATTTCGTGCTTGATCCTCCCTTTAACTCCTTCCCAAAACTTTTTGCCATCGGTCTTTAGAACAATATCTGGGGGAGTAACCGACTTTTCGATATAATCGAAAGTATTCAGCAAACTCAAATTGTTACCTTTTAATAGTGCATTTTTGGGGCGAATCATCATCTTGGAATCTGAACTCGCCACTTCCAATCCTTCCAAATCAAGGGTTTTTCCTATCATGTGGAAGATTTCGTCTTCACTCTTTTGACTGAATTCTACGACATCCATTGTCAGTTGATCGATTTCTTCGGCACTTAGGTTGTTTAGATCGTACATTGATTCTCCTATTTTTGGTATCTTGTTCCCCTATCAATGCCCATTTCCGAGAGCAGTTTTCGACGTGCAATTTCCTTGTCATCCTGATAACTCCAGACGACATCCTACAACGATAAACCGCCTGCATTGTTAGGACCGTAAACTAAGATCATCACTATCCAAATATCAAAGGCACACGCTGTTAACAAAGAAAGGCAGTTGAATGTGTCTTCCTGTTAAGCAAACCTCTGTGTTTTCAACCTGTTTGAGCGCACAAAAACTATTATCTATACTCCGCCCTTGTTTATGGAGCGCTACCCCATATCCCGATTATTCGACGGTCTTAAAGAGCAAAGCTACAGATTGCGAAGCTTTCGGCACATCTTTGTAGCTGTTGAATCTATCCAATCCAGATACATTTATCCAGGGGCTACATATATATAGTGCAAAGAAAGTAGATTTTGTACTTGCAGACTTGGCGTAAATTGTTGTATTACAATGAAATATTTTTTGCAAAAACTGGACTCCGAAAAGGGCACTTTTTATAAGAATGCTACATGGATAATGATGACAAAAAAAACCGATGTTTAAACTGGGTATGGGGCAGCGCTCCATACACATATAATATTGTGTATTAATCGGGGCATGGGGCAACACCCCATACGAAAAGGGCGGTGGGTGGGTATAGATA
>CAZWIS010000090.1:0-2565 GCA_964634275.1 uncultured Candidatus Cloacimonadota bacterium | reverse complement strand
TGAGCATTTTGATGTCATTCATGCTTCTGAGAACATATTGCAGACCATATTAGATGATGAATCCATGGATTCTGTTTGGGGTTGTGTGATCATTTGTCGAAAAAGATATGAGGAATGGAGTCTCTAATGAGGTATCTCTTTTTTCTTGTCCATCCTTCAAAGTACTACGTATTCAGACACACCATAAACCAATTATTGGAGAATGGTCACCATGTAGATACTGTCATCACTTCAAAAGATGTTTTGGAGGAATTGATAACAAACGAAGGTTGGAACTATAAAAACATCTTTCCTGAAGGTAGAAAAATCAAAGCTCTTCCCACCTATATCGGAGCAGCCTTGAATACGCTTCGAACCATTTGGCGGATGGAGTGCTATTTGAGAAAATATAAGCGATATGATCTGTTTATAACCGATGATTTGTTAGTTGTTAATGGATGCTTGCGGCGGATACCCTCGATCCTTTTCCAGGATGACGATGTCACTGCTGTTCCCGAATCCGCGCTACTACATTTTTTTGCTACCCACATTTTAACTCCGACCGTTTCGAACATGGGTAGATATTCCCATAAAGCTCTACGATTTGAGGGGTACAAAGAACTTGGAAGCTTTCATCCGGATAGATTTAAACCTGATGAATCAGTAGTCCAAAGATTCAATCCAAGTATGGAGAAGTACAGCATTATCAGGTTAGTATCCTTGAAGTCAACTCACGATGTAGGTAAATCCGGTTTGTCAAACGATGATGTCCTAAGAGTATTAGCTATGCTTCAATCCATTGGCAATGTGTATATTAGCTCTGAGAGAGCATTGCCGGAGCAATTTGAGAAGTATCGCATCAAGATAATCCCGAACGATATGCCTCATGCTCTTTATCACGCTCAACTGCTGATAGCAGACAGCCAAACTATGTGCGCTGAAGCTGCTATATTGGGAACTCCATTTGTTAGATTCAATGATTTTGTCGGAAGAATCAGCTATCTTGATGAGTTAGAAAATAAGTATGGCCTCGGATTTGGGATAAAACCTCGTAACAAACAAGATCTCTTTGACACTATCAATTACTTGATTACTACAGAGAATCTAAAACAGGAGTGGGCGGAGAAAAGGGATAGAATGATATCTGATAAAATCGACTTAACGAGATTTATGTACGACTTGTTCAGCCGGTATCCCGACTCGTTAGTAAATAATCCTAAAACCAAAAGGGGAGTATAATATGTGTGGCATTTTTGGCGTTGTCTATCAACGCCCATATCAGATAGAAGCCGAGATGATAAGTGTATTTGAGAAGCTTGCGATACTATCCCAAAACAGGGGTAATGATTCTTCGGGTCTTGCGATAAAACACAGGAAAGGAGTTTCTGTTGTTAGAGGTGCAATTCCGGTAAGCTCATTATTGAAAGATGGCGTTTACCAATCTACTACAAAACAGGTACTTGACGATGCAGTAGGAGATGCGTCGGTTGTATCCCTATTTGGCCATGCTCGGCTTGTTACTAATGGTTCTCAATTGCAGCCGGATAACAATCAGCCGGTAGTAAAAGACAATACAGTAATAGTACATAATGGTATTATCACAAATATTGAAGAGCTATGGTCACAGAACCCGAGTTTCAAGCGAAAGTACCAGATTGATACTGAGATTGCTATCGATCTGATCAGAGACAGCATGCGTGCTAATAGTAATGATGTTGGAGCAATTCACAATGCCATGAGTCGGGTAATTGGTACATACTCTCTTGCAATGACATTCAGCGACATAGACCTTTTCATACTTGCTACAAACAATGGGTCATTGTATTACATCACGGACAAATCAACATATCTTGTTTTTGGGTCTGAGAAATACTTTCTACAGAGCATAGCAAGAGATCGTAAAGCTCATTGCTTCAATGCACATACAGGAATTCATCAGTTGAAGCCTGGAGAGATAATATCGATAAGCCTTGATAAGTTTAACTTCAATCTTACGACAGAATCTGAGGACTCCAGGCCCTCTTGTGTATACTGTCACAAAACGAGTCCACAAGATATCGAAGTGCAGAACATATCTCATAACACAAAAAGTCGTGAGCTGATCCTTGATCCATCAGTTTATATTGATAGAAGGAAAGAACAGCATTTAGTAGATCTGATGCAATGCAATACTGAAGACATTCGCAATCTGACCAGATGTACCAAGTGCATTTTACCAGAAACATTCCCCTTTATCGAGTTTGACGAGAATGGGGTGTGCAATTACTGCAGGAGCTATAAACCTAAGAATCTATCAGGGTCTTTGGATGATCTGATGGAGTTAGTAGAACCATATAGAAGCAAATCCGGTAAACAGGATTGTATAGTACCTTTCAGTGGGGGTCGTGATAGCACTTACTCCCTTCATATCATTAAAAAGGAACTGGACTTGAACCCCATTGCTTTTACTTACGATTGGGGGATGGTGACAGATCTTGCCAGAAGGAACATTGCCAGAGTATGTGGAAAGCTTGGTGTAGAGAATATTATTGTTTCCGCAGATATCAAATGGAAAAGAGAGAACATCAAAAAAAACATAAAAGCATA
>CAZWIS010000089.1:0-2855 GCA_964634275.1 uncultured Candidatus Cloacimonadota bacterium | reverse complement strand
TGCTCAATACGAGCCTCTGCTCAATGATATCCGTTCTCAGATCGATTTGGTTTTGGCAAATCACCACTACATAATGGGGCCCCAAGTAAAAGAACTCGAAGACAAAGTACAGTCCTGTTTGGGAATCAAGCATGCCATAGGTTGCGCCAACGGAACCGATGCTCTCGTTTTGGCTATCAAAGCTCTGAGGATCGGAGAAAATGATCAGGTGATCACGACGCCCTTTACCTTTTTTGCCACGGCATCCTCCATCTGGAGAAATCATGCCAGACCCATATTCGTCGATATTGATCCCAAGACTTTTAATATAGACCCGAACTTGATCGAAGCAGCCATAACACCAAATACCAAAGCTATCATGCCGGTTCATCTATTTGGCCAACCATCGGATATGGACCGGATCATGGAAATTGCCCGCAAACACAATCTCTTTGTAATCGAAGATAATGCCCAGGGTATTGGCAGTACCTGGAACGGGAAAATGACCTGTTCCTATGGTGATATTGGCACCCTTTCCTTTTTCCCCAGCAAGAATCTCGGTGCCATGGGAGATGCCGGAATGTGTCTGACCAATAGTGAAGACCTTGCAATGAAGCTACGCCAGCTTCGAGTGCATGGTGAAAGCCCCAAATACTATCACAAGTGGGTAGGATTAAATAGCCGCCTGGATACGCTACAAGCTGCCATTCTGTTGGTAAAGCTCGAACAGCTTGCCAAATGGTCGGAAGCTCGCCGGGTGAATGCAGCCTTTTACAATGAGGGACTCAAAGATATTCCCCAGATCCGCACCCCCTATATCGATCCCAAAGCAGTATCTATCTACAACCAGTATACTCTGATATGCGAAGATCGCGAAGCTCTGATGCAGCATCTGCAAGCCAGCGATGTCGGCTGTGCCATTTATTATCCGCTTTCACTCCACGAACAGGAATGCTTTGCCGAATTGGGCTACAAAACAGGTGACATGCCTGTATCCGAAGCAATGGCAAAGAAAGTTCTCTCCATCCCGATTTATCCGGAGCTGACTCTGGAGCAAAAGCAATACGTGGTTCAAATGATCAAGGACTTTTATAACAAAGGCAGGTAAGTCTATGAATTACATCGTTTGTATCAAACAAGTGCCGAATACCACAGAGATCAAGATTGATCCTGTGACCAACACCCTCATCCGTGAGGGCGTCGAAAGCATTTTGAATCCTTTTGATGCCTATGCAATCGAGGAAGCTGTAAGGCTCAAAGAGGCACATGGTGGTACGATTACTGCAATCAGCATGGGTCCTCCACAAGTGGAAAGCACCCTCAGGGAAGTAATTGCACTCGGAGCAGACAAGATTGTTCTGCTATCCGACCGCAGATTTGCCGGTGCCGATACTTGGGCTACGAGCCTCAGCCTTGCTGCTGCCATCAAAAAGCTTGGCGAATATGATCTGATCCTGACCGGTCAGCAAGCCATAGATGGGGACACTGCTCAGGTAGGACCAGGTATTGCAGCTCATCTGAATATCCCTCAGACCTGTTTTGTCCGCAAGATCGAATCCATCGATTGTTACAAAGCAACCCTCCAGCGCTTGATGGAAGATGGCTACGACCGTGTGGAGATGAAGCTACCGGCTGTGATCTCCGTAGTCAAGGAAATCAATACACCTCGTTTGCCTTCCCTGCGTGGCAAGAAAAATGCCAAAACAGCCGAACTCATCGTATGGAATTGCGATGATCTCGGACTGGATGAAAAGGACGTGGGGCTAAACGGTTCCCCGACTCAGGTAGTCAACATCTTCACTCCCAAAATCGAGAAAAAGACCGATCGCTATGAAGGTGATGCGGATGGAGCAGTGGATTTGATTATCAAGCGTCTGAACGAGCTGACCAAGCCATGATCCCCTATCATAACATAAACCCCGAAATCCTGAGGTTTTCCATGTTTGGGCTCGACCTCCAAGTCCGGTGGTACGGGCTTTTTTATGTAATCAGCTTCTTATTGGGATACTTTTTATACAGCTACAACCTCCGGCTACGGAATATCAAGATGGAACGGGAAGCGTACGAATCTGCCATTTTTTACGTGATGATAGGTGTAATCCTGGGGGGAAGAATCGGCTATATTCTCTTTTACAATTTTCTCTACTACATCAGTCACCCCTTGCACATCTTTGCCGTTTGGGAAGGTGGAATGTCCTTTCATGGAGGGGCTTTGGGTGTTATCCTTGCCGGCTTGCTCTTTTGCCGAAGATACAAATACAATTTCCTGAGCCTGGCTGATCCGGCGATTCCTCTGGTAGCGATAGGTTTGGCTCTCGGAAGATTGGGCAATTTCATCAATGGCGAGCTCTTTGGCAAGCCTACAAACCTCCCCTGGGCTATGATATTCCCGGAATCCGATGGCGTTCCCAGACATCCGACCCAACTCTATGAAATGTTTCTGGAAGGGATTCTATTGGCTGTCATTGCTCAGATTATGCTGCGCAAAGTAAAAAAGACGGGATTAGTCTTCTGGTCTTTTATTGGCTTGTATGGTTTGTTCCGGTTTATGATCGAATTTGTCCGCGAACCGGATTCATTGGATTTTTATACGAAGTTTGGTTTTATCTTTGGCTTCATGCCGATTGGCCAATTTCTGAGCTTGCTCATGATTATCGCTGCTCTGATCGGTGTGTATATGATATATAACAAAAAGGAGAGTATCAAGCCATGAAAAAGCACCTCCTCATAGTGCTGTTGATTGTTATCTGCAGCAGCGTGTTTGCCTCAAAGAACGATAAGGCTGTCCGTGGATTTCGGGATGAAATTTCAAAGCTGACCTGCTTCAAAGCTGAAGGAGTGATCCAGATAAACTACAACCAATTCTCCCTGCGCAA
>CAZWIS010000088.1:0-2855 GCA_964634275.1 uncultured Candidatus Cloacimonadota bacterium | reverse complement strand
TGCTCAATACGAGCCTCTGCTCAATGATATCCGTTCTCAGATCGATTTGGTTTTGTCAAAGCACCATTACATAATGGGGCCTCAAGTAAAGGAGCTGGAAGAAAAGGTTCAAGCTTTTTTGGGGATCAAGCATGCCATAGGTTGTGCCAATGGAACCGATGCTCTCGTTTTGGCAATCAAAGCTCTTGGGATCGGAGAGAATGACCAGGTTATCACGACGCCTTTTACCTTTTTTGCCACTGCTTCATCAATTTGGAGAAACCATGCCAGACCGATCTTTGTCGATATCGACCCCAAGACTTTCAATATCGATCCAGAGCTGATCGAAGCTGCCATAACACCAAATACCAAAGCTATCATGCCGGTACATCTCTTTGGGCAGCCAGCGGATATGGACAGGATCATGGAAATAGCCCGGAAGCACAATCTCTATGTGATCGAAGATAATGCCCAGGGGATAGGCAGCACCTGGAATGGACAAATGACCTGTTCCTTTGGAGACATCGGAACCTTATCCTTCTTCCCCAGCAAGAATCTCGGTGCCATGGGAGATGCAGGAATGTGTCTGACCAATAATGACGACCTGGCAGGAAAGCTTCGCCAGCTACGCGTGCATGGCGAAAATCCGAAGTATTATCACAAGTGGGTGGGCTTGAATAGCCGTTTGGACACACTACAAGCAGCCATATTGCTGGTAAAACTGGAACAGCTATCAAAGTGGTCGGAATCTCGGCGGGTAAATGCAGCTTTATATAATGAGGAACTCAAAGATATTCCCCAGATCCGTACCCCATACATTGATCCCAAGGCAGTATCGATCTACAACCAATACACACTGATCTGTGAAGATCGCGATGCCCTCATGCAGCATCTGCAAGCCAGCGATATCGGCTGCGCTATATATTACCCACTTTCCCTTCATGAACAGGAATGCTTTGCCAGCCTGGGATACAAAACTGGCGATATGCCTGTAGCTGAAACGATGGCAAAGAAAGTATTATCCATCCCGATTTATCCGGAGCTGACTCTGGAACAAAAACAATACGTGGTTCAAAGGATCAGGGACTTTTACATCAAGGGCAGGTAGGTCTATGAATTTAATCGTTTGTATCAAACAGGTGCCGAATACCACAGAGATCAAGATTGATCCTGTGACCAATACCCTCATACGAGAGGGAGTAGAAAGCATTTTGAATCCCTTTGACACCTACGCAATCGAGGAAGCTGTGCGGCTCAAAGAAGCGCATGGTGGGACGATTACAGCAATCAGTATGGGTCCCCCACAAGTGGAAAGTACCCTTAGGGAAGCAGTTGCGCTCGGAGTAGACAGGATTATCCTGCTTTCCGACCGTAAGTTTGCCGGTGCCGATACTTGGGCTACCAGCCTCAGCCTGGCAGCAGCTATCAAAAAACTGGGCGAATATGATCTGATCCTGACCGGCCAGCAAGCCATAGATGGAGACACTGCTCAGGTAGGACCCGGTATTGCCGCTCATCTGAATATTCCTCAGACCTGTTTCGTCCGCAAGATCGAATCCATCGATTGCTACAAAGCAACCCTCCAGCGCTTGATGGAAGATGGCTATGACCGCGTGGAAATGAAGCTTCCGGCAGTAATATCCGTAGTGAAAGAAATCAATACACCGCGTCTGCCTTCTCTGCGTGGGAAGAAAAATGCCAAATCAGTCGAGCTCGTTGTTTGGAACTGTGATGATCTGGGATTGGATGAAAAGAATGTGGGATTGAATGGTTCACCTACCCAGGTAGTCAATATCTTCACTCCCAAGATCGAAAAGAAGACCGACCGCTACGAAGGTGATGCCGATGGAGCTGTCGAATTGATAGTCAAGCGTTTGAACGAGCTGACCAAGCCATGATCCCATACCACAATATAAACCCGGAGATCGTTAGGTTTTCTATGTTTGGGCTGGATCTCCAAGTGCGTTGGTACGGGCTTTTTTATGTGATCAGCTTTATTCTGGGATACTTTTTGTACAGCTACAACCTTCGCTTACGAAAGATCAAGCTGGAACGTGAAGTATACGAATCTGCCATCTTTTATGTGATGCTTGGTGTGATCCTCGGCGGCAGAATCGGCTACATTTTGTTTTACAACTTCCTCTATTACATCAGCCATCCCTTGCATATCTTTGCTGTTTGGGAGGGGGGAATGTCCTTTCATGGAGGGGCTTTGGGTGTGATCGTTGCAGGCCTGCTCTTTTGCCGAAAATACAAATACAGCTTCTTTAGCCTGGCAGATCCGGCAATTCCACTGGTAGCAATAGGCTTGGCACTTGGAAGACTGGGCAATTTTATCAATGGTGAGCTTTATGGCAAGCCTACAAACTTGCCTTGGGCAATGATTTTCCCGGAGTCCGATGGCGTTCCCAGACACCCGACTCAGGTTTACGAAATGATTCTGGAGGGAGTACTGTTGGCTATCATCTCCCAAATCATGCTGCGTAAAGTAAAAAAAACAGGAATAGTATTTTGGTCTTTTATTGGTTTGTATGGAGTGTTCAGGTTTCTGATTGAGTTTGTCCGCGAACCGGATTCATTGGACTTTTATGCAAAGTTTGGTTTTATCTTTGGCTTTATGCCGATCGGCCAGTTTTTGAGTTTACTGATGATTTTGGCGGCTCTGATTGGCGTGTATTTGTTATATCGCAAAAAGGAGAGGATTGAATCATGAAAAAGCACCTTCTCATTGTTCTTTTGATCATTCTCTGTGCCAGTGTTTTTGCCTCAAAGCAAGACAAAGCAGCTCAGAGTTTTCGGGACGAGATATCCAAACTTACCCGCTTCAAAGCTGAAGGAGTGATCCAGATAAACTACAACCAATTCTCCCTGCGCAA
>CAZWIS010000087.1:0-2910 GCA_964634275.1 uncultured Candidatus Cloacimonadota bacterium | reverse complement strand
CAGGAAAACAGTTGATAAAAAAGGACTGGCAATATCCTACTGCATTATTTGGGTTGAAGTAACAAAACGGATAGACAACCTTGAGTTTTATCACGGCATATACTGGAGCGCGATGCTTCGTCACTGGGGAAGATCATATTTCCACGCTTCACTGAGCGACTTGGGAATCAGCCCAATACCAGTACACAATGGGCAGATAGAGTTTTTTCCTGGAGAGCAAATAGCTCTTGATATCAGCATCCCACTCTTGTCCAAGGACAGGTTGGAAACGCTTTTGAGAGATGAGCTCAATGGAACTCCCCGGGCTGAACTCCCGGCAGAGAATCTCCATATGTATCCTGGTAAGAGCTTACGACTACAGGGCTTTGAAGTGTTGGTTCCAGGTACCGGCAAAACAGAGATTGGAATCAATGATATAGTGGACGAGTGTCAGTATCTCAAAGACACATTCTCCCATCTTCACGTGATCTTCCATACTCCTTTGCGATTGAAACCTCCCCAGGAAGAGAAGCACAGCTTCAGATATATGGATCCACTATCGTTCAGTACCGAAGCCTTCTGCAAAGCCTTGGGACATAGTTTCAATTTTGAATGCGCGGAATTTCCCAATTTGGTCAATAAAGGATTGATCTGGCTGGATGTCCCCTATGAAAAGACACTCGGTGGCTTGATTGGCGGAATCTGTATCGAAATACCCGCAGATAAAACATTGCTATCCGCTCTGGTTGCAGGCCAGTATTGCGGTATAGGTAAGAATCGCAGCTTTGGCTTTGGCTTTTATTATCTGAAGGAGTCTTCCTCGTTTCGGTCTCAAAAACCAGCTCCGAACTACTCTGGCTTCCTGAAACGCAGTAGCCAGATAGCAAATCTCTCAAAATCACTCGAAACCATGAAATCTGGCTCTCCAGGTCCAGACAATCTTGCCAGGGAAGATTTGGTCGAAAGCGGAAGAACATATCTGAATAATGCCCAAAAACTACTTCTGAGCGGTAATCTAAAACCTGGGGACACTCTTTGTTTCAAGAAGCGATCCCACGACGGAAATTATCGCATGATTAGTGTGCAAAACATCCATGAACGACATCTGCTTCTGACTATTTTGCATCAGATAGAGGGATCTATCGATCGGCTACTTTCCCCGGGTTGTTACTCCTATAGAAGTGGTAGAGACTACCACATGGCTGCCAGAAAAGTTCATACCGCTTTTACAAGAGGCTTTCGCCAGGGATTCAAAGCTGATATCAAAGGCTTTTTCGATTCTATAGATCGAAGCTCACTCGCTTTGCTCCTGGATGGTCTGTTTTATCTTGATCCCATTGCGGATCTGATCAGGGGATACATGCTATCTCCCGGCATCGGTATTCCCCAAGGAAATCCGCTTTCACCGATCTTATCGAATCTCTATCTGGTGCCTTTTGACCGTGAAATCAAAAATCTGGGCTGGTATCTTGTGAGATATGCCGATGATTTCTGTATCTTTTCCGATTTTCAAAATTGCACGGATTCTTTTCCAGACAAGCTCGATTCCATCCTGGATCATCTGCGTCTATCCCTATCACCACAGAAATCATTCGCCTTCGGACCCGATGATTCTATCCTCTTTTGTGGATACAATATTGAGATCAGAAATTGTGAAAAGATCAAACCCATCAAACAGGACGATTACAGTCTTAACGGAATTCCGGCATTTCAGGATGATTTCTGCAAAGGAAAACCCCTCTATATCACGTTCAAAGACAGCTATGTGAGGTATGATAATGGCAGCCTCATCATCCAAAAAGATGGAGCAAACCGACACCTGAGCATGAAGGATATCTCCAGAATCATCATCATAGGTAAACCACGTGTTTCGGCAGCCTTGATCCAAAACGCACTTATAATGAGGAAGCCCGTCGCCTTTATGGGGATCAATGGACATATCCTGGGTGGATTTGCTCATAACTCAAAACAGTACTGCCCAAAAGATATCTACAACCCACTTACTACGGATTGGGATAGCTTTTGCCTCGAATTTGTCCGCTTACTGGTTTCTGCCAAACTGCATAATCAGAGAATGGTTCTAAGACAGAACAAGATCGAAGAACCCCGGCTAAAGGAGCTGGAACTATCGCTTCCTTCCTGTAAAAATGCAGATAGTCTGCGCGGCAAGGAAGGGGCTGGATCTCTGATCTATTGGTCTCATTTCAGAGAATTAGTCAAGCCGCTTGATTTCCACCGCAGAGCTTACCATCCACCTGAGGGTCCCGTGAATGCTATGCTGTCTATTGGATATAGCACGCTCTATTTCAGAATGGCGGAATGCTTGCAAGCAGCCCAACTAAACCCATACGAGGGCATTTTTCATTCTCCCAGAGGTTTACATTTTGCCCTGGCTTCCGATCTGATCGAACCTTTCAGATTTTTGGTCGATAGAATAGTCCTGTCTCTGATCCACAACAATCAGATCGGCCCTCAGAGTTTTGTAAACTACCCCAATTCCACATACAGTCGCCTGGCTCCGGATGCGATCAAAGCATATATTCACAGGTTCGAATTTACGATGCGCACGGAAATCAAACATAGTACCAATATCTACACTTGGGCTTCTTTGATCGATCGTTCCGCTACCCAGTTGATGCGATGCCTGCGTCTGGGAATACCATTTCAACCCATGAGGCTGGGTTAGCCCTATGCATTATGTGATAGCATTTGACGTCTCCAGCGACAAAGTTCGACGCCGCCTGACAAAAATACTGCTCTCGAAGGGTGTCCGAATTCAGGAATCTGTCTTTGCTGTAAACCTGAAGAAACACGAACTCAAATCAATCGCAAAGAAGCTTGAGCACACGCTCAATAAACAAGGCATTATCCACATTTTCCATATCTGTGGTACCTGTGCAAAAAAATCACTTGCCATAAATAAAGAACCGG
>CAZWIS010000086.1:0-3690 GCA_964634275.1 uncultured Candidatus Cloacimonadota bacterium | reverse complement strand
TGTCGCCAGTTGCCATAATTATACTAACATTCATGCAGACTGCTTAGAATCGCACTCATACATTGAGACCGAAGTTGGTATATAGCAAATAAACGCCACCTTTACAATGAAATCCTGGAAAAAGGATTCCGCCTCTCACTTTCTATATACTGCTTCATCCCCAGAAACCGGATTCTGGCTGATAAATGCTAAATGAATACGCTAAATCAGAATCACATGCAAGGAGCAATTTAATAGTTTCACAAATAACAATTGCATTAATTGAGAAATGGATTTCAATGTCAAGTTTTTTTAATCTTCGCTTAATCTGTCGCATTGAAAAGAGTCTGTGAAATTTACTGAAACAGTGTCCAAGTGGTTTTCTGCAAATGCTTTTCAGATATTCTTTTCTCTCATCGACTTATCCATTTATCCAAGTGATCGCTATTTGCAGATTTCAGTGACTCTTTATAGCTGTCCTCCTCAAACCCGCGCTACTCACCATCAGCAAAAAAGCCTTGACGACAGAGGATGCATCATAATCCTGAGCTGGTGCTGTTGCTTGTGTCAAGCTGCGGAGAGGAGAAGCTTATGTACGATGAAAAAACCATGCTCCAGGAGATAATCTCGCTGGGAAACGTCATGACACAGATCAAAGATATCGACATTCTGATGGAAACGATTCTTACCGAAGCCCGTAAGTTGGCAAATGGGGATGCGGGGTCTATCTATCGCTGTATGGGGAATATGCTGCAGTTTTCTTATACCCAAAACGACACCCATCAGAGCAAGCTACCTCCGGGAAAGAAACTGATCTACAGCACCTTCAGCAGTGAAATCAATATGCAATCCATCTCTGGATATGTGGCTTCCACAGGCAAGATATTAAATCTGGACAACGTCAACGCTCTCGATGACAGCTATCCCTTTACCTTCAACCGGTCGATAGATGAGAAAACCGGCTATCGCACTGTCTCCATGCTTACCATCCCCATGAGCACTGCCACAGGCAGGATAATTGGTGTGCTCCAGCTAATCAATGCCAAAGATATCGAGGCGAACGTAATCCCCTTCGATCCAGATTATATCCCCCTCATCCAGCATTTTGCCAACAACGCTGCCATAGCCCTGGAAAGAGCTGAAATGACCCGTGACATCATCCTCCGAATGATCAAAATGGCAGAGCTGCGCGATCCCAAAGAAACCGGAGCCCACGTAAACCGCGTAGGAGCCTATTCCGCAGAGCTTTATGAAGCCTGGGCACGAAAGCACGATGTCCCACTGTCTGAGCTCAAATATTTCAAAGACCTCCTCCGCATTGCAGCCATGCTCCACGATGTCGGCAAAGTAGGAATCTCCGATACGGTATTGAAGAAACCTGGAAAGCTCGATTTTGCTGAGTTCGAGATCATCAAGACCCATCCCCACATCGGGGCAAAGCTCTTTACCAACCAGCAATCCGAACTGGATGCCATGTCCCTCGATATCGCTCTGGGACACCATGAAAGATGGGATGGCAAAGGCTATCCTGGCTTTATCGACGTACATAGCGGTTCTCCCCTTCCCGATAAAACAAGTCCCGAGGGTAAAGCATTGGGAAAAGCAGGCTTGGAAATCCCCCTGTGGGCACGGATTGTAGCCCTGGCAGACGTCTATGATGCTCTCTCCAGCCGGCGCTGTTACAAAGAACCCTGGACAGAGGACATGGTACTCGCAGAGCTAAAAAGCTGCTCTGGAACCAATTTTGATCCCGAGCTTACGGAGCTGTTTCTATCGATTTCAGACCAGATGAATGCCATCCGCAATAATTATCCAGATACCGGGGATGAAGAATGAAACACACCCTGAAAGTATTGATAATAGACGCTTCCACAGGATTTTACAAGATCAAGCGCTATCCCCTTGGAGCCTTTTTTGGTCCTGTGGATTTGGGTTTGCACCTTTCGGGTAAGTACAATTCGCTCAATTTTGGTACTGGGCTTTTGGCAGGATCGATCTTCCCAGGCTCGAACCGCTTGGTCTTCACCGGGTTTTCTCCTTGTTGGGGAGGTTTTTACGTTTCCAGCATGGGAGGCGCAGGATTGGTCTTTGACGACCTCGGTATAAATCTGGTAAGCATTATTGGAAAGGCTCATATGCCCTCCGTGCTGATTTTGAATCGTGAGCATGGTGAGGAAATCGACCTCAGAATCCTGCCCATCGATCCCAAGCCCTACTGGAAAGAGGATGGAGTCTATAGCCTGATGCAGCAGGTTCATTCCAGATTTTCAGAGGAGTTTGCCCACGATCCCAGAATCCTCTGTGTAGGCCCCGCTGCCAAGTTCAGCGATCTGGGAGGAATCGTCTCCGTCCCGATCAAAAAAGGGAAGCTGAGCACAATCGACACTTGGGCTGGCAGAGGTGGAATGGGCTCCAAACTCTATCAGCAGCATGGAATCTGTTCTGTCATATTTGGTGGAACCCATGTGGATGAGGATTTTCGCGATCACAAGGTAGCCGATGAGTGGTTCCAGGCACGCTATGAACAAAAGATGATGGCAAAAGACCTGGAAGCTACCAAAAAATACAGGTTTGATCCCGATTTTGATACCGGAGGAACTTTTGGAGTCAATTTTGCCAACAACTCCGGCTCCTTCCTGGCTTTTAACTACAGAACCATATACTGGACCGAGGAGGAGCGCAAAGCCTTCCACGAAAAACATATCCGCAACCACTATCTGAAGCAGTTCAATGCCGAATGTATCGCTCCCAAACAGTTTGCCACCTGTGGCGAACCATGCGTCGCCGTTTGCAAGAAATACCATGGAAAGTTCAAAAAGGACTATGAACCCTATCAGACGATGGGACCGCTATGTGGAATCTTTGACCAACGGGCGGCGGAAATGCTGAATCACAAAGCTGATAGCCTTGGTTTTGATGCCATCTCAGCAGGGGGCATGTTAGCCTGGCTGATGGATTGCCTGGACAGTGGATTATTGCAGCCGGATGATTTGGGTGTGGATAGCGTTCCGGCTTGGAATATTGATAGTTTTGATCCTGTTCTGGACTCCATGCATAATGCCAGATTGGGGTGTGCGCTTTTGGAAAATACCCAGGGTAGGGATGCCAAAATCAACCTTGCCGAAGGAGCCAGAAAGTATGCCCGCAGGCTGGCGAGAGCCAAAGACCAGCGGATTATGCAATCCTTTGTCTTCAATTCCTTTGCCAGAAAGGGTTGGATGGTGCCAAACCAATATTGGGTGCCCGGAGTTCTCTCCCCCATTCCAGCCATGGGCAGATACTATATGTATTATGGCAATCAATATTTTAGCCCCCGATACCTGGGACGCGTCAATGCCGACCGTATGAAGACGGAACTCCTATTAGACAACCTTGGAATATGCAGATTTCATCGGGCTTGGGCAGAGGAAATGCTCCCCCAGATTGTAGAAGAACTTTTCGCCTTGGGAGAAGAGCTGGACCTCAGCACCCATATCACAGCCCGCAGAATCAATTGCCGCAACGCATCCGTGTTTTGGGAATCCGAACGCAATATTGACTTTGTCCATACCAGCCTAATCCGCATGGCTACCAATACAAAGGACGAAAACCTCGGCTATTGGCTGGATCGCTTTAAGCAGGACAAGCGCGCCGCAGCGTTCGACTTTTGGTACGAAATCCGCAAAGGGATAGACGAAACCCTCGGAGAACAGCAATAGCCGGAGAACCTGA
>CAZWIS010000085.1:0-3962 GCA_964634275.1 uncultured Candidatus Cloacimonadota bacterium | reverse complement strand
TTCGGGAAGATGCGTATGGGATCGTATTTGATGGTCCCGTTAACGCTACCATGGACTATATTGAGATTGAAGAATTCAATTATGGGATCAGTTTCAACAACTCCAGCAACCGTGACCTACGAGACAGTACCACCCCTCTACTGACCAATATCAGAGTCCGAAACACCAGCGGGAGCGTACGCTCTGAAAGCTATGGTATCAAACTGATGGGAGCAAACAATGCGCAGATGCAGAATGTCGAACTGGATGATTATAATACCGGTATCTTGATCAGCCATACTGATGAATCCCGCGAAACCATCACTCCTCTGCTTACCAATATCCGCGTTCGTAATACCAGTGGCAGTGTTCGTACCGATGATACCGGGATCAATGTTCAAGGCTCCATTGCCATGACCCTGATTGATGCTTCGATCGACGACTATTCAACGGGACTAATCTATAATGGCATCAATGTATCAGACCAACGTACAACTCCGCTTCTGACCAATATCCGCATCCGCAATACCACAGGGAGCGTACGCAATGCGCAGAATGGGATGATCATCAGCGGTTTGGCTCAGTTTATCGCAGAAAACGATTCCATCATCGGTTATCCCAATGGTCTCGAGATCAATTATACCGATCCAAATCTCAGGGAAGCTGCTACCCCCTTGCTTACCAATATCCGTGTACGCAATACCAGCGGTAGCGTTCGTGAGGATGGATTTGGCATCGCTCTCAATGGTCCCATCTCTGCGGAGATAACAGATGTGGAAATCCTTAATACCGCAAATGGAGTGGTCTTTGATAATAGGACACCGGGTAGAAACCTAAGGGAAAGTGCTTCACCGCTTCTGACCAATATCCGGGTTCGCAATACTTCCGGAGCTGTGAGAGCAATAGGTAATGCCATTGCCCTATACGGTGAAATCTCTGCTTCGCTGGATGATATTGAGATCGAAAACTACAGCACCGGTGTGTCGATACACAATTTGGAACCCCGTTCCCGGGAATCGTCCTCTCCACTGCTTACCAATATCAGAGTCCGAAACACCACCGGTAGTGTCCGCTCGCTTACCAAGGCGGTTGAAATCATTGGTGCAGTCGAAGCTTCCATCGATGAACTGGACGTTTATGACTATGTTTATGGGATAGATTATCAAGCCGGTTCAGATCAATCAAGAACCAGAACCACTCCCCTGATATCGAACATCCGGATCAGAAACACTACCGGTTCTGTCCGCGAAACCCCGATTGGAATCCGGCTTGCAAACCTGCCGGATGTAGATTTGCATACAAACGTCATTTATGCCGTCGGCAGTAATAATGATCGAAACACCGTCAGCGGAAATGCCATTGTGCTGGACAACGTGGGGAATGCCACAATCCAAAACAACACAATATGGGGTTTTGATACAGGGCTTGATGCCACCACAGCAGGCAATGTGAGCTTTGCAAACAGCATGCTATGGGCAGATACTCCCAATGGACTATCCAACCCTATTCTGGGTGATGTACAGGTTAGCGGTTCCAATGTCTCTATGACGCAAGGTTTGTATCCCGGAGCAAACAACTACAATCGCGATCCTCTCTTTGTCGATCCACCCAAGGGGGATTTCTACCTGAAGTATCGTAGTTCATTCAAAGATCAGACAATCGGTGCTCTGCCATTTGATTTTGACTATTTGGCAGCTACTCATCAGTTTACAATGCATCAGGGTTGGAACCTTATGGGTGTACCTTATACTCCTCCGGCAAACCAGAATACTCCTGTAGCAATATTTGCCGATGACCTCAATCCATTTTATGTCAGCTCCACCCTTACTTCGATAGTGCAAATGAATCAAATAGCCGGATCGGACTCTCTGGGACATTACCGCTTGAACTGGACCGGCGGATATTCTACTCCTCAGCGAGTGTTTCCTGGAATCGGATATTGGGTGAACAACGCGAATCCTCCCACCGTAATAGATATATATGGTTTGATGGATGATGGAGATTTTGTAATCCAGGTTCCTGGCAGTGCGTCTCAAAACTCTGGCTGGTACATGCTGGCAAATCCCTATGATGTACCCATCAGGTGGAATAATGGCCTCTCACGGGAAGGGATAATCCCCCAAACCGCTTTTATCTATAACCACAGCAGCTCCAGCTATCCAGCTGTGGATATATTTGATAGTAATACTTTCATCCCGCCGTGGTCTGGCTTCTATATCAAATCAAACGATCCCAATGGCAAGATCAGATTCTCATACCCGAATGCTGTTCCTCCTCCTGCTTATGTACCTGCTCCAGACCCAATAACACAACGAGCTGCTCCACAGGAAGAAAGCAGATCCTGGTCGCTCAATCTGGCTGCCAAGCATGACAAAGGCTCCTCCATTGTTTTCCTGGGAGCAAACTCCCAATCCAACGACGGCTATGACTCTCAGGATATGCTGGGATTGCCATATTCTCCGTTCGTTCTTCCGACCCCCCTTCGGATGATCGTTCCCAATAACGACTGGCAGGATTTCCCTGGTGAATACATCCGCGATATAAAGGCTATTGATGCTACAAGCTGGGAATGGCAAATCGACCTTGACTTAGCAAACTGGGATTATGCCAATTACTCCGTTGGTGAGATCCTCATTGCCGTCGAGTCAATGCGAAACATTCCCGCCGGATACAACGTCACTCTTACCAATATGCTCAATGGTCAAAGCGTTGATCCACGAACTCATAGCCTGATTATCAACCTGAGTGATCTGGCAATAAACAGCGAAGGAATGCTGGGAACCCGCAACCGCCAGACAGGATTTGTAAACCAGATCCCATTACAGATAAGGGTTAGTGGCCTTGCTACGGAACATGAGTACACGGGACAAGCCCTCATCAGTACATCGAACTATCCCAACCCATTCAATCCAGAGACCAGAATCAGCTATACTTTGGGAATTGATAGCCACGTAAATCTGGAGATATACAACCTCAAGGGACAAAAAGTAGATAGCCTGGTCAATGGCACTCAGAACGCAGGTACACACTCAACTATCTGGAAAGGAATCGATAGCAGGGGCTCGAAAGTATCCTCAGGGATATACTTCTATCGTCTCAAAGTCGGTTCACAAACCGTGACCAAAAAGATACTGCTCAGCAAATAGAATATTCTTATCGGAGGCGGACATTAGTGTCCGCCTCTATTTTATCCAACGATAGACCATAGATAAATCTTGGTAAGGGGGCGGTGGGTGAGTATAGGTGGCTGTTTTTAGAATGCTCAGAATGACTGAAAACACAGAGGTTTGCTTTACAGGAATACCCATGCAACGGTCTGTATAAAATATCTGATTTGCTATGCTCGCCACAGGAGGATTTGATGCACGATGAAATCGTATATGCTGATCCGACACTCAGGAAACGCATTGTTATCTGGATTGTGATCATAGCCGCATTGGCAGTAATACTCAGAATATGGATATTGCCCCCAATACTTGAGCATATGAGAGATATGGATCCGGATTCGGTACTTACATGGATCAAAACCATGCTAATCGGCATATTGATACTTCCTCTTCCCATATGTGCATATCTCATGGTATTCGCAATCAGAGTATTAAAGCAGGACAGATTTCCCCCCGTAGGAACGAGGGTTATCAAAGATACTCCTGTTTTGTATGGTCAACATGCCAGGATGAGAGCTATGGCAGTTTTGTTTATAATAACAGTCATTTTAGCCCTCGTCATTGCCTTATATGCATCGGCAACGACACTGCTGAACTCACTATATCCCTAAAGTCTTTTGCGCATCGTATGCTCCCATACCAGAATCTATCCAAGCTCCGTTTAGAAACCGAAACGATTTTTGCCCAAGGACATCAAGGTGTCAACCAAGTAGTCAAGCGTAGATCAAGCCTATATCAAGCCTATATCAAGCGTATTCATGACTAATCTTTCCAAGTTGTATAATCGATTGTAGGTCATATAGATAGAGGGAAATA
>CAZWIS010000084.1:0-4002 GCA_964634275.1 uncultured Candidatus Cloacimonadota bacterium | reverse complement strand
TTGACCTCCATGGATGTATTTGCACTATCGTGCATGAATCCAGAGATGGTCAATGAGCTAATCTGGCAAGGTGGCTCTCAAATCGGAGGGAGTGGCTCTATTTCTCGGAAAGGGTGGCTCTAAAACTGCGGACTGATGGCTCTAACCCATCAGAATATTCAATACGATTTGCAAAATTAGTTGAGACTTTGTAATGAAACACACTGGGGGCTTTGGCTTCGATATATCCTGTTATATGGTTTTTGCCGTCCCATACACGGAAGTCAGGATTACCAGCTTCGGTGGCTTTGGGTAGAATGGTGATTTCCGGCTTTCTCTTGCTCGTTGCCTCAGCATATTGCAGGAGTAGCGTTTTTACATGCTCATAAAAGCTCTCTTCCCTGGCATCCCCTTTGTTTATAGTAGCCTGCAGGTTAGAAAGGTACTGCTTGAATATTGCTTCCGCCATAGTATCTAATCCTTTTAGAGATAGTCACATGCATATTTGTAAACAGCATATTTTCGCAGAATGCGATACTCGTTTGTCTGCTCATCTCAGGTCAAGAAAAAAAACAACTGCTGATCTAATGGAACCAGAGCTATGATTATCGCATCGGAGTTTTCATGATGCACATTATTGTCTGAATGACCAATAGGGCAAAGTTCTGACAGATCCCATCCACTATTGCAGAATTGTATCTGCTCTCGCTTCGACAATTGATTTCAGGCACTAATTGATCAATGCACTGAAATCCATATACAAACAAAACCCGGGAGTTACCCGGGTCTTTCATAAGGTAAAATGAGACTATTTTATTAAAGTCATTTTTTTTACTAGTCTTTTTTCTGGGGTTTCAAGCTTGTAAAAGTATATGCCTGAACCCACTCGACGATTGTTCTGATCAGTCCCATTCCAAACAAGTGTATGTCTCCCCTTGGTGTATTTACCATTTAGCATAGTAAGTATTCTTTGCCCCTTGATGTTATACACATCAAGAGTAATGGGCATGTCATCCGATAACGCAAATGAAATTGAGGTGGATGGATTAAATGGATTCGGATAATTCTGCTCCAATGTCGTTACTAACGGAACCAATGTAGAACCTTCGCCGTCAATAAAAGAAATGTACGCAAAGTCTCTTATCATTGATGCAAATAACTCAGTTTTTTCAAATATCATCTTATCATTGTTAAAGACCGAATATTCGTTCTTTAAGGATCGGCCTTTACCTTCATAAAAGAAAACAACTTCCAGACGTCCCTCTTCTTTATTGTCATCCATATAAAGGTTTACCTGAACAAGTGAGTCCTCAACTACTGCTGCGCCAAGACAAACATCATCAACAAATAGGCCAATTTCGGAAGGCATATCATTAGGATTTAGCTTGATATAACACTGAGTATAATCAAGTTTTTCCTCATATGTAAAATTACTAGGATCAGACCTAACAACTGGTGAAACAGATAGGGTGGGATTCCAAAAGAACTCTTCGGGGGCTCCTTCAATCAGCTCAAGAACAAGCATATCGCCTTCAGATATTGTGTAGTCGCCATGCTCCATAATCCAAGGACTATCAACCTTAGGTTTTAGTCTGATGGCACCCCATTTTTGTGCTTTTATTTGATATATATAGTCCAAATAGGATCTATTGTCTGGATCATTGTAAACGGGTTTCGATAATGACTGCCAAACATTTTGTGTATCCTGTAAATAGTATCCTACCCAATTTTCTTGCCTTTGGCCGTTTATAAACACCTTCATCGCAGTTGGAGTTGTTAAGTGATCGGATCTAAATCCTTGCACATATATATCATCAACATTCGGAACGACTTCAAAACATAGTTTATACCCCTTGGTAGAACTCACTCTATGATCACTGTTGTTCCACATGCCCGAATAATCCATTCGGTCCTGCACTCCATCATAATACCAATCAATATTTCTAAGTTGAGGATTAGGCACTGTTGTGTGATTTCTGAATAGATAGCCCAATTCGTTCCAATACTCTCCATTGGGACATGAAACATCGTCAACCACTGGAAAGCATTGCCAGACTATTTTCCGCTCATTTGGTACAACCTCATATTCGTAAGTTGCGCTCGCATGTTCATAATAGAAACATCCCATATCCTTAACTGTGCCGTCGGGATCAGTATCAGCACCGTTTAAACCTGAAAAACCGCTATCAATACAAGGGCTTGGTCCTTGACTATCCCAGAGTAAAGCATAATCACCTATGCTGCTATTAACAAAGCGGGGATTTGTGTTGATGTTTCCATTGCCGTTATAACCTCCCCCAATACAGCTATATGTTATGTTTGGTGCCGTTGCTGCAACAGGTAGATTATTGTTATTGCCGTATATAATGGAGTTTATTACCATGTGATTCAAATCGTTGATTCCATATTGATTGCCGCTAATAGTGCAACTATCGAGTATGAGTGGTGTCCACGATCTTATCCCATATACATTGTTATCAGCAACTAAGCTTCCTTGAACTATGCCCCAATCTACGATAGTTGGATTTTGTATTTCTGAAGTTTGTATCCCGTCTCCTGCGTTACCAGTGATTCTACATGATATGAGTTTCATTTTTTCTGGATTAGAGCTATGCAACCCAGATCCATCACAGTTTTCGATGTTTACATTTTCCAAACTCACAAATGAATCGACCACTTCTATGCCTATTCCCTCAGGATTTGAAAAACTTATATTCTTAACATCGACCATTTGATCTTGATCTATGGATACTGCACCTATAACTACTGTATCGTAGGCATTAGCCGAATCACCTTCAAGAGATATTGATTTATCGATGAATAATGATTCTTCATAAACACTTGGTTCTATCAAGATAACATCTCCGTCGCAAGATGCAGCAACTGCTGCAGAAATGCTCTGATACATGCCTTCTGGCCCTACGCTTAGTCTGTAGTTCTCATAGAGTGATTTAGGGACGCTTCGGCGACTACATAGCAATCTAAATTTATCTTTGGTATCATCGTTCATCAGATTTGATGTCCACATTCTATGTAAGAAGTGGCTTAGTTTCTGGGGACAGCCATTAGGGCTATTATAAGATATTTTCCCATAAACTTCAGGTGTCGTGAAGTCAATTAAATCATAATTATATGTAGCAGTATGAGTATCATTACTATTATCTGAAAGGTCCCACAGAATACAGGCCACAGACCCATAATAATATTCATATCTGGGGTATGTATTGTTATTATCAAGTTGACCTGTTTCAATGTTTATCGCTTGATGAACATCAAGTTCATGCCCGATATACTTAACGAATTTGAAGGGCTCATTCAGTGGTGCATCCCAGAACATGTGGGGAGTCTCTTTCTGTATCAGGCAAGGTATGTAAAAGGCAAAACCTTCAATATAAGCTATCTTTCGTTGATTTTCTAAATCTGTGAATAATTGTGGCCCTGCCCAAACACAACCACTTGTACTGCCTATAGTAACTCCCATTAATTTGTGATGAACAAGGTGTGTTAACTCGTGCAGAATAACAGAGTTACTCCACGCTATGATTGGTTCGGTGGCGTCGTTGGTACAACCCCGATAAGAAATTGCTGAACCTCCACTTACGATGCCCCCACCCTCAGCCGTATAAGCATTACCTACATACGGGCGGGTTCTTTCTAAAAGAACAACCAAATCCATACTCGGATAATTCAACTGGACGCCGTATTGGCTCGAGAAAAAATTCTCTAACCTCTTCATTTGATTAGCGATATTTAAAGCCCCACAGCTCATAGAATCACGAAACCTGATTACTCCATATCCGATATCATTGAGATATACATTCTGTGGGGATTGTCCTTCTAATAGCATTATTCTATAATTGGCATGAAAAGTTAGTTGGTCATTGCATAGCTGAAATGACTCCGGATGATGGAATCCAGCACCATTTTTATATTGATAATAGACATCTTCCCCTCCCACATTGTTATGAAAGTATACTATGGGAACAGAATTGTATTCAACATAGAAACCAACCTTAATGATTG
>CAZWIS010000083.1:0-4197 GCA_964634275.1 uncultured Candidatus Cloacimonadota bacterium | reverse complement strand
GACCTGGATCAAGATGTGATCCCGGCATACTATCAGGCTGCTTTGAAACAAGCCAAAAACAATGCGGCTGAAGCCGCCAGATTGCTGGGCTTGAAACCGCATACTTTCAGAGCCAGGTTGAAAAGCAGCGGGCTGAAAGGTAAAGATTGGTAGCATGGAAAGTAAAGATATTTACGATGAGTACCTCGGAATCAAATCTTAGAACTAGGCTATATCATTGCTATGCAGCCATATGTTGCAATTGCAGGGATTATGGTCTGCCGTTTGCATTATGTAAGCTATCATCTGAATATGGAGACATAATGTTACTTAACAAACAAGCTCAAGCATACATCGACCGGATCTTCTCTATCCCGCTGGCCTACGAAGAAGTCTTTGCCGAGGTTGGGGAAACCCCAGATGAGCCACCCTTGGCTCTCAAAGTATTCGATAAGGGCAGGCTTGTATATTACATAAACTATGAACTTTTAAATGCGCTAATGGACTGAGTACGATGGGCACCGTATATCCACCGCTTGAATCACTTACTGGAAAGCACCAGCCTCCTACAGAGGGAGAACTATTATTACTCAAGGCTTTTCAGCAATACTTGCCTGGTGATTGTGAGATATTCTTTCAACCCTATCTCAATGGTGACAGACCAGACATAGTTATATTGAGAAAAGGATATGGTGCCCACATTGTTGAAGTTAAAGACTGGAATCTGGACTATTACAACGTTGATAACCAAGGTAATTGGTGTCTCACAAAAGATAAAACCAGAATCAAATCCCCAGTTTCTCAAGTACAATGCTACAAGGACAATTTTTACAGCTTGCATGTCCAGGGTTTACTTGAAAAGGAGATAAAGAACAAGAAATTATACGGATTGGTGACATGCTCTGTGTATTTCCATAGATCATCGACCAGTTATGTTAACACACTGTTGAAAAACAATAAACAGAAGCTTGATGATAAGAGAGAAAGTGAACTGAAACACACTCTTCTTTTCGGTAATGAATTGCTTCAACAACAACAGGTCTATCGCTTCATGAACCAGTCGAAACTCCATAGCAAATCCGATTTCTTTGATGATGAGTTGTATGAAAGAATGCGGATAATCCTCAAGCCTCCGTACCACTATCTAGAAGAAGGGATAGATATTAAATATACAGCTAAGCAGCTTAAGCTTACGGAAAGCATAGCAAATGTTAAACGGAAGATTAAAGGAGTTGCTGGGGCCGGTAAAAGTTTGGTGCTGGCAAAGCGGGCAGTCAATGCGCACATAAGGACTGGGGACAAGGTTTTAATACTCACATTTAACATTACACTGATAAACTACATTCATGATTTGATAAACAACGTTAGAGAAGGATTCTCATGGAGTGCATTTGAGATCATCAACTACCATGAGTTTATCAACTCAGCAACAAACAACATGAGTCTTGAAAATGAAAGTGAAGAGAGATTTGATGATGTCAACTTCTTTAATTCTGTAAGTCATAAGACTCGAAGATACAAAGCCATACTGATTGATGAAGCCCAAGATTATCAAGAGCCATGGTTTAGGATCATTCAAGAGCATTTTCTAGCAGATGACGGAGAATTTGTGGTGTTTGCTGATGAGAAGCAAAACATCTACCAGAATCAGTTGGATACTGATAGAAAGGTCAAGGTTCCAGGCATACCAGGCGTATGGAATGAAAGCATGAACCGCCCCTTTCGCTACACAGGAAGATTGATAGCTTTCATTAAGGCATATCAAGCAAGTGCTTTCAAAGCCAAATACTCCTTAGATGAGTTCGAGATACCAATCCAGTCAGAGGCCAATATCGGTGAAAGTGTAATAGACTACGTTTACTTGGATCGTACAACTACGCCTCCACAGATCAAAGAAAAAATACGGCAATACCTAAAGAAGAATATGATTCATCCTTCAGATACCGTAATTCTGAACAGTAGAATCGCACTTCTCAGGGAAATTGACTATCTGATTCGCCAAGGAAACGAAAAAACAGCTACTACATTTGAAACCAAGGAGATATACGACCAGTATTGTAGCAACGGCAATAAGGAATCAAGTTTTAAGGCAATGCTTAAAACAGTCAGGCGCAATAAAAAGAGGCACTTTATGATGAAGACGGGCACCATGAAGATCTCTACCATTCACAGTTTCAAGGGATGGGAAATACAATCTGCAATCGTAATCATCGAACCGGAGGATTGTCAGGATGAATTCGAGACTGAAGAGTTGATTTATACCGGGCTGACCCGGGCTCGAGTTAACCTGCTGATTATCAATGCCGGCAATGCCAAGTATGACCAAATCATTAGACAAGCTATAGGATAGAACAATGAGTAAGAATCCACCCCAATTGCATGTTTCCAACAGAACCGAGCCATCCCAAGAAGAACTTAGCAAGCTTATCAATGAGTTGGTTGATAACAAGCAGTATGATGAGGCGCTGAATCATCTTAACCAATTAATAGAGCATGAAGGGAAGAGCTATTATTATGGATACAGAGCCTTTGTTTTTGGGAAAAAAGCATATGACCTCAGACAATCGCTACATGATATGGCTAAAGCATTCCAAGATATTGAGTATGCGCTGAGCATGGATCATTCAGAGAGGAATCTCTTGATTAAACACTATTTGATTGTAGTAGGGTCTGAACTGGATTGGTTCTTCTGGCATTTTTTTGATATTGACTATGAGGCTAATCGCATTGTCAGGCTCCGTGATACTATGCAGCGCAACGATACTCAGCCTGAAGGCATCAAAGATGTAGATCAACAACGCTTTCTTGATTTGATTAGTGATGAGTCTTATCTGCAGGTCCTCGACGAGCTAATAACATTGAACCCAAAGGCCGCTTATTATCAGTGGAGGGCGCAAAAGATATTGAGAATGCTAATGCACCATGAGAAGTCGTTTAGTGGAGAATACAATGTTAGTCTGGCACAACAAGATATCCAAGCAGCTCTTGAAATTGAGCCCAACGCAGAACGCTACAAAATCAAAGTTGACATAGAAATTGCAGCCAAAATGTATAGTCAAGCTCTACATAGCCTTGAGATGGCATATGAGAATGACCTCAATCAGGAAGAATACCTTGGGGAAAAATACGAGATTCTGAAAAAGGCCGGGCGTTTAGAAGCATGCTTAGAATTGCTGGACGAATGGTATAATCTCACAGAGGACAAGGATAATGTATTAGATCTCAAGTTCTTCCTCTTCAATGATCTAAAGGCTTATAAAGAAGCCATAGCTGTGCTAGACAAGATGATATCAACATCAATGCCTTCAATCGTGAACCCAGAGATCTATTTGTCAACAGAAGTATCTGATTTGTCATATGCTCGTAAGCTGGATATTTTGTTGCAGATCCAAGACTATGATTCCTTCGCAGGCCTATTGCATGAATGCTTTCATAAGGGATTACGTATGGCAACAGCATACTATCTTAATGAGTTAATCAAGAATGATCAGCACAGCGTTCTGCTAAAGCATTTTGCAGACAAGGAGCTTGCGAATACAATCATAATGTGGTTCGTCGCCTGTGCATATTCGGCACTAGACAGGTGCAAGGAAGCAAGCAATCTGATAAAAACTATTAATTATGATGAATTGTACGATGCGGCTGATGGATACTTTGATATCTGGAATGGTAAAGGGTTGTTTAACTCCTGCCAATTGTCAAGGAAGGATACGGTACCTTTGTTAGTATCAGCAATGCGCCCCAGTAAGATGAACTCATTTCTATTCTTAGAGTTAGTAACGCATCTGGTGCTACCAAAGCTAACAATCATAGACCCTAGAGAATTCCCAGACATAGAGTTAAATCATGACACTGATCGTGCTGAGTATGACGACTCATACTTTTTGAATCTGCGGGCTTATTGCGAGTATCTAAACGCTATAGGTAATTGCCAGGTTAAGGATGATGGGTTAAGCTATAGAATTTCAGAAATTGAGAATAAGATTATGCTGATTCAATCGGTTGATTATGATTCTGCAAAGCTATCGCCAGGAGCCTTTGAGATTATGGCGGCAATCGAAAGAGATTTGTATAAGTGCAAAGATAATCTACACTTGGAATCCATTCATCAAGCCAAGATCGAAGAACGTAACCGCATCATCGCCAACCTCTCCCACAGCATTAAAAACATGCTGAAAGCTGTGATTGGCCCCTTGCAAACTCTCAGAGAGGAGATCC
>CAZWIS010000082.1:0-4208 GCA_964634275.1 uncultured Candidatus Cloacimonadota bacterium | reverse complement strand
GAAAACCTGAAAAAGTATGTTGAAGATGCTCAAACTCAAGGTGTAAGCTGGAGTATATAGCTGAGATGGAAAGATTGCTGATAACAGGGGGTGGAGGTTACTTGGGATCGAAGCTGGCGGAGCGACTATCCTCCCAAGTATCGTCACTTTATCTGGCTGATATTAAGTTCAACGAGCTATCTCAAGAGCTTGTAAGAACACATGAGCATGTATCAAGCATTCACTGCGACATTAGGAACTATAACTCTGTCCGCGCTAGTATAAATACTGCCGATCCTGATACCATTTTCCATCTAGCAGCTCTCCTGAATCGAGAAAGGGATTTTAACAACTACGAACGCCTGTATGAAGTCAATGTGATGGGCACGCTAAATCTTCTCAGAGCAAATCAGAGGGGTTCAGCAGCGAGGTTTATATATACAAGTAGTAGTGAAGTATATGGAAATGGAAAGAGTCCTTTCAGGGAAGATCAGATTCCTTGTCCTGCTTCTCCATACTCGCTGACCAAGCTGATGGCAGAAGAGTTGATCAGGACTTATGGAGCTTTATTTAACATGCCATTTACCATTCTGAGGCTATTCAACTTCTATGGGGATGATATGCCGGAAGACTTTTTCCTGAGTCAATTAAGGAACTCACTGAAGAGAAATGAGGAGTTTCGAATGACGAAGGGAGAGCAAATACGGGATTATCTTGAGGTTCATGAGGTGATAAACTATGTGATAGGCATCGCCCAAACTGCAATGAGCATAAGTGAAACCGTCAATGTGTGCAGCGGTAAAGGACAGAAGTTGAGTGATTTGGCAATGTCTGAGGCTAAGCTTCAGTGTAAAGAAAACCTAGTTAAAATTGGTGCCCTTCCATATAGAGACAATGAGGTGTGGGAAATGGTGGGAGATTCATCAAAACTTGAGGCATTGCCTAATTCGGGTGCGTGCAAGTTAATAATTATGGATAAAACATGAGTAGAAAAATTCACAGTATTTTAACAGTACGCGATTACTATCCATCAGTTAATAATCCCAGTAACTCCACTTGGGTATATGATCAGGTAAGAATACTAAGAACGTGTGGAATTGATTCTTTGGTAATATCACCAACACCTTACATTCCGCGATTCTTAAGAAAATATGGGCGACTCTATCTATATCCAGAGCATTCGACATCCATCGAAAAGTATCATGAGACTAATGTATTGAGACCTCCGTACATAAAGTTTCCCATGAAGTGTCTCCAATCTATAAATGGATTGCAAGTTTCGAAACTTATCAACCGATATGGGGATAGCAAAAGCGTGCAATTAATCCATGCTCACTTTGGGAAGAATGGCGTTCATTCACTACTGCTAAAAAGTCGGATGAAAGTCCCTTTATGCACATATTTTTATGGAGAGGACGTTGGGACTGGAGGCCATGCTATTCAACTAAGGAAGATATATAAAGATTTAATTATTAATGGAGACCTATTCCTTGCTCTTAGCCAAGATATGAAGGATGACTTAGTTCACATCGGATTTCCTGAAGAAAGAACTGTAGTACATCATCTTGGAGTTGACATTCATAAATTCCCGATGGTAGAGAGGGATAATCGTGAAGAGATTGTTTTCTGCTCAGTCGGTAGATTCCATGATCATAAAGGTGGTAGGGATAGCCTGATGGCCTTCATAAAGCTAATGACTAGATTCAAAAACATTCAGTTGCGTTTTGTAGGTGATGGGCCTGATATCCCTAGATTACAGGAGATATGTTCAAAGCATAACGTAGGCGACAAAGTAAGGTTCATTAATAATTTTTTAGCTGCTGACCCAAGGGGTACGGTAGTTAATGAGATGAAGAATGCAGATATTTTCTTGTTTACTCCATATGAATACGCAAATGGTATTAAAACTGGAACACCAGTAGTTCTGATGGAAGCTCAAGCAATGGGTCTACCTTGTATATCAACTAATTACGCTGGAATTCCTGAAGTTCTTAGATTTGGTAGAACTGGATTGTTATGTGATCAGCGAGATATTCAACAAATAGCCGATGCAATGGAGAGTTTAATCGTAGATAAGGAACTAAGGTTTCATCTAGGTAAATTGGGGCGGTCTCACATAGAGAATGATTTTAATCTTGAAACACAGGTAACGAAACTAGCAAATATTTACGAAAAACTTGTATAGGTCGCAGAAGGGCTGTGGTCGCAATAAGATGCGCTTGACTTATGTATGATTAAACTTACAGTTGCTGGAGATGTTTTCCCAGGTAACCTCCCATATCACATCGGGAGTGGAGTAGCCAGCGCGTTTAAAAAACATGGTGGTAGCGCATGGCAGTCAAGCTTTAGATATCTATTCAATAACTCTGATATCGGCCTTGTTAATCTAGAGTCTCCTCTATTGCGAGCTGAAGGCCAGCCATGGCAATCATTGTTTGCTGGATCCCATGAGTTTGTTGATTTTCTGAACTCAGTGGGCATAAACGTTGTTAATGTCGCTAACAATCATATCTTAGAGCATGGTTTAGAGGGATTTCGAAACACCTTAGATTTGTTAGACGAATCTAGGATAGCATATATCGGATCGATTTTGGATGGCAATGATAACGTGTATAGGGCAACAATTAACGGAGTTTCAGTAGCAATCTCTGGTTTTAATAGCATTCATGATATTGACCCTGTCGGATATGGAGTCTTTTCAATAGATGAAATCATGAAGTGTATAAAAAAGATGGGTGGAGTAGATTTTAAAATACTATCATTGCACTGGGGTAATGAGTACATACAGGTTCCATCATATGATCAAATTGAAACGGCAAAAATGTTCATAGACGCTGGAGTGGACGTAATTATTGGGCATCATCCACATGTTATCCAGCCAGTCATGCAGTATAAGAACGGTTTGATTCTATTTTCATTAGGTAATTGCTTGTTTGATATGACCTATGCGGAAAACGTTAGATTTGGCTTAGTGGTTGATTTGGAGTTGGCCAAAGGCTCTTTTCCCAGATATTTCCCGAGAATCATTCGAATTGCTGATAATTATTCTCCAGATTTGATTGGAAGTGAGCACAGCATTGAATTGTTAGAGTCTATTGATAATCTGTTTTATCAATACTTAAAACTTGATAAACATACTTACAACATAAAATACTGCCAGCAGCTCAAATTGAACAGGGTTTTGCAGAGGATACTAATGAAAAAAGACTTGGTTATTAATCTGCATAGGTTAAGTAGTGAAGACATAAAACTGATTACCAAGAAATTTGTATACAGGAGAGGATGAGAATAGAAAAATGTCACTTTACAACCAGCTTAATAACAGATTATTGTTGCCATTCTCTGACCAGATAACTGGACTATCTATTTCTAAGTATGTGAAGTTTCTGAGTCAATCACAATCCTGGACTCGAGATCAGTTAGATTCATGGCAACTCGAACATCTGAAGAAATTGGTGGCACATGCTTACACTTCGTCAGCGTTTTATAAAAAAAAGTTTGATCATGCAGGCCTCCATCCCAGAGATATCGTATCTTTGGATGACATAACAAAAATGCCCATAACAACGAAGAAAGAGCTGAAAGAGAATTTTATAGATGTGATATCGACAGGGTATAATAGAAAAAGAGCAATCTACAACAGCTCAAGTGGCTCCACCGGAGAGCCATTTCAGTTTCTTCTATCAAAAGAGACTGAATCTATGCATAAAGCTTCTACGATTAGGGGTTGGGGATGGCATGGCTATAGACTGGGAGATAAATATGTAAAGCTAAGCATGTTACCTCGAGAAAGCATGATAAAGAAACTGCAAGATAGAGTTAATCGATCTTTACTTGTGTCAACAACTCAACTTACAAAGCCAATCTTTCTACAAGCAGCAAAGGATATCATAGCATACAATCCAAGAGTGATTCGAGGCTATCCTGTCCCTTTAGAGCTCTTATCGGAAGTCATTGAAGATATGTATGGGGAGTATCCCGGTGATAATCTGATTGCGTTGAATACAACCGGAAGCACTCTTCATTCTTCAGTTAGACAAAAGATAGAACATACGTTTAAAAGAAAGATATTCGATTCTTATAGCTGTGAGGGAGGCTCTTTATTTTTTCAATGCCCTCTATGCAATCAGTATCACCCCACTGAGGAGCATGCCGTCTCAGAATTTATAGCAGATGAGTTTACCGAGAAGTTGCCTGAAAAGCCTCTGCGACACATTACAACAGATCTC
>CAZWIS010000081.1:0-4363 GCA_964634275.1 uncultured Candidatus Cloacimonadota bacterium | reverse complement strand
CGAATATATGCAACACTTTTCTTTAATGGCTGGGAGCTACTGCATTATTTGGGTTCAAAGGTTAGCCTGTAGAACATCCGGGGAAAGAAATGGTCCATCCGATCCTCCCATAAAACATCGATTAACGAATTAGGCCAGATAATCAGACGCTGGATTATTGGCAAGAAGAATGAAAAGCCACAAAGACCTTACAAATACCTCCATTCAAAGACCGTTGAATAATCGGGGTATGGGGCAGCACCCCATGCAAAAAAAGGGTGGAGGGCGGGTATAGATAACTGATTTATATGCCCTCAAATTGCCTGAAAACCCAGCGATTTGTTATACAGGAAGATACGTTCAACGGTCTGTTGATATACATCTATTCGATCCTGATAGGGTCATGTTTGCCAGCAGCGTTATTGCATGGGCTATGTTTAGCGAAGAGTGGCGTCGGAGATAGTATTCCGAGCAAGAAACAGGGTAGAAAGACTAATGCAATCTTGAATTTCACCACGATGTATCATCTCGTCTATAGTCTTCGGATCAAAAAAAGAAAAACTCTCGATTGCTTCTGAATGATCTGTAGCATTATCGTTCGATGTCAGCTCTGTAGCCATGAAAACATTGATGGCTGTAGAAGAGATGCCCGTATTTGGGAAGAGCCTTGCCAGAAAGTTCAGTTTTCCGGCTATAATCCCTGTTTCTTCGAACAACTCTCGTGATGCCTCGTCGATGATATCTATATTCTCACCGAATCCTCTGGGGATTTCCCACAGCCATTCATCGACCGGATAACGATAGATGCGGATCAATCCAATTTGCTGTTTGCTGTTCACTGCCACGATGGCTATACCGTCTCCACCTCTCTCTACAATGCGATTGTATCGTCCTGTCGTACCATCAGAAAACTTAACTTCATCGTAGAACAAGGAAAGCCATTTATTCTTTGTTACAAGTACTTCTTTGATCATAAGAATGGGTTTAATTTCGGGCATTCGGATCTCCCCGGAAGATAGAATTAATGCCATTATCTTCAGATTCGGGCGTATGAGCCATCAGCATAGCCATCGGAATAATAGAATCTATGGGAGCACCAGCCGGATCTTTGGTGAAAGCTATACCAGCAGTATCGTTGATCATCGGATTTGAACCACCCCCATATAAGCCATCGGTAGCATATCTTGCGATCTGACATACATCGGTGATTGTATCCATCGATTTTTGCACCAATCCACGATCACTCAGATGTTGAGAAAGGATATTAACCAGATATATAAACACAAGCTGGTCCAGATTGACACTTGCCTCCCATAACTCTGCAGTGAAGTATTGAGAGATAAAGACAGCAACTCCCGGACTAAGTTTTTGAATCAATTGTTTCCAGAGAAACCCCTGTTGACCATTTTGATTGACTGCATCGATCAACTCATTGGCAAGTCGTTTTGCTCTTTTGGGTAACTGCTTCGGTTCGGCATTCCAGATTTGTTCCCGCAAACCATGGTGATTTCGTAACCAGCGGAAAAACTCTGGCCACTTCATATCAGCCAGCTTGTCTTTGTGCTTGCGGGACAAGCAATCGATGATTGTCCCGGGATCATTGTTTAGCTGCGGGTTTACTCCTTCATCGCACAAGCCGCAACTATGTTGGATGGCCATGGCTCTGTTCATCAGGTCGTTGTATTTTGCCTTGATAGTATCCTGATCATCGGATCCAAACCCACATTCTTCCAATCGAGTAAAGATCAGAGAACGGTTTGGGAGGATGTTATTATCGCTGAACTCGGCGATAATTTGGTCGAGCAGTTCGATTTGATCTGCGGAATCGTATTTCCTTTTGAGGTTTTCAAAGAAGTTTAGAACTTCTGGATATCGGTTGTTATACAAATCTTTTGCCCGGATCAGATTTTGGTTGAAATCCCCATCCCAGGGACGAATATACCATTCTGGTATGTCATGGTACATGATTTCCAAATCATTCAGCCATCGAGATAAGATCAAATGCTCTGTACTCTCCCAATTGTCTCTAAGGACTTTGGAAAAGTCCCTGTTTGATATCCCTATCATATTCTCCGATTGAGAGAATCCTTTATCACCGAGGAAGTCGTGAAACTTTTTGCTAAGCCCGGGTTGGAACGAATCGAGAGAAGAGAAAATAAAACGCTCCTGGCGGAGCATCAAGCTCTGAGCAGTGTGAACAAGATTCCTTGTATTGGGATTAACCCGGATTTCAATAAGGGGATCAGCCCCCAAGAGGCTGTTGTTCAGGTCATTATTCAAAGCCTGGATAAAATTGTCTTCAAAATAGTTCTGTACCAGAAGATGATAAAAAAAGCCATCCATCACTTGCGCATAGGTAAGCACTACCGTTTTGCTGAAGATCATATCGATCATCAGCCGGATTTTTGCTTTGTGGTAAAACGCCTTTGTTAGCTCATCGTAGTTATTGGCTACTAAACGACCAGGGATTTTTAGACTGTTTTGAAATGCAGCTTTTTGTTTGGTTGAATCATAGTGGCCGCCCAGAAATCTACCAGAATGCATAATATCCGTCCTATCTTGAGTCTTTTGATGCTTTTACATGCTCGTATTCACGCACCGGAAGGCTGTATCTTTTTCCTGAGGATTCCAAGAGAACATCTGTCTCATAAATGCGCTCAATCATATACTGCTCGATGCTATCGAAGAAATTCAAACCCATGCTATCAATCAGGTTTACGATGATACCGGACAGCCCAGATTTGTATACTACCAAACGCACCCGCATCCACTTGTTCCAGGGGATTTGAGTGCCAGTCTGGGCGGCATTATTGCTTTTTGCAATATAGCTGTCTGCGAAGTAGATAAAATTCTGATTGTCTTTATCCCGGATGTCAATTCCGATATTAGCCCCAGGTCCGTTGATTATCCAAATCGCGGAGCCCTGTATCGTTTCCGGTATAAAGAAGATCTCAGTATTTCCCATGATGTCGGGATCCGGACTAAGACGTGCCACGGCATCACTATTACTGTCAGTAACCGTGACCTTTGTGGGCTCATCGCTGCAAGATGTCCACAAGAGAGATAGCAAACATAAAAACAACAAGTATCTCATGATATACTCCTTCGTTACAATAAACTGATGCTGAGGTCAGCTATATAATCTGTCAAGAATAATTTGCTGTAATCATTGTTGTTTTTTCTCTTTTTCTTTGAAGCTTGGCATTTGCATCTTTAGAAATAAACAGGAATTGCTGATAAGACGGTAGAATATTCGGGGTATGGGGTAGCGCCCCATACAAAAAGGGCGGTGGGTGGGTATAGATAGATGTTTTTGGATGCTCAAACAGACTGAAAACACACCAGTTTGCTCTGAGGTAAGACACGTGCAACGGTCTTTAGAAGCGGCTTTGTTCTATAATCGATGTATGACAAGGCACCAAAGTGATTATTACATTGTCATCCTGATTTGAATTCTTGCTAAAAAAACTCAATCAATTTTCACTTCACAACCGATAAACCACGGTTGTGTCAGTCTGCATAAGTTTCAATATCAGTATGGACGATTCACCGGATCTGTTTACTTTTGAATGTTCTCCTCGTACCACACCTTGAATCCTTCCTGACTCGGTGTTAATCCGAATAATGTACAATACTCTCCATAAGCTCTATAAGCATCGGCAAGATTCACAGCTTTGTCGTTTACTGAAGTTCCAATGGCTTGTACATGTCCCTGAGGGTGACTTTGTTGCGGATTATTGCAGATTTGATTAAACTGTTCGATTTGCTTCATAGTAACCATCATTTTGAGTAGTTGATTCATATACCCAAAGTACATATTGCTATCCTCCTGTAAGGGTTAAATAGTATGCAAGTAAAGATGACTCCCGAATGTTGGGGTAAATCCCACATAATATATCTCGGGTTGTTTGAAGACACTCTTTTTATCCTCGTTTCTACACCCTATATAAGATCATGCAACCTACTGCATAGTTCCGTATCTTTGTTTCCGCGTCAAGTACTATTTTCGATACTCACTCAAAAAAAGGAGCTTCATGCCGGAGCGCGTCGAATCTTGTGCAAAATATCATTACATGACTGAGGCATGGGGTAGCGCCCCATACAAAAAGGGAGGTGGGTGAGTATAGATGACTGTTTCTGTGCGCTCAGATTGGCTCAAAACACACTGATTTGTCATGCGGGAAAGAGCGCTCAACAGTCTTTAGGGGAGAACCTTGAGATACAAGACAAAATAAATGAGCATGATAATGAAAGATTGAGTCTAAAATACCCGATGAAATATGTTAGTCTTTCATAGTACCTACGACTGAATATGTCCCGTTTGCCGTGGTTTAACCCAAATAATGCAGTAGCTCCCAGCCATTAAAGAAAAGTGTTGCATATA
>CAZWIS010000080.1:2326-4406 GCA_964634275.1 uncultured Candidatus Cloacimonadota bacterium | reverse complement strand
AATATGTTTGGTGTCCTAATAGAAAAATTCCTCCGCTGGTGCTAGCTGCGTAGTTGTGATGAATTTTCAGCCCGCTAAAGACAGCGGAACTTCTGTACAAGTGTACTCCGGCACCCATCAGGGCATAGTTTCCCCAGATATCACAATTGGTGATGGTCACGTTGCAATTGTAATATATCAAAATGCCACCTCCCACCGACATCTGGCTCGTAAAGTGAACAGCTCCCAGGCCATTAGTGAGTGTAAAGCCTCTCAGAGAAGCGTTCTGCAGCCCGTTTTTGAAGCTGACACAGGGAGCCTGCCTGCCTCCATCGATTATCGTGCTGCTGATATAGGTGCTATCTCCTGTACTGGCCTCCAGGCTGTTGATGGCAATAGATTTGTCCAGGAAGTCTACATTCTCATAATAAGTTCCGGGATAGACCAGAACAACGTCTCCATTCGAGGCAGCCACCACTGCGGCTTGAATAGATGTATACTGGGCACTGCCATCAAGGCTGACCGTCAGAGTAAGCCCTGATAGTGCCATGCTACAGAGCATCAATACAATACATATTGTGTTCTTTAATGTCATATCAAATCCTTAGGGCGCAGGGAGTAAACTCTCCCTGCGCCAATCTTCTATTTACTTTAACATCAGCATTTTCTGAGTATGGATAACTCCATTACTCTTAAGACGATAATAATAGATACCCGATGAGCAGTCTCTGCCCTGTTCATCCTTTCCATCCCATGTCACGCTGTGCTTGCCTATTGCCTTATGGGTGTTTAACAGGCGCTTTACCATCTGTCCACGAACATTGTAAATCTCAAGGCTTACATGAGCATCATTGGGGATTTCAAAGGATATCGTAGTAGTGGGATTGAAGGGGTTGGGATAGTTTTGCGACAGCAAGGGGGTGCTGGAAACGGGTGCCGCACTTTCCATGTCGTATATATTTATCGCATAGTATTCTGTCCCTTTTGTGTTATGTTTTAACGATTTCCCTTTTATGGGGTATATGCTTCTTTGGTCTGCTGCTGATTTTGCCGGATAGTAGAAAACAAGCTGAGAGTTTTCCTCCGTTATCGTCTCATTGGCATCCAGATAAGCACAGATATCTATTTCGTGACTATCGACAATCGCTGCTCCTTTGCAGACCCCATTCACATACAAACCAATTTCTGTGGGAAGGTCCGGATTATTGCTTTGATCAATACTGATATACACGGGAGTGTAAGCGGGTTTTTCCGTATAGCTAAATTCTTTGGTGAGTTCCTTGCTTTTAGGATCTACCGGCTGGTTGTTGCTCCAACTGAATGAGGTATTTTGAGTGCATTTCACGATTACCATGTCACCATGATTCAGTACTCTATCACCGATATTGCCCAGCCATACCCCGGGGAATACTTGAGTGGCACTCCAATACTGAGTTTCGATCGATATAATGTTGCTCAGAATAGGTGAGAAAGCATCCAAGACACTAGAACTTTCCTTGCAGAAGTACCCGATCCAATTCTCTTCTCCGCCACCCACCAGCGATATTACCGTGTGTGGAGCCTGCCTGTAACCGGTAACTGCTAAGGTATACTGGTCTAAGACATCCTCCTGAACTCTCAGCTTGTAACCCTGTATACTGGTCACTTCATGATTTCCATTTTCCAAAATCCCCTGTACAAATGTCATATATTTGATTTGATCTCCCAGTTCCTTCCACTGCACCCATTCAAGGATATCTTGATCGACGATGGGGCCAAAGAAATTCTGGCTTACATTGTAGCCTGAGGTTATGCTGTTTATGATCGGGAAGGACATCCATTTGATGCCATTACTAACAAGCCCGGTAGGCATATCATAGATATCATACTGGTGCTCTCCAACCCTGATTGCTCCGATGTCACTCGGTGTTTCATCTTCATCTATCAAGTCAGGATCTCCACCATCAATCAACCAACTGATAACCGATGAATTCCATAGCGGCGCGTAAGATGAATTGACTTGTGGGTCCAGCTCGTAGTTGTTGCTGGAAACAATTAAGCTTGGGTATGTAATATAGTAATTCTGAACTTCGTTGTTTAGAAGGCCATTCCCGTGAGCATT
>CAZWIS010000080.1:0-2226 GCA_964634275.1 uncultured Candidatus Cloacimonadota bacterium | reverse complement strand
CCGTTTGCAGCAATATCAGAGTGTGCCTCTATCCCTCTGCTCCCTCCGGTGATCGAGATGTTATTGAGTTTTAGATGTAGATTGCCGAAATCAGTCATAATGAAATTGTCGCCAGGGATTTGGACTGTCGTCCCAAGTCCCCTTATTTCAATAAAGAGATCTGAAAACATTGAACTTTCGTCATAGAAAAGCATGAAAATGGGCATGCTGTATGTTCCATTGGCAAGAAGAATCGTAAAGCTGTTCTGCTCGTTGTTGTTGAATCGTGTTTGAATTTGCGATAAAGCGTCGTTTACGCTAAGCCCGCCATTCGAATTTAGTAGATAATCATACGATTTTGGGGTATCTTCGTTCTCAATCACATTTGAGCCATAGACCATTTCATTGCCATACAGGGCTGATAATACGAAAAGTAAACATAGCGAAAGCACCACTAAAACCCGTGTTATTCCTAGAGTGTACTTTGGGGAGTGATGAGTGTTTTGTGTAATCATTTTTACTCCTATTTTGTCCTTTAGCTTGTGTTGATTGATGAGTTTAGACTTTTCTGCCAAATCCCAATCATGTGTTTGGCTACCAAACAAATCACAGTGATTGATTGTACGTTCTTTTCAGAGGTAGATTACGTACAATACTCCTTCATATTCGATAAATAAATTAATACCGTTGGGATCCTCGTAGACGATTCTAACGTTGGGATCACTTAACGATCCTGAATACACTGGAAGAGTTTGTGGGTTAATCATTGTGTAGTCGATTACTGCACAATACACATTCAGGCTAATTACAGCCAGAACTGCATAAAAAATAAATCTTTTCATCTTGACACTCCATTCGTCTTGGTCTTAATATATAAGTGTCAAAATCGGGAGATTTGAGATGCTGGAATCGAAGATTTATGCGTTTAGGAGAGAAATAATTTTGTCATAAGTCCACATGGACTTACCCATCTCCTTGGGTATCTGTACGTTAGCCGGTATTGGATGAGATATGATGTTTTTGTGTTGCACCGAGTTTTCTATCGTTATGTGATTTCTTTCATCCAAAACGATGAAGAAAGTAGCGGCGAGCGGTCGTTTGTCTTGTGTTAAATGAAAAACATGGAGCCTGAATCTGCGGTTAGCTACCATCGTTATTCCCCAGTCGTCAATCCTCTCTATGCCTTGCATCGCCTGTTTAAGTCTAGCGTCCCATCTGGGCTCAGCACTTTCATCACTTCCACGACCAAGCTTTAGAAGATGTCTAATGAATTTCTGGATGGCATTATACTGATTAAAATTGAGAATATCCCGGCTAGCCTCCCATCCCATAGCAAGCAGTATTTTGGCTTTGAGGTCACGGATAGCCTTCTCCTTTCGTTTCTGAGCTACCTTATCGCTTACTTGTAGCCATTCTGCAAATTCTTTCGTACTCTTCAAAGAGATTGCCTGTTCATACTCTTTGTATTCCTGGCTCTCGATAATTTCCTGTTTCTGGCTTGGATGTAGTCCATCAATCTCAAAATTGTGATCAGGCGAAACGAAGCTTTGGATTACATAAGTTTCTCTATTTAGTCTCTTTAAAACCTCCCTCTCTTTGGCTCTGTGTTCATAATGCTTGCACAATAAGTTAAGCGTTACTTGTCTTAACCAGTAGTAAGCATCTTTGATTCTTCGATTGGATGAGAGCAACTGGCGAATAGCCTCCTGGGAAGTATCCTCAGATAGGGTGTGATCATTGGTTTTGGCATAGCAGTACTGGTAAGATACCTTCTGATAGTAGTTAAACACATCTTCAACTGCTTTCGGGAAAGCAGACTTGATTAAGTCAGCAGAAATCCCCATAGGTTCGGCGAAAGCTGTGCTTTTCATAAGCTTTACCAAAATGGTGTTGGCGATATCGTCAGAAAGATTCAGATAACAGAATCTCTGTGAAGTCAGTTCCCTGACACATCCGATAATTTCATCATATCGTTTTTTATTCATCGAGATAAAGTCGATTTCTTTCATGTTACTATCCTTATTCCAACCTAGATGTAAAATCACATAATCCAGACTTCTGAGTAACTGTCAATCCCAAATTCTTCAAAACCAAGAATTGAGGCTTGAGAGATCGTTGCAATTCTCAATATCATACATCAAAAGCATGGAATAATAATCCAGAAAAAGATGACAGAAAGCCTCTATCGGGACTGGATGTCCGTCTACTAAGACCCGGAGGCAATTGGCAGACCGGAATCCCACTCAT
>CAZWIS010000079.1:0-4562 GCA_964634275.1 uncultured Candidatus Cloacimonadota bacterium | reverse complement strand
TCACTGCTTACGCCCATGTATGAGCATATCTCTTTCACCGATAACCAACGGTCAGTCATCTCATTCATGATCTCTCCTAACATCCATACTGGCAATGGTATAAGTGCAAGTTTGAAGACTTTTTTCACTACGAACCATCGCTGATTTATACTTTTCGAAACCTTCCCAATTCGTCAACCGATATTTTCGGGTATTGTCCGCAGTAGGCGGGAATGATTGGGAAGCTTATTTTCGGCGAAACCGGGAAGAATAATATTTGCTATTGACATTGTTAGCCTTCAATAAACTGTTGCGGTATGCTCTTATTAGATATAGCAAAGTGATCAATTACTCTTTATGAAAAGCTCTAGGCTACGTATCTTTGAATAGCCCAGAATAAGGTTGTTCTTGATCAAGCATGAATAATGGATAAAACGAAGGAGATAGTTTATGCGTATCAATAGCATTAGAATCCATAACTACAAAAGTATTCGAGACCTAGAGATTAAATGCCAAAACATCATGTTCCTTATTGGACCGAACAATCACGGGAAATCAAATATACTATCATCGCTCGAGTATTTTTTTAATCCAGGAGTTAAAGTAACTGATTCAGAAGTGTTTGCATTTTGTACCGAGGATGATAAGACTGTATGGGTTGAAATTGAATTCAAAGATTTGTCAGATCAAGAAAAGACTACTTTTTCTAAGTATCTTCAACATGATCAGAGTATATGTGTAAGGAAAACAACTATATGCGATCCTGGAAGGTTTTCCGTGCAATATCAGGGTTGGATATCAGAAGCCGCAGAAGATTGGCTAAAAGAGAGCAACTCAGGGAGTTTGGCAAGTAGAGATGCCGTAGATCAAACAGCATTAAAACATTATGTACCAGAGACAGGTAGGATAACTAAAGCAATAATCGAAGAAGCCCAAAAGCAGTATATTTCAGATAACAGAGATATTCTGAATTTTTCGAGAGCTTTAGAAAGTGGCAATTTTCTTGGGCAGAAGAATATTGGGGGAGGTATCCTTCCGGATATCTACGTAGTGCCAGCAGTCAGGGATCTCTCAGAAGAAACGAAGATAAAAAGTACGACACTTCTTGGGCGATTAATCAACAAAGCAATAGAAGTTGCTACTCTAAGTGATGAAAGATTTATTAGTATTCAAGAAGACCTCAAGCGACAAATTGAAATACTCAACGAAAAGGATGATCAAGGGAAGCCTACCTTAGAGCAGTTTAAAGCGTTGAAAGCTGGAATTGAAAGTGAGCTGGAAAGTTGGGATGTTAAGGTCGACATTGAAATCAATTCACTTCCAATAGAGAAAATAATAGAGTTAGGCACAAGACTGCATGTCGATGATGGTGTTAGGACTTTGGCTGAGCAGAAAGGAAATGGGCTTCAAAGGGCATTAATCTTTGCATTGCTAAAAACATGGGCAAAACTACTTAGACAAGGTATTAATGAGGACAAATCAGAAACTCGATCTCGTATTAGTTCGGATTCGGTATACTTTGTAATTGAAGAACCGGAGTTGTATCTGCATCCTCAGTCACAGCGTGAGTTTTCGTCAGCTCTAACGGAACTAGCCGAATCTATCAATTGCCAAGTATTCATAAGTACTCATTCTAGCCATTTTGTAGACATGAACTATTATAAGAGTATTTGTTTAGTTAGTAAACCAGATCCGAGCACAGGTACAATTGTAAAACAGCCTTCTTCAGATTTGTTTGTAAGTGCTGACCATGTTGACGTAAAGAATAGATTCAATATGACCTACTGGATAAATCCTGACCGGAGCGAATTGTTCTTTGGCAGGAAAGTGATCTTTGTTGAAGGTGCTACAGAAAAAACCATAATACCTTTCCTTGCGAACAGATTAAACATATTTGATTACCAAGTATCAATAATTGACTGCGGTTCCAAACATAACCTTATGCTATATATCCAGATTGCACAGTGTTTCAATTTGGAATACCTTGTTATACATGATGAAGATCCTCTTGTTGACCCAATTCCTGAGGATTGGACTAGCGAAAAGATAAAATCGAAAAGGGATACTTTTGAGTTGAATAGCACTATATTGAGTGCAGTGGGAGATTCGGATAAAATTGTAATGCTTAGACCCAATTTTGAAGCAGCCGCTGGTATTTCAAGAAGACAAAGCGAAAAGAAGGGAAAACCCTTAGCAGCTCTAGACTACTTCGAAAGTCTCTCCGAAGAAGAATTACCTCGTGTGATTAAAGAGCTTGTTGTAAAAGCCTATTCTTGAATGAAATATCCGAAGCATCGAGAGAATATCAAGTACGGGAACAAATAGGAATTGTAAATGTTGCATTATCTCATGATGTGGGTTTTTTACTGACACCTAATTCCAGAATCCTTCTTCAGCAACCACAGTAATCCTAGCTGGATATAGCGTCCGAGTTGCTCAATACCCAGCCGGTCTTGATGTAGAAGCCATGGGGATTCATTCTGTCGATGCAGATCGAGGTCGAGTTTCAAGAGCAACAAACTCGTATAGTCTGAATTTTTCATAGCCAAAGCAATTTCCACAATCTGGCGTTTGCAGATATCGTGTCACAAATTGCAATTTTCGGTGATCTAAATTGCAGAATTCCTGTCAAAAACACCTCAAAAGGGTCTTGTAAAGGATGAGTAAGGATGAGTAACGATGCGACAGTTTGCAGTTTTCGCTGCACAATTTGCAGATTTCGTTGTCACTTTGCAATAAGGATATATAAGAATAAGAATGAAATTGTTCTTGACAGATAGTGCAAGCTTACCATTATAGCATTTGTATTGGGTGGGCAAAGGTAATGATGCCAGCCAGTATTGTTGCAATATGAGATACTGGAGAATGTGAAGTGGAGTCAATGTTCAACTAATGAATTCGGGAGAAAAGATGAGAACACTCATCACCTTATTTGTACTGCTGTTTACGATTTTGTGGATGCTTTCTATTCCACTATTTGCCACGAACGATATGTCTGTGATTGCGGAGTTTCAAGGCGAACATCACTATTCGGGATATGGCCATACAATAGAAAGCCTGGATTTCAACCATGATGGATATACTGATTTAGTTGTTTTATCAGGAACATATGGTTATACCGTAGGTGTTGGTGGGTCCCGCGGGAAGGTGTATGTCTATTATGGAGATCCAGACTTCAATTCAGATACAAGTCCCTCGGTAACTCTGGAAGGTACGACCACTCGGAGATTCTATAATATTTTCAACGTTGGTGATATCAACGGCGATGGTTATGAAGACTTGTGTATCTATGATGCTCCTATTTATCCAAGTTCCTTTCCCCCTCCAAATGAGGATCCAAGACTAAGGTTCTATTATGGAGGTAATGACAGTCTGGATAATCCGGATCATGTGATCTTATTCCCGTACGGCACTCAAGTATCACGTGTCAGCAACATTGGAGATTTCGATGGAGATGGTTTCAGTGATGTAGGTCTACATTATGTGTTCATGGAAGCCCCTGATATCAAGAAGTTCACTATTATGTGGGGTGGTGAGCTTGTGGAGCAAGTTGTCTTGGAATATGCTTACAATAATGCTATAAGCTCCATCTCCGGAATAGGTGATCTTGATGGAGACGGGTACAGAGATTTTGCCTTGGGTTTTACCGATCCCGATCCCGTAACTGGTTATCACATGATCAGGATATATCATGGGAACCCCGAGCGTGATCTTAGCAATTACGACGTCTTGATTCAAACTCAAGAACCCATTACCAAGGATAGTAGGCCGATTGGGGATGTTAATGGCGATGGCTATTACGATTTCATGGGCTATTACTCAAACGCGGGCATGCATGCCTGGCTGGGGGGACTAAGCATAGATTACGATACCCCCAGTTTCAATTTTTCTCCCGGTTGGAGTGGGGATGTGGCTTCAAAATGCCTCAAATATGGGGATCTGAATGGAGATGGTTTTGATGATGTAGTTGGCACAAATTATAATGAGAGAAAATTCTCCATCTGGATGGGTTCAGAGCAGATGAATGGTACTTCGGACTTGATCAAGTTTAGAAATTATGATAACTTCGGTTATAGCATTGCTACCGGGGATTTCAATGCCGATGGCTTCTGCGATGTTGCTATCTCTGCTCCAAATCCTGAGCTGCCTAACACACCCAACTTTCCAGGATACCTTTGGGTATATGCTGGGAATAGCGAGCTACAGGATACCACAGTGGCCAATGATGATCCGCTGATTCCTGGAGTGGCAGACCAGTTATACATCAGCATCAGTCCAAATCCGGTTCGCAGTTCTGATGGGGTGGCGTCAGTATTTGCACGTAACAAAGTGCCCTCAGCTATCGATGAAGGCGTTCTCTCTGTTTTCAATATCAGAGGACAACTAGTATATAGCGCAAAGGTTCCAGTGCATCATTCAAGATTGGAGCACGATATACACCTAAAGCATTTCCCGACGGGGATTTATTTTTGCCGGGTGTCGATAGGGAAGATCAGTGCAACAAAAAAAATAAGCATAATCAAATAGTATCATTGCTACATTGAGCCCGATCTGATATATCGGGTGGAATTTATATTTGTAGA
>CAZWIS010000078.1:0-4602 GCA_964634275.1 uncultured Candidatus Cloacimonadota bacterium | reverse complement strand
GAATAAGCCCTTTTGCTATTACGAGATTATCATCTATCAGATGTGCCTCATTCAAGTCTTCCCAAGTGTAATTGACATAGAAATACTGATCATCATAGGCGAGAGTGTTTACATTGTTTTCAATAGTGCCTCGGACGGATGTAGTAGTATCAATGACTGAATGTTCTTCAACCCCAAAATCGGTTTTAGAAAAGAAATGTGAAGGGCAAACTCCGCACCTTGAAATTTTGTATTTTGGATAAAGCGACTGATCGGTCTTAATTGTAACATACAATTTACCCTCTGCCCAACTGGCAATTACTTCATCTAATCCTTCAGAAAGGCTTTTAAACAGCTCTTGAGCAGGAAAAGAACTACCAGTATAGGGAGATGCTGTTAAGTGCGTTCCGTTGCTTAGGATCATGTCGTGAATTGAGCTAAAATCCGGTTCTGCATCAACAACAAAGAAGTCTCCATCTGTGCTAAAGCGATAATCTTCATCCGGGTACACCAATGTCGAATCTGAACAAAGTGATACAAATACCTTTCTTGTCCCTTCAGTTATAGCTAATCTATATCCTGAATTATCGTGAATTGCTTCGGTAACAGGATTATAGCTGTAGGAGTTCACACTTGGATACAGGAGAGTAATAAACCGTTCTTGGTTATTGGGACTTGAAGCTGTTATCGAAAGCCTCTGCATCGAGCCAATTCTACTTCCACCCTGTGAACTCCAATCGTGCGGTGTCCAGGCCAGCTTAGTGCTATCAGGATTTGAGATATTATACGAATTTACACCAGTTATTGAAGATCCCATAGCAATAAACATATTTTTTGGACCTGTCATTGTATACTGGTATACACCTGGAAGTCCATCATCCGGAAATGATCTTAATATGGCAGTGAAAATTCCCGATGAATTTCGCACTCTAGTCAATAAATTCATCTGGTTTCTAAACTCATTGTTACTGCTTTGAGTTTCTTCGAAAATAGCTTTATCCAGAACAATAAAGTACTTGTCAGACACTTTATAGAAGTTTCTAAACACATGGCAGGAATTGTCTTCATTGTCATACCCTATATCTGCAGGGGTTGGTTCAAACGAATTAGTCATGCTATTATTGTATTTGAAATGTATTCTGAGATGTTCAATATCGTCATTTACAGAAGAATTTATGTTACGCAGAAGAAATTGTTTGCTTGCCTTGTTGTAGTAAGGACGGGTTTCTTGAATCCTCGATAGCCATGCAATAGGCCAATTGTGAAAGTTCATCGGGTCTTCATATTTCAGATTGAAGTTGGCTACGACATTCGGAGATTTGGAAAGATATGCTGCTTCATCTATTCTTGGTGCTCTTACAGGACTGGCAGGATTGATTAACAGCAAATTCTGGGAGAAAGGCGACTGATACCAATCCCAGTACTTCGCTTCTCCAAGTATATAGGGGACATATCCAGGCTCTACAATGACTGGTTTTCCCCATAAGTAAAACTGAAATGCTGTATTATCATCGTTGTTGTGATACGGCACGAAGGAATTCTCGTGATTGACTACAAGCATGTGAGATGCACTATATCCAGAATATGAGCTTGTAGGGCTCCTGAGAATAGTCGATTCAGAATTACTATAGGTGCCCTGACTTATGTAACTGGGTAAAGAACCGCCAGTTGTCACTGAAGCAGGACCTCCGTGCGTTGTAGCTTGATAGTTTATCACAGTCTCAAAACTAGAAGCAAAATCGTGCTCGTATATTTCCCTAGGCCACGCTCCGCTCTTATCTTTCAGCCTGTTCACATACCAGCGAATATCATTTTGTGAAGCGGGATCATCGGTGTTTTGATAGTAAAAACTTAGTAACCCGCGTTCTATCTGTATCGAGTGATCCATCTGTGTGTTTACATCGCCATCTGATTCAATTCCATTATATCGCCAGTCATCGCCAAAGGTAATGTGATGCAATTCCGGGTCTATCCTCCTGAGCGTATAGCGAACCATTCTGGGGATCATATCACAATTCCAATCATTGGCAGAGTCATAGAGATTTACACCCTTAGTTCTTTTTAATGCGGTAAGGAATAGGTTGGACATATAAAAAAATCTATTTTGGTAGGTCAAGCCACCAATAAACATCCCACTATTGGTTGTCAGATAATCGTTAAACCCATAAAAAGGCGTATCTGCGGGGAGAGGAGTAATGGACTTGAATTCGTTCTTAACAAAAGTGTTCAAGAATGTGTCTTGTCCTGTTAGGATACTCGCATACCCCAATCCACAAATCAGATGATATCTTGAAACACTGTTGGCTAATGAGGGCAGATAGGTTCCACTACCGTATGGGGTACCACTTCCACTAGTACTTCCATTATTGTCTGAGCACATGCCAAGTGGAGCAATTATGCTTGGATCTCCTGCAGCAAATAGATCATAAATATTCCAGCCAGTATTATTCCACCCATCTGCTGGAGAATTTGGCAGCCCGTAATTAAAGAACGTCGTGTGTATCCAGGTCATATGGGTCTGAAGACTGACCAGGATACTCTCGAATTGCGTATAAGCTGTTGCAGTCGGATCAGACCTGTCGTGCGCATAATACAACATATCAACAATATAGGACATGAGTATCAAATTGTAACTCATCTCACGCGCTCTTTGATAGTCAGTCAATTGCCACCAAGCCTGATCACCATCAGTTCCTCCGGGGTAAGGATTATCGTCCCACCCTGTAGGTACTGTGCTGGGTATTGCTTCATAACGGGGATAGTAACACGAATCTTGCAGCGCATTTTGGTAGATATCCCACGGGAAAGTATAAAGATAAGAGCGGACTTCGTCGAGTTTAGTAGAATATATATCGGGGTCATTAATATAATCCAATACCGCTGTGTAAGCTTTAATCGCTTGCGGTTCAAACCCAAAGCTGTCTGTATATGACCTATCCCGTTGCAGATCACCTGGATCGGGACTATCGTCACGATAAGTACGGGTATAGGTTTCCCAGTACTGAGTAATCAATCCATCTGATGGTTCTCCAGCAACCCGTCCCGCTGCAGCGCGGATTTGATGCAGTGAATCAGGACTGATAGAGTAAGTACGCATTAACGGATAGACTGCAATTAGTTTTTGAGTCACCATTAACATGATAAACATACAAACGATAGCAACGATTTTGCCTTGTTTCATGATTTACCTTCCTTTGTTTATTTGACCACTACCAGCTTGGAAGTGGCTATACTTCTATTTCCCTGTTCCAGACTAATCAAGTGAATTCCATTGGGCATCCGATCCAGAGCTTCGTGTGGAAGCTCAAAGCTTTGCTCTTTGAGATGCCCATCGATCTGGCCGGAGTATACCCTTTGTCCTCTGATATTATAAATGCTGTAGCCTAAATCTCCCAACTGACCACTTTTAATCGAGATCATTACCTTGCTACTTGCGGGCTGAGGATAAACCATGATAGATGCCACAGCTACAGGGGCGATGGGATCGTCATTGGCTACTACATTGCCCTCAGAATCAGTTTTTACAAGTACAATAGTACCATGATGCATTGGGAACACAATGCTGCCGTCGGACATAACCAGGAGGTTCTTTGAGCCTGTCCCAAAGTAAATGGCTCCAAACGTGTTATACGATCTGCTCCATTGAAGTGTCCCATCTGGACTGTAGCTGTGCAGTACTTGATTGGTGATTGATCTTCCGGTATACACTATGTTACCATTGGGAAGAATGTCGATTGCACCATGTAGGTCAGTATCAAAGCCAGGAGTATTAGCAGCTACCAGGTCCAGTGTATGCTCGATAATATCTACTTTCCAAAGCTTATAAAAACCAAGTAAATAAATGCTGCTATCTGCAGATACAGTACAGTCATAGAACCCAGTATTGTTTATTGAGTCATAGTAAGTCCAGAGAGTATCCCCTACTGCATTGATTTCCGTAAAAACTCTACTCGAAAGAGAAATCCAGCCATCTCCAAAAGGCTCAACTGAACGCGCTTGACCCATTGCCCAAAAAGGATCACTCTGCCAGACCACATTGAACTGGAAGTCGGTTTTAAGTACCACAGCTTGGCCATTGACTTTACCCGCAAAGACCAAGCCATCGTCAACATACTGCATGTCGTATAAATATGCTTGAAAGCCATTTACTGTGTGGAATACATAATGACCTATCATGTTCATCTCAGCATCGAATACATTCATGTTATCGTATTCAATGCAATAATACCTGTCAATTCCATTGCTTACGATGCTGTTGAACGCGAAGTTTCCTCCCCCCGTTCTTCTCCAAACAATTTCGCCATATTCGTCGAGTTTCCAGAATACATTGTTTGCGTATGCTGGTATATCTCCATATGCAAACTCAACATATCCTTGGAGTAAATATCCTCCATCAATTGCAGGGATAACATTACAGACTTCTGAACTCGCACTATCATAGGGACCCGGACAAAGATCATCAAAGAGATAGTAGCGTATCCATGTCTGACCTGTTAGCAGACCTATAGAAATTAGTAATAGCAACGAAAACAAAAAATGCTGTTTCATTCATTCCTCCTTATTTGGTCTTGTATATTTTTGATATCCTGCCGCGGGTATTGCTCTGCCGCAACAGGTAAATAC
>CAZWIS010000077.1:0-4635 GCA_964634275.1 uncultured Candidatus Cloacimonadota bacterium | reverse complement strand
CGCGAAACGGAGCCAGACATAGATCATATAAGGGCTTATCCTGCCTGCGGGATAAGGAGATTTTTTGCACTTTGCCGGCTAAGCGCAATTCAACCTTATAAAGACAATCAGGTAGCGCATTCGTGTATTATGCGCTCATTGCTTTGGCTTGCACCACACAAAAGGAGAATATAATGTCTCACAAAGCATCTACAAATCACGGAGTCTTTAACGGCCAGTCTACACATGAGACAAGATTCGATCGAGAATGTATAGTGGGGGGGGGAGGTCAGTTCATAGATTTGACACGAAGTCTCATTCTCACTATCATAATACTTGTTTCATGCGTCGTGTTGTATGCTCAGTCTCAAGCTGAATTATTTAGAAACAATGTTTTAAATAATATTCCGGAATTTACCCCCTTAAGAAATCCCTCTGATACTCACGGCAATCTGTATGCAAAAGGTGATACAGTTTTTATCGCAGCTAGGTATGATCTTCCGACATATGGTTTTTCGTTAGCTCCCGAGAAAGTACAGGTAACATACTTCACAAAAGTGACACTAGTGTTCGATGGCTACCCGTCTGGGAACAAGATTGTTGTTAACTGGGGAGATTCCATCGGGAGCACATCAACAATTATGGCCTCTTTAGACACAACAGCTAGTCATCAGTACAGCTCTCAAGTTCAGTCATATAACGTTAGCATCAAGACTTATCGTGAATCCGGAACGTCCTACATCGAAGAGCCAGAACACGAGATTAACTACGAAGTGGGCATTTTCCCATATACAGAAACAGAGGAAGTTGCGACTGTGGAAGGAAGTGCAGTGGGGAATCTGACTCATTATCAAAGCTTAGTCTCCGGAAGCATCAAGAGACCAATTCTGATCATTGAAGGTTTCAACATGCACAACACAAACACCGTTTCCAGTATCATTGGCTTGAATCCAAGTTTATATAAGAATTTACTCACGGATGGTTTTGACTTATACATACTGACATTTGCGGATAGTCAGAACAGCTTGGTGTTGAATGCAGGTTTGGTACTTTCTGCACTTGATAGAATAAAAGCTCATCATGCTGATGGGGGTGTGTATGCTGGAACTGGATGTAAACCCATAAAAGTTATAGGCTACTCCATGGGGGGGGTGTTAGCAAGGATAGCCCTTGCATGTATAGAAGACCAATATGATGAAAATGATCAATATAGTTATGCTCACGGAAGCAATCTTCTACTTACGGTTGATTCACCGCATCGTGGCTTTGTGATGAATACCAATTTACAAAGCGATTTGGATGACTTCGTGAACGACATCATTAATCTACCGGGAGGTGATCAAAATCATGAGGCTCAAATGAATGAACTGATGGCTACATTTTCTTCTATAACAAACTCTGATGTTGCTCGCCAATTCATGCGTAACAATATTAATGCTAATACTTTACCATACGACTTTACAGATGGTTCTGACGAGTATAGAAATGTTTTTGATTTTCTTAACCCGTGCGATGCGCATAATGTGCCTCAAATCAACAAAGATTGGGACTATTACTACTCAGGTGATTATAACCCGCAATTAGATTTTAAATCCGGTTTCCCTTGGAAGCAGAATAACATCAGGAAGTATGCTATTGCTTTCGGATCCTATGACGCAGTCGGTAACACTGCTGATTACACAAATTTCGCAAGTGTGCAATTGAAATGTAAGATTCTTGGAGAATCTTATTCAACAAATTTGTCATCGATCCCCAGTGCATGGTACGATAAATGTCCGGCATCATATTTCCCAACCAAGTTTCATTATCAACAAAAAGTTCAATTTTCAAGCAACTCAACATTTAGTCAGATAGTTAACTGGATTCTTGGAGCCGCGGCGGTAAAGATTAGATTTAATGTCAATTATGATCTTCCCTTAATCCCAGTCATATCCAGCTTGTGCATTACAAATCGGGAGTTCGCTGAGCCATGGCAGAGCCAATATACTCCATACTCTGCTGATATTACCCAAGAGGTGCTGACTCCATTTGATGAATTCTACATTCCGACAGACGCGAACTCACATCAAGTACTTAGCCCTCATACATCGGGATGGATCAGAAACAATGTATCGGATAATGCGGAGGAAGCAATCATAGGTCAAATTAGCGGGATACTACGCCATAATAATCTTCCTTTGGTGACTCAACCAATTGTAATAACAAATTTATGCACTGGAGATATGTTCAATCTAAGCACAAACGCATTGGGATATATCCAATTTGACAACCTATATATTAATAACTGTGTTTATGAGATCAAACATGCTGATGGGATATACTATCCTCAATTGGTTGAAATAGTCGTAGATAGATATGGTGACGCTAACTTTGGCATTGCTGATTTTACTGCACCACATACATTTGTGCTAGTTGACAAATCTCCAAACTCAATTGCCTGTCACACTATTTCAAATGCTTTTGAAGTTTGCAGAGGAACAAATATATCACATATTAAGATTAAGTCTGACACGTATTTGGAAAAAGTACAAGTGAGCGATTTAGGTGATAACGCGCAGAACTTTTTTTTGGAAGGCTTGGGAACTGTAATCATACGCTCAGACACAAGGGGAATGCCCCTTTCAATCTTGAATAACAACAGTAATTGGGTTAGTGAGCTAACCATCCGGAATATCATTTTTGAAGACTCCGAAAATGACGGGGGAGGTGGAGTATCCATTGGTGGAAACATACATCACGTTACAATGGAACGCTGCACCATACGTAACTGTGGTGATAATTACTATGTATATGGTAGCGTGGATGTCCCCATTGGCTTAGTATCTCATGTCCCAATTCATATAAATGATTGTGATTTCTATAACAACATTGGCCATCAAGTCGGCCCTAGTAATCGCACAATAGGCCCCATTTTACTGATTAGTGACAGGGAATCAAATCATTCAATCATTGAGAACAGCCGCATTCATGACAACTCATCAGGCAATTCTTCGGCTATTCGCGTTTCCGGGAAGGGTCTTTTTGTAATTAGAAATAATATAATACGTAATAACTTTCAAAAGATGTCGGGATATACTAGTTCTATATCAATCAGGAACGCACAAAACGTCGAGATTAGCAATAATATTATTGATAGCAACGACCATAATGAAGACATCGTCAATAGATACGAGTATGCTATTGGCTTATCCAGAACAATTAGTGACTCTTCAAACGTGTCACTAATAAATAATACTATTGTATCGCACAGGAGCGCTCTGTATATCAACAGCGTCGATGTGAATGCCATAAACAACATATTTGATGTCTCAAAAGTTGGTATAAATTGCTATGCTGGATATGATCCATCACGACTGCAATATTCGTATAATGTCATGAAGTTAGGTGGTAATGCCACTGCCACTGTAAACTATGATATCAATCTCCCTTCAAATCATAGCAATCTGTTTGGTGATCCCAAACTAGATGCAAACTATACACCCATTTGGGATTCCACGACAATGTCCCCCTGCATCGATGCCGGATATGGCGAATACGATCCAGATGGCACTCCTCCTGATATTGGAGCAAGAAGAGCAATTTCTCACCGTTACTGGGAATACTCTTTCACAAATCAGGCCGATGCAGAAAAGTGGTATTGGGTGAGCTATCCGATCCTGAACTCCATTACCGACAATGCCCTCATGGCCAGTGAGTTCTTTCAGGAACTGCTGCTATTGCATAAAAACTCACAAGATGAGGACACACCCACCTATCTTGATGAGATAGGCTGGGTGGAGGAAGGAGAACTCACAAAAATCCAATGGAGACCTACAGAAAATGTATGGACTCCTAACCAAACCTCACACTACGTTTCCAGTCCTCAAGGCTACAAGATCAAACTCTTACAGAATGCTCCGGATGTGGTTACCCTGAGTGAGAGCGGCCTTAAAACTCCGGTTACTACTGAGTTCCAGATTCATGGTGGAGTGGAAAACTGGATAGGTTATTTCAAAGAGGAGCCGGCCCTACCGCATGTAGCCTTTGCAAGTATTTGGGATGATATCGTATATATCAAAGCTAAGAATTGGAGCCTGCAGAGAGCAAATCCCATCGGTGACTACTATGGTATGCATGGCAAAGTTTCCTCTCTGAGATATGGGGATATGGTAATAATCAAAACAAATAGCACACATACGTTTGCTTGGGGCAGTGGTTCACCTGAGGTGCCACCAATTAAGGCAGATCCCAAGAACTTTGTTTATGATGAGAAGCAGGATTATATCCCGGTTTACCTAAGCATCGCTGATAGCATGATAGTTGATTTTAATGAAATCGGGCTATACGTTGATGGAGTATGCAAAGGCGCAGTAGTGGTGGAAGACAGTCTGGAGCAGATTTCGGCTTATGTGGATAGTGCCGCAGAACTTAGTGATGCCAATGTTGAATTTGTCTTCTGCTATGACGACAGAAAGGGTATGGGCCAGCAAACACGAAATTTGAGCCTGCAAAAGGGCAGACTTCAGGCAAAATACGGTCAAGCCGGACATCGTTATCCATACTTCGAGATTACTCTAAGCGAAGAGGAGATGGCGAATGTGGTGCCTCCTGATTTCTCACTCAAACAAAACTATCCCAATCCCTTCAATCCTACCACCACCATTACCTACAGTTTAC
>CAZWIS010000076.1:0-4707 GCA_964634275.1 uncultured Candidatus Cloacimonadota bacterium | reverse complement strand
TTCAGATTGTTATTTATATTTGGTGTCCATTTTGGGTTTTTGCCACAGAGTCACATTCTACATCCTACATTGTTTTCTGAATGCCTCCTACTTGTAAGCCTTAATCAAGCGTTAATCAAGCCTTAATCAAGCCTTAACTATTAAGGCTAAATTAAGGCTTGATAAAGAAGTGATAAACGCCCTGCTCCAAGGGTGAAAAAAGAACTAAATCCTCTTTTTCCCTTTGTGCTCATTGGTGTAGATTGGTGGACAAAAAAAAGTACACTTATCAGGTACTTTACGATCAGCAGATTATCACTTTTTACAATTTTATTTTACTATTCCACATCGGTTTACGCCAAGTCTGCAAGTACATTTTGAAAAAAACTGCACTATATATATATGATAAATAAAAAATAGAACCGAAAAATAGAATTAGCAAACGAAGAAATGAAAGATATTGGTGCTCTCCAAGTAAATAGAGTGAAATCAAACGAGTTTTATATACGGATCGTCATGGGCCAATAAGATACAATTCTGGTTCGTACATGTAGCTACTACTTCTTGGCCTCTAATGCGTTAGGTTATCAAAGCAAAGAGCCATCACATCAAGCATAGTAGAGATCAAGCTTAGACGAGGGTATAACCTGAAATTATACAATAGGTTATGAGTATTGTGAAACAGATAACACAATTTAACAAAAAGGAGATTGTTATGAAGATAACGATACTAATCTTACTGTTGGCGTTAACGTGCTTATTAATGAACGCTACTGCTACGCATTTCGTAAATATCGAAACAACCGGTCCCTTCGTTGTAGTAAACACTGCGGGTTACATTGATATATACGCAGAACTTGATGGTACTCTAACGAATAATACTCCGAATCAGCCGGCTAACCCAAATCAAAGAATTGTTCTGTCTTATAGTCCATTCTATAACACAAACCCAACATGGTTATCCCCGGTAACAACAACTTATCTGGGTTATAATACTTACAAAATCAGGTTGCCGTATGTAGCTAATAGCACTGGGGTTGATAGAGAAGGCACGTTTAGGATTGATCTACAATACTATAGTCAATCTGAAGGGGCATGGTCATCATATTCATCATTATTTCCTGACACATGGTTTTTCGACCACATATTCCAATTTCGTGCCACTGCTAGTAATCCCTACCAAACAGCGATAACAAATGCAGCTAATAACACGACTGTGATTATACCTGCTGGTGTACATGTTGGGCACTTAACAGTAAATGGGAAGACTAACTTAACCATCAAGGGTGCGGGCATTACAGGCACTAATGCAACAACAATACAAAGTGCTGGTTATATGTCTGCAATAACCATTACAGGCTGTACTAATTTAAAAATTCAGGACATGGTAATAACCAACGGCATGTCCAGTAAAGGTGGCGGTATAAATTGTTCTAATAGTACTGTTACAGTAGAAAACTGTCTGATTAGAAACAACACTCTTCGTCATACATACTCTGGAGGCGCTATTCCTCCAGAAACAAAGGGTGGTGCCATATATCTCGGTGAAGGGCAGAATGCCTGCACGGTAAAATCTACTATAATATACGGGAACAATGCTCAAGAAGGTGAGACAGCTTATGTTGCCAGCGGAATCATAAACTTTGATGCATGTAACTTACTTGAAAGTACCAGTGGCTCAAATTACGTTAGCCTGGGGAGCAACTTTAATTTTTGGAACTCCATTGTTTCATCTGCCAATGTAAACAATGGTAGTTTTAACTATTGTTGCAGTTACAATCCAAGTATAGTTCTGCCGGGTGAGCACAATATTAACACCAATAACCCAATGTTTACTAATCCCTCCTCTGGGGATTATTCGTTGCAAAAAGGCTCGCCCTGCATCGGAAAAGGATATCTTGCTGCCTATGATGATCCTCAAGTAGCCGGCTATGATCAGAATCTGATAACGATTCGTGATGAGACTCAAGACATAGGTGCATTTAGCTTTCCTTTGGACAGATACGCCAAATATTCTTTCACAAACGATGCTCAGGGCAACTGGATGTGTTTCCCTGTAATTGATGATTTGAACATCTTCAATGTAGGGGGTACGAACTACCGTGCAGATGTGATGAGAGCCTTCTTCAGGCAATACATAACATATCCTTCGACTATGCAAGTATCAGTTACAGGGGGTATGGAGCTAATGGGTTTGATACACAAACGAATGTCCCATCAAACCTGAGTACCACGCACCATATGCATGCAAAAATTGGCTATAAGGTCGTGTTCAACCAAAACAGTACGATGAATACTTTACACGGGTATCAAACCCCATACAATACTGTGGTCAATGTTCCTGAGCCCAATACAGAAAACTGGATTGGATACTTCATTCCTGAAACCCAAACTCCACAGATTGCCTTTGGCTCATTTCTTGATGAGCTATACTCAATAAAGACCAAAAATTGGTCAATGGACCGTGTGAAGCCCAAAAGAGGTGCTGCATGGATAATTAGTCCAAACATGACTCTCTCCTATGGTGAAATGGTTGTCGTAAAGAAATTTGCAGCGCAACCTGGATACCCGGAGATTGATAATTTTGTCTGGCAAAGAATTGGTTTCCAACAGCAATCAGATCGGCAAGAAACGGAGTACTTCAGCTATGCAAAGGAGCTGGACTATACTCCAGTATATATCCAATTAGATGCTCTTTCTACGGCAAAGGAAATAGCCGTGATGGTAGATGATGAGTGCTACGGAGCTGCTGTAGTGGACAATGATTTGGTAATGATTCAAGCTTACATCAGTACAATACCAGATGGAGCAGATATTCAATTGGTAGCATGGGATGGAGCGAAATTCCAAGCTGCTCCATTGAGTTATAACGTGTATGACTCATACTCAAATCAATTTGTTCCAAGGGCAAATTTGGTAAAACAGGATACAGACTTCTATTACGTAAGGTTAGGCGATGCTGTTGATGGGGACACACCGGATATAGCTTCGGCGAATGTTTCCATCTACCCCAATCCCTTCAATCCAACCACAACGATAAGATACGTTGTTCCCAAAGATGGAGAAGTAAAACTCAGTATCTATAACCTCAAAGGCCAGCTTATTAGGACTCTGGTCTGCGAAGCCAAGAAGACCGGCACCCACAGCATAGTGTGGAACGGAGATGATCAAGCAGGTAAAAGGATTTCTTCCGGGATCTATTTCACCCGGATGGAAACCAATGGAAAGACCTTGACAAACAAAATGCTCATGTTAAAGTAAGCTAATATGTAATCCTGATAATCGGGGTGGCTGCTCACAGTCACCCCATCAATATCCTGAGAGAGAGAGTGATGAAAAAATCAATCGTCCTGATCCTGTGTCTGCTGCCCATCTGCGCATTTGCCATAACAAGGAATGTATCCATAGATGGATCCCAGCAATACACTTCCATACAAATGGCAATTAATGAATCGATAAGTGGAGATGTCGTGCTGGTTCACCCAGGTAGATATATGGAAAACCTCAATCTATCCAATAAGAGTGGCATCACCCTTGCCTCGTTGCAATATATAACCGGAGATTCCACATACGTTAGCTCTACGATTATTGATGGCAGCAGTGACAGCACTTCTACTATCCTATGCTATGAAAACACCGTGAACTTCACGATCAGTGGATTTTCCATTACAGGCGGAAGCGGGTTTGGGATTTATAACGATACCAATGCTGCTCAAGTTTTTGGAGGAGGCATCTTTATCTATCTGAATTGTAATCTGAACCTCAGCAACCTGAATATTTACGACAATAAAGCTGGTATCGGAGGAGGGCTGACGATCCTTGCTTCGAATACAGTGTATTTAGCCAACGTCAATATCTACAACAATATATCCAGATACAGGGGAGGAGGATTGGCGATAGGAAGCAATGTTGACTACAATCCAAACATTACATTTGATCAGGAAAACCGGTGTAGTATATACAACAACTTAGCCCAATGGGGTATGGATATCGATTGGTATATATACATTGGAGGTACTGTGGCGGTGTATCTCAAAAAGTTCACCGTTCCTCAATGGGAAAAGTATTATGCTGGCTATTACGACCTGGATTATCCCCCCAGCCCTTACACTGTGTTTGATATATAGGAGTCCTATCTCCAGCCGGTAGAAGCGGATTTATATGTCAGCCCCACAGGCAGTGACAGCAATAGTGGATTGACCCCGGCAACTGCTCTGAAAACGCCTTCCCTGGCAATGCAACGAATCGCTTCAAATCCTGCGAATCGAAGGACTGTTCATCTGTCGGCAGGAATACATCATAACATACTCAAAGACGAGTATATGCCTATATCGGTAAAGGACTACACTATCTTGGAAGGGGTTTCATCTACTCAGACCAGATTAGTTGCGGAGAATCTGATTGAAGGTACAGGCGTACTATCGATGGGTATTGAGAGTTCCGGAATGACCGTCAGAAATCTTGCTATCACCACGACTAATTGCGCAGCCTTGTTTGCATGGGGAGTTTACGACTGTACATTTGAGAATCTGGTGATTGAAAACTGCACAGTCCTGAGACGCTTGTTTCTGATCGGGGAATATACCAGTACGATCACATTAAACAATGTCATATTCAGAAACAATACATCATTCTGGGCTGATTTTGGATTTTTTATAACTGGTGACACTATAAAAGATCGTTGAATAATCGGAGTATAGGGCAGCGCCCCATACAAAGAGAGTGGTG
>CAZWIS010000075.1:0-4727 GCA_964634275.1 uncultured Candidatus Cloacimonadota bacterium | reverse complement strand
TTCCCTCTATCTATATGACCTACAATCGATTATACAACTTGGAAAGATTAGTTATAAATACGGGATAAGCAGATGCCCAAAAAGCTGATGCCCCATAGTTGATTATATCTGTCGCGTTAAAATACTCGAGAATGAATGATCAGTATCAATTCGCTGACTCCTCCGTTACGATAGGATCCAGCAATCAGTACGCGCTCTTCAAGCCACGACTTCCCCAAAGAACATACGTCCAGACAAGTTTATGCAATGAATCTGCTTCTTTGAACATGCTTATTATATAGCAAAGACTTATCAATACCCAAGATAAATTCTAAAAGGTCATACAAGCTTGGGCTATTGAGGCTTTTTTGGATTGTTATCCTTCCATCATGATACTGGATGTCTTGAATAATAGCCTTGACGTCGTAGTTCTTTTGGATGCCCTTCTTTTCTTTGGTAAAGATCAAACTGGGGCTTGATTTGAACTTTGAGATAAGCGCTTCCATATCATTTTCCCACGGCAGATCGGATCCAATTTCGATGATTTCCGAGCTTGGGATAGCCTGGCAAATCTCAATCGGCATCGCCGTGTAAACATCAAAATCAGGAATTCCAAACGCTTTGAAGCAATTGATTAACTGCGCTTCATCAATTGGTTCCCGAACCGAAAGATCAAAGAACTCAGCCAGCCCCAAAACACCCAATGGCAAAGGCGGTGAGAGACTTACCTTTGGGTGTGGGTTGAAGCCTTGAGTATACACTACATCCAGCTTGAGCATTGATATCAATCTAAACAGCATCCGCATCCAATCCAGGTGTGAAATAAAACGTAGAATCCCTACTTTCCGATAGAAGAGGCGATATCTGTGATCTTTGTGCTGAGAATTATTCGGAATCCTTTCCTTTGGATTGTCGTCACTTTGTCTTTCAATTGCTGAATCAGACAGGATCATCATCCTGTTACTAGCGTCACAAACTCCGCAATTTGTACAATGAAACCTACAGTCTTCTGTGATCACTTCCTGCTTTGCATTTTCATATTCACGGAGGAGGAATTCCTCGGTAACGCCAATATCGATATGACTCCATGGTAATGGATGGTCGGGTTGCCTCGCACCGAGCAGGATAGCAGTATCTATACCCGTGTCTTCAATTGCCTTTTGCCAGATGCCAAAATCAAAACACTCATTCCAGGCATCAAAAACAGCTCCCCCTTTCCATGCCTGATACAGAGTATCCGAAAAACTGAGATCAGCTCGCGTCAGAAGGGCTTCCAAAATCGAATTTTCGATCGTGTGATATTTGATCTTGATATATTTTCGTCTACTAAAGTGTTGCTTGATTCTGATACTGCGAGAGAGCAATGTCTCCCGCGATGCCATCCCTACCCATTGGAAAGGAGTAAATGGCTTTGGTACAAAGGGCGATAGGGTCACGTTTATCTGTAACTTCCGGTTTGATACCTGATCGATTTTTGTAATCAGTTCTATGATGGCGTCGATATCATCCTCTGTTTCAAATGGTAGCCCCAGCATGAAGTAGAGCTTGATCTTTTGCCATCCGAGACGGATAGCTGTATTCACTCCATCCATGATTTCTGCTTCAGACAGGTTTTTGTTGATCACATTTCTAAGCCTTTGAGATCCAGCTTCTGGGGCTATGGTCAGCCCTTCCCTGCCAAGGCTTTGCATCAATCCTATTAGTTCATCATCAATGGTATCGACCCTGAGTGATGGAAGAGATATGTGGGTTTTATTGGTATCGACCCTATTCAGAATTGCCTTGAGCAAAGGCCGGATACACGAATAGTCACTACTGGAAAGAGAAACGAGCCCGGCTTCGTCCCAACCGCTAGTTTTTATCTCCTCCAAAATCATATCCAGAATATCTTCAGGTGACCTTTCCCGGATAGGACGATAGAAATATCCGGCATGGCAAAATCTGCAGCCTCTCGTACAGCCCCGCATTATCTCTGCTACATAGCGGTTATGCGTTGCCAGCTGCCAGGGTAGTATTTGAGGAGAATGAATATCTTGCATAGCGCCAAAATCACTGTGCTTCCTTATCTTGATCCGCACCTCACTCAAGTTTGTATGAATCATTGGGACATAACAGCCTGACAGGTTGGACAATGCTAACAATCTATCGTTTCTGCTCCTGAATTCTTTACAAATGCCGGCTATCTCCCGAATCGCCTCTTCAGCTTCACCGATGAAAAAAACGTCGATAAAAGGTGACAATGGCAAAGGGTTTGAAGCACAGGGACCACCAGCCAACACAATCGGATCATCACTTTTGCGATCAATGCTTCTAACCGGTATTCGCGAGAGATCGAGCAATTCAAGAACATTGGAAAAAGTCAGCTCGGATTGGAGAGTAATCCCGATTATGTCAAAGTCTCGGACTGGGATTCTACTTTCCCATGCAAATAGCTGTACTTCATTGTCACGCATGACCTTGAGCATATCTATCCAGGGTAGGTACGTCCTGTCTGCCGTTGCATTATCGAGCTTGTTTACGATCGAGTATAATATCTTCAAGCCCAGATGCGATATCCCTACTTCGTATGCATCCGGAAAGGCAAAGCAGATGTTTACTTCGCTCCAGGATTTCCGGATTGCATTGATCTCGTGATCTATATAGCGCGACGGTTTGCTAACCTGCGCCAGAAATGGATCTATATCTACTCTTTTCATCTAAATCTCCACACAAACAACTGATCAAGTTCCTCAAGAATGGAACTGTCGTCTCATAGCTGTCCCCATCTTTGGCATGAGAGTGATTAGTCAAGTATTTGTTCACAGACAAGAATTTATGCCGAAGCTTTCTGATCGGGAATGCAAAGAAATTCAAACTTTTTGATTGACAGAAATAAGGCATGGAAAACTAAGTACCCTCACATAGACAGTGAAATAAACGATTGAGGTTTTATCCTATGATATTATACACTTTAGTGTTGATAGTGCACATACTTATATGCATCGCATTGGTTTTGGTTATCCTCGCCCAGACTTCCAAAGGTGGGCTGGATGCAAACCTTGGTGGCGCTGCAATGAACGTATTTGGTGGAAGCGGTGCTTCTCAGTTTCTAAAGAAGTGGACTCAGATTTTGGGTCTTGCCTTTTTGGGTACTTGCCTTGTATTGGCATTTCTGGTGAGAGATTTAAAGACTTCAGGTATTGGGAACATCCAAAGCAAACAAGATAAGCTTGCCACCGAAGAAAGCACTGTCCCGGCACAGGAAACTCCAGCTCCGGTAGCACCAGAGACAGAATAATTTAGCATGCCCGCAGAAGTGGTGGAATTGGCAGACACGCAAGACTAAGGATCTTGTGCCTGTAATAGGTGTGCGGGTTCGAGTCCCGCCTTCTGCACCATAGATAGTTGCCTCCCGATTTCGGGAGGTTTTTTTGTGCCCAATCTCCGATCCAGTACTCTGATATCCATAAGTAACTATTCCATTTCTTTCAAAACTGAATTCCCTTCACCACAGAAGACCCCATATATTTAGCCCATATCTCACCTGTATCAAGTCTATTCGTGAATACGCTTGATATACGCTTGATATAGGCTTGATATAGGCTTGACTGTAGCGTAGGATTCCGATCCTACAAAGTAGCGCAGGATTCCGATCCTACAAAGTAGCGTAGGATTCCGATCCTACAGATACTAATTGTGTGACAATGGAATAAAAAACGTAGCTTCGGAAAGCTACGCTACAAAGCAACTCGGTGTATTTTCCCGCTCTGAGCGCACAAAAACAGTCATCTATACCTACCCCACTATTTTTATATGGAGCACTGCCCCATACCCCGAATATTCAACGGTCTTAACGTTTTGGGCGAATAAAAAAAGCCTTGCCCAAACAACTTCGGACAAGGCGTAAAGATTTGTCTTAAGGATATCAGTTAGTTTTGGGTTTGATCCATGGCTTGCCAAAAGGCAGGACGGTTCTACCGGCAAGGTCGTTTGTGATGATAGCGATCATCATATACATTGCCAATCCAGCACAGACCATCAATTCGTAACCTGCGATTACGTTCCAAATCGGATCTCCAAAGTGACCAATAACCAAGAGGAGAAATCCCAAAAACAGAGTGAAGAAAGTAAGCGCCATGGCGGTATGGATTCGCCAGGAAGCTGTCCACATGATGAATGTGTAGATCATCCAAGCAAAAAGATACCAGCCCACATCTGTAGTGCTCGCCTGATAAATCCCAAAATGGTTTGCGTAAAAAATCAAAGCCAATCCAATCCAGAAACTACCATAGGACACAAATGCGCTATATCCAAAATTGTTTCCCATTTTTTGTTCTTGGAAACCGGCAATCATTTGAGCCAAACCACCAAATATCAAACCCAATACCAGTACTGGACCCAATCCACACCATCCGACGTTGTGAAATTGCAGGACAAGGGTAGTCATCGAAAACCCGGCAAGACCCACAACAGCAGGATTTGCATTCTTTTTTTCTTGCATACCAAGATACCTCTTATTCGTTTCTAATAGACATCACAGCCTATTCCAAACACCGATTCAGCGAATAGTATTCAGACATCACATTATATCTACATATTTGGCAGGCTGATATTGCCTCACAAGAAATTCACGCAAAAAAAGTGAGCAATTCCTGTCAAACACAATTTGCATCTCATAGTTTCATTTTGAAAATCGAGCAGTTGTCCAAAAATTGATTGACAGAAATTACCAAATCCAAAATCTTATGAAACGGCATTGAACCCCGTTC
>CAZWIS010000074.1:0-5037 GCA_964634275.1 uncultured Candidatus Cloacimonadota bacterium | reverse complement strand
TTTCCGTCCCAATCGTAACCTTCAAATTGACTTGATGGGTGTATTTGACAACTCAAACACGGATTTGTGGAATACGGAGTTTTTCCGCAATCTCAAATTGTCATTTACTATCGGCTTTTAATAGCTAACTTAAATCAAATTGCTGAAGCCGGGTTAAATCCGGCTTCAGTCTTTTCAGGGTTCAAATTTGAATCTGGCTCCTACTGGTCTGTGGTCTGATACGTATGTACTGTAGCTACTCCATGAACCCATGGCATTTTCGATTAGAATGGTATGGCAAAAGCTACCCGAATTGGAAAATGGTTCAAACAGCTCGTTGGTGATCAGAATATGATCTATCTGACTGGGCCAGGTAGGATAAGAAGCAGTGTAATAATTGATGTTTTGAGCGATGCTCATGGTTGTGAACAGATAATTCTCCGGTTTATTCAAAAAAGCCATAAAAACATTGGTATCCGGCTCTTCCTGGATTTCGTCGTTCATATCACCCAGGACTATCACTCTTTGATCTGGAAGATACTCATCAATGTACTGCTCAAGGAGTTCGCAAGCGAGCCTTCTTCTGGCTTCGTTTGCTTCACCCCCCAGTGCTTTCAAATGGTTGTTGATCACATACATTTCCTCGCCTCTCCAGTTTAGCTTCATCACGTATGGAGGCCGGGGGAAGGGATTTGTTTGACCATTGAAAATCGTGTATGTGTCCAGAACAGAAACACTGCGTGTATCATACAAATATGCCAGACGCCAGCTGGTAGTGCCATCCGAAATGTATGTATTATAGTGTGGTATCATATCAGCAAGCTCGATCATGGCAGAATGATTATTGATCTCTTGGAGAGCGATCAGTTCCAGTTTGAGCTGAGGGATCAAATGTGCCAGATGATCCAAAGTAGCACTTCCACGCAGAGGAAACTCCCTTAGATTCCATGTTGCCACATCGAAGGTAGCATCCGTTCCAAAAGCAATACTTACTGGATCCGGAGTATTCTCCAGTTTTGTATTCGAACCGCATGAACTAAGCAATATCAGGCATAGCAGCAGATATGCAATACCATGAGTTTTTGAGGTTGTTTTCATTTATCTATCCTTATATATACAATCTAAAGGGATTATTGAATTCAGCATTCATTTCCATGATTCGCTCTTCCTTCTGCATGCAAAGCATAGACCAAGATCGGGGAAATATTCACCAATCAGAGAAAGGGAACACTTCTTGCATACAAAAGAATGCATACGAACAGGAGGTTTTATGAAATTTACCATAATGTTGATACTGCTGATGCTGGTAAGTGCTATGATGGCAATACCAGTCGAGACTGTATCTACCGGACTTTCAAACATATCAGTACGGATCCAGAACCTGAGGATAGCTCCGCTGCAAGAGATTGATCTCGAAGAAAATGAAGAGCCCGAAACTATGGTCTCCAGAACATATGCCATGCCTTTTTTACAGGCCAATATAAATGTCCACAGCATGTTGTGGAATGTCTATGACACTGCTGGGAACTTATTGTACGAGACCCAGGAAAGGGATCTTCAAGATGTAAACCTGAGCTCAGTGATTCATTTCAGAGAGATGGTAGGGCATACAGTCCGGATCCAAACTCAGAAAAAAGTAGGTAATACGATCAGGACCCTAAAGGATGTGGAATTCAGCCTCGATTATTCCGATCCAGTCCCGATTCCTCAAGCTGTATCTGGTGCCTTTGTAGATGCCTACAAACAACTGGCATCAAATTACGATACCTCATATTTGCGCAACCTTCCACTGTCCAGACCCAGGATGCTGATTATCAGTCACACAAATCTGACAGACTATTTAGTGGATTTTGTAGCCTGGAAAAAATCCAAGGGTTTTGTTGTTGATATTGCAAACCGTCAGGATATCGGTACTTCTGTTGCCGTTATCAAGGATTATATCGTAAACCACTACAACCAGTATCAGCCTGATTATCTTCTGCTTTTGGGAGATACTACAGGTTCATTCACTATTCCCACCAATATGCATCCTTCCCCTGATACATCAGAGAACAATGCAGACGACAACCATTATGCTATGATATCCGGAGCGGATTATTTCCCTGAAATGCTGGTGGGTAGATTCTCGATGGGCGCATTGAATGAATTCATGACTATGACCAATAAAACAATCTACTACGAGCGTAATCCATTTATGTCCGATACGAACTGGATGCGCAAAAACCTCCTGGTAGCTGGTAATTATGCAGAGGGCAACCTCCGGCCTATTACCCCAGTACAGATGTCACGCACGGTACGTGAAAGAATGTTGGAATATGGTTATGCTGCAGTTGATACTGTATTTTATCCTCCCACATACCCAGGTACTGCTTCAATCCAGCAATCAATCAGTCAGGGTGTCCAGCTAATCATGTATCGCGGTTGGGGAGATGCCAATGGATGGCACTATCCATATTTCCATATTCCTGATTTGGCTAATACGTACAATGGACCCAGGATGCCGATAGTTTTCTCGATTGTATGTAATACCGGAGATTTCGCCAATTCGGTAAATCCCAGCTTTGGAGAAAGATGGATGCGAATGGGAACTCCAGCATCTCCTGGAGGTTGTGTGGCCTTTGTAGGACCTTCGGATCTACACACAAAAACCAGATTTAACAATTCTGTTTCCACAGGTATGATGCGTGGAATTATGGATTATGGTACCAGAGTATTTGGTTCTGCTGTCCTTGCCGGTAAGATGGAATTATACAAAAACTTCCCGACTTTTCAGGGACCAAACGACCACGTCGAATTCTATTTTCGTGTCTATAACGTGCTCTCGGATCCTTCTATGAACATGTGGATTCTCCAACCCGAAACGATACCAGCGAGTGTAATAAGCAGCGGACAAACTTTTGCCCAATCTGCTTCACATGTCAGGATTGATGCTGCAAATCTCAATGATGCTGTTGTAACGGGAACAAAGAACGGTACAGATTATTCATACACAAAAGTTCAGAATGGTTTTGCCATCCTTCCTATCGATCCTGAACAAACCGGAGATCTGGTGGTTACTATATCAAAAGACAACTTCGTTCCGCTGGTAAGTACTCTTACTCCCGATCAGAATGCAGGGATCGGGATTATAGGGAACTCGATCAGCAGTACTCTGGTAAATGCCAATTCGAACTATAGCATGGTCCTTACCTTCAAAAACTACACTGATTCTGCCCAGTCAAACATCAATGTGGCAATCAATAATATCGATTCTGTGGTCCAGATCACCAATCCTGTCCAGACCATTTCATCGCTTGCCGCGGGTGCTACGCATACTCTTACGTTCCCGATTACGATCGGCAGTAATGTTTTACCCCGCCAGATCCTTACCTTCAGAGCTTTGATCGGTTCTGGCAATACAGAGCACTACTTTCAGCTAAAAGCTGGTGGAGCAGAGTTTATGATCCTGAGCCATAATGGAACCCTTCCATTGGGACAAACAAGCCAGGTATCTTTCCAGATTATGAACATTGGTTCCGCTGCGCTGAGCAATACTCATGTTGAGATCCTCGCAGGAACGGATGCGATTGATATACCCTCTCCAATTATTGATCTGGGAAGCATCGCGATAGGGGAAACCAAAACCATTAATGCGAGTATCTTTGTTCAAGCCGATACTTATAATGGACGGAATATTCCTCTGAGGTTTATAGTTAGTGACAACCAAAACTACTCAATTCATACAAACTATGCCGTGACGGCAGGTAATCCATCCACAACGGATCCTACAGGTCCTTGCGAATATGGATATTTTGCCTATGATAGTTTTGATACCAGCTACCCCGAGCATCCAGTTTATAACTGGATTCCAATCGATCCAAACGAAGGCGGACAGGCCGATGTCTTTATTAATATGGATGATGGGTCAATAACTGTCGATCTGCCCTTTACTTTCAGGTTTTATGGAGAAGATTACGAGCAGATTACGATTTGTTCAAATGGATGGATGTCTTTTGGGCAAACCTGGCAGGCAGACTTCTTCAATCATTACATTCCTGCTTACCTCGGTCCAAAAGCAATGATAGCTGGATACTGGGACGACTTGAAGGGTAAGAAAACCGGGGTAAATACAGATGGAACAGGAATCTTTGATGATATGAGAATGTCCTATTGGCACGATGCTGATAACAATCGTTATATCATCGAGTGGAACGATTCTTACAATCAATACACGATAGACTTGATGGATAATGCCTCACTTGAAAAGTTCCAGATCATCCTTTATCCGCGTGACGGCCAGGATGGTGATATTGTAATCCAATACCATACTGTGGATAATCCTGGGATTACGACAAATTACTGTACTGTCGGTATCGAAGATCATACCCAACTGAGGGGTCTGACCTATACCTATGCCAACCAGTATCCTCCCACAGCGACACCTTTGCAAGCTGGTTTGGCGATCAAATTTACTACAACTCCTCCTGATAACTACACGATCAGCAATTCTGATCATGTTTTGTCAATCCCGTTCACACTTGCACAAAACTATCCTAATCCTTTCAACCCCACGACTACCATTTCCTTCAACCTCAAACAGAGTGGAAATGCAAATCTGGGAATCTACAACCTGAAAGGACAGTTAGTGAAAACTCTTCACAAAGGCCAGACTCAAGCAGGAACCCATAACCTTGTCTGGGATGGCAGAGACGAAAGCGGCAGGCAGGTAGGCTCAGGACTATACTTCTACAGGCTTAGTTCCGACAGCTTTAGCCAAACACGCAAAATGCTGCTCATGAAGTAATCTGTTCGATAAAACGTAATAATTAGAGGCAAGTTCCATCGGAGCTTGCCTCTTTCATTTGAAAGAGATCTTAATAGAATCAGGTAATCCCATTGAATAATCGGGGTATGATGTAGCGCTCCATACAAAAAGGGTAGTGGGTGGGTGTAGATGACTGTTCTTGTGCGTTCAAATTGGCTGAAACCCCACCGAATTGTTATACATGAAGACTCGTTCAATGGTCTTCATGTATAAATGGCGTATATCTCACCTATATCAAGTGTATTCGTGAATAC
>CAZWIS010000073.1:0-5312 GCA_964634275.1 uncultured Candidatus Cloacimonadota bacterium | reverse complement strand
AGGATGTCAATTTCCATTGCTGTTTTGCAAGCAGTTGCGTCTTGGAAAGATTAGTAAATATACATGATCTCTACAGAAGTAGCCTTAATCCATCATCGATAAACTTGAAGGTATCGTTTTCGCAGATCTCCGCTTCAATGGTTGGTGTTATTAGTCATAACTATAACGTCTTGTGGGACAGATTGATCATCAGCTCCTGGAGGGGAGCAATCTTTATCTACCTTAGCCTTGCAATCGGATCAAATATCAATCTCAGTCCAGAAGATATTCGGCACATATTTCCCGGGTTAATAGCATTGATAGTTCTACTGTTTTTATTCAACCTTTTTACTGCCTGGTTTCGAGGAGTGAGTTTAGATCTGATGTATTATACTCAGGGTTATGTAAATCTTTTACACAGTGTGCTGATCCTGGTTCTCTGTATTTGTGCGGGGTTATGGGTTGCAATGACCCTGTTAAGGTTTATACTTAGACGCTAGGAACGATATTATCCTCGGGATATGTCCTTCATATACAAAGCTCCGGCAAAGCACTTTTGTACGCATAGTGAGCAACCTACGCACAGGTCTTCATCTATTACAGGCAGCTTATCTGAATCCAAAGAAATCGCAAGATAGGGGCAGCGAGTACAATTACCACAATGCTCGCATAGATCTTTATCGATTGCCGATACTTTAGTCTGAGGAGGTAAATCCATAAAGTCCATAATACTGTCTGGCTGAGCACAACCGATTAAATCACCAATAGACTTGATTCCCTTGTATTCCATATAGTGGCTCAAACCACTTTTCAATTCATCAATAACACCCAAACCATACTTCTCGGCTATCGTACAAAACTGGACAGATCCGGCACCCAGAGCCAGCATATTAGCCGCTCCCAGGTAATCCATGGCTCCTCCATTACCCGAGATATACACACCCATTTTCCCGGCTCTTACAAGGCTCAGATAACTAATTTGAAGCACTCCTGCACCAGACATACCTACAATAACTCCATCTTCCCAAAGCCGCTCACCTTTTCTAAAAGCCATCGTAGGGAACGTATTTGCAAGAGTTATACCAGCTTTCTTTTTAGGATAGCGATCAAACACTTCCTTAATCGCAGAGATTATCGGATAGATTGCCGTAACTGCACCTGTTAACTTAAACAACTTCGGGATATCGGGGTTGCTGATTTCCATGACCCAATCTATAATCTTGGCAGATAACTCAGCATTCTGTGCTACAATGTCCCCATGGGTTCCATCTCCTCCCTGAGGACAGGATAAACTATATTCAATACCCATTACACCTGCGTTTTCGAGCATAATGGTATTTGACTGCCACACTTTTTTATCCTCAAGATCATTACCGGTTACTGGCCCGCCAGTCGATGCCATTGTTAACCGGTCGGGATATTCTTCAACAAGCTGTGCAATCTCCAAACACACTCTACTCAAGGGATGATCGGATACATTATCACAATTTGCCCAAGTCTTATCATCGAATACAAACATGTATTCTCCAGGGATATGAATATCAACATCATCAAATGCTGTTTTCATGATCCCTCCAGCCCATCCTGCTTGATAAGCTTTTTTCATTTGATCATAACCATCAGTCGGAGGAGCAGCTGACAACAAAAATGGGGAATCAATTCTTCTGCCAAAAAAATCAGTCGTGAGAGGAACAGGTAAATGCTTCCATTTTGAGATGGATACAGTACTTTTTGTAATCTTCTCAATATCCATGGGTGCTCTTTTGTTTAAGTGATTATCGACTATCATCGCAGTATTTTTGCCTGCTGCCACAGCTTCCACTACTGTGGTGGGACCGTTGGTAATATCTCCTGTGTAAAAGAACTTACCCTCTTCGATCCTAACACCAGGTTTGTTTCCTACAGCAAAAACTACCATATCAAATGGTCTGTATAACTCCGTTGAACCTGGCTCATCGGTTACTTTTGATGGATGAAAGGTCTCGCCTGCTGGCAGTACTACTGGTTTGGTTTTGATACCAGTGATCCTTCCATTGTCATGCAGAACTTCACTGATTCGCATCCTATTTGTGAATTGAACTCCAGCCCTCAGCAAACCGTTTCTTTCTTCAACTGTCAAAGGCATTTCTGAATAAGATTCCAAAACTATCATTTCGACATGACTTGCGCCACCATTGATAGCAATTAATGCAATATCAGCTGCAATTGCTCCGCCAACGACAGCATACTTTTTCCCTTTGAAATCATAGCTATCGGGAGATTTTAGGATATTCATTCCATAGATAGCAGCAGAATCACCTTTGATATTGAGGCGAATGGGTTCTGTCAAGCCGCTTGCAACGACTACTGCATCATAGGATGAAGCTATGTCGTCCGGATTTTGGATCGACGAATTATGATGTACTTTTAAATTGAATGTTCTCGAGAGGAAATCCAGATCACCAATAAGTGCGCTTTTATGAAGTCTTGTTTCAGGGATCAAATTCACTTGTCCACCGCTATACGATTCACTTTCAAAGAGCTCGACATCATAACCCATTTGTATCAAAGTAATGGCAGCACCTATAGCAGATGGCCCAGCACCAATTATTCCGATTTTCATCCCATTTGTGCTAGGTGCAATATACTCAGGTAGTTGTCCCAGTTCTCTGGCTTTCCAGATTATCGTACTTTGAATTGCTGGGATATTAATCGGGGTATCAAATCCATTCCTCGAACAAGCCTGCATACAATGGTAATCAGGACAAACATCGCCACAGATTCCACCAAGTGGATTGCTGGTTAAAATTATGCCTGCGGCTCTCTTATAATCAGAAGGATTCCCTTTTGCAGCAGCCATGATAAAATCAGCAGGTGAACAATCACAGGGACATGCGTTTTTACACGGTTTTTCTTCGCAGAACTCACAACGAGATATTTCACTCTTCAATTGGGCATCGGTTAAATACATCAATCCTCACCTTGTCTTATTCATAAATTGATAATGCAAATCAGTCAGTTTATTTCAATAGTGATATCTTGTTTACGATTACATTTTTTGATACTACACCTATGGATGTATCTTTTAGCTCTCCATCTTTGTAAAACATCAGAGTTGGGATACTCATTACTCCATGCTTTCCAGCTAACTCTGGATACTCATCTACATTAAGTTTTCCGACAATAACATCATTATGATCATTAGCGACCTCATCAATGATTGGTGAAATCATCTTGCAAGGACCGCACCATGGAGCCCAAAAATCAACTACCACAACGCCTTCAGCAATTGTTTGATCAAAGTTCTCGTTGGTCAATTCTATTAGCATTCAAACCTCCCTTGTTTTCCTTATCTGTAAACAGTATAACTACACAATTATATATTCCAAACGTTATTACGGTTTGTATCATTTATTGAGAAGTTCGCTGAACATTGCATTTGCTCCATCCAGAGCTTCCTTCGGTCCTATCTCGTTTCTGATAGCCTTCTCAAGGTAACCCTTAAGTTCAAGTCGAGCGTTGAACCAAGCAGAATTCTGAGGTTCGAAAACGGCATTTTCCAGTTGTTCAAATATAGCTTTGAACTGTGGAGATTCTGACAAGAAATCTTGAATAGTATCCGAACTCATTGCAGAACGCCTCACTGGCATATAGCAAGTTTTAGCTGACCAATATGCTGTTTGTTCTTTCTCTGTAAACCACTTGATGAATTCCCATGCAGCTTTCTCACGCTTTGAATTTCCACTTTTAAAAATCACAATATTGGCACCACTGACAGCATTCTGAGATGTTCTATGAACAGGTAAGGGAGCGTATCCAATGTTAAAGTTGATTGGTTGTTGGCGCATATGAGTTATTGATACACTGCTTCCCTCATACATTGCTACAATACCAGCCAAGAAATCGTTTTGACCCTCATACTCTCGCACCAGATATACAGTTTTGTCCTTATTCATAATATCTTGTATGTAGCTTAATGCTTCCACACCATAAACGCTGTTTAACATCGGTTTGTTGTCATCGGAAAGAATCTGTCCACCCGCTTGGTGGAGAAGATTTATAAACTGCCACTCATTTACATTGAAGTTAGATCCGTATGTGGGTCTGCCTGTGCTTGAATTGGCATTTGTTAGAATTCTACAGTATTCTCTAAACTCCTCCCACGTATTTGGAAAATAATCTGGATCAAGGCCTGCACGATAAAATGCATCCTTGTTATAGAAATATGCCCGTACACTTTTATTAAATGGAAAAGACATGATTTTGCCATTGTATGTATTAGATTTCAGAAAAACAGGATAAATGTCATCAAGATTCTTTTTATATTCTGGATCGCTTTCAATCAAATCTGAAATATTTACGAGTACATTAGCTTCAATGTATTTCGCAGTCCAAGACTCAAACACCTGGGCTATATCTGGTTGTTTTCTAGCTTGAATTGATGCCATTAATTTCTGCGAAAGAGCGGTATAACTGCTTACCGAGTTTGGTACTATCTCAATATCTTTATGAGTTTTATTAAATTCCAAAATCATTTGATTAAGGACATCTCCAAGAGGACCGCTCAGTCCGTGCCAAAAAGTCACTTTGATTTTATCTGACTTTAACACTCTGGTACAACCACTCAAAATTAAGCTCAACAGCAAAATCGCAATAAGTACTCTTCGCATTATTTCTCCATATATTCTTTGCATGTTCTTTCATGATTTTTCACGTGCTGATTATCGTCAATATAATAATTGATGTTGTGCTCTACTCCAACTGACGTAATATATCCCTTGTAAACTATGATTTAAACATTAAGGAGACAATTATGCAGAAGATGGTAGATTTTTCAAAGGCAAACAGCATGATTCACTTACCTTCTAAAGTTGTTTTAGCCGTCACAGAAAAACCCTCTGGTGGCTATAATCTGATTACGTTAGAATGGTTTATGAGAACTTCGATAGAACCTCTAATGTATGCTATATCTATCGGTCATAATAGATACAGCCATGATTGTTTGGAAGTTAATAGATACTTTAATCTTGTCTTTCCGTCTGCGGATCAAAAGGCACTATTGAATTTAAGTGGATCAACTTCAGGTAAAACAATTGACAAGTTCAAAGAAGGTAGAGTTGATTTTACTTATGGAAAGTATATGAAACTACCTCTACTAAATGAGGCAGTGGCAAATCTAGAGTGTGAGATTGTAACGCAAGTGAGGAGTGGAGATCATACGATTTATGTAGGGCAAGTACATTATTGTTGGTTGGATGAGAATAAGGAATTTCTATATATACCAAGACCATAAACGATTGGCGTTAGCGAAGGCGGCGACCTACTCTTCCACACAGTTGCCCATGCAGTACCAT
>CAZWIS010000072.1:0-5387 GCA_964634275.1 uncultured Candidatus Cloacimonadota bacterium | reverse complement strand
CGCGAAACGGAGCCAGACATAGATCATATAAGGGCTTATCCTGCCTGCGGGATAAAAGTGTTTTACGCAATACAAGCTACAACAGCAAAGAGGATTGACACGAAAAGTCAGGTAATGCCTGGTGTAATATGCTTTGCTTCGGTAGCCTTTTCAAGACTAAAAGGAGAATCCGATGTCTCATAAAGCATTGATGAATCACAATGTCTTTAACGGTCAGCCTACGAATATGGCAAAGAACGATCCTGAACATTTGTTGAATGTGGAAAGGAACTCATTCCTCATGGCTCATTACTGATTTATCGGCAGTAGATCGATTACTAGTCTTCATAGCATCATACATAGTTACGAAAACCAGATCAGTCCTACATAGTACGGCTGCATGTTTGTCATTTAGCAATACCAAAATGTTGGTGATTTATGTTATCACGATGATTGTGGGAATAACACCCATATTAGGGAACGTACGGTTGAGTCTTACCCTAAGGACGAAGCAGTAGATAGATAGTAAGAGCCGGAACTACTTCTGAAGTGTTCCAAGTTACATGAGAAGTTAACTTCGAGTTGACACCGTCATTCGGAACTCGAGATTTATCTTAGTTAACTGATTTCTCTAAAACACCAAAGAAATGGAGAACTAATGAAAAAGAGTCTATTTCTAGTATTGTGGAGTCTCATTTTGGTTTCGGGACTCTGCGGGGATTTTAGCATTAATGAAAGCCCCAGTGGACACGTATACAATCCAAGTTATACACAAGCCGAGTCGTACACTATTATTCCCATAACTGAGAGCAGTATTACCATATATCCCGACAATCACGACTCAACCATAAATGCTACTACGATATATAGTACTGATGGAGCAGTACCATTTACAATCGAGTCATTACTATTGGCGTTGAAATTTGAGATTCAGGTTGATGGTGTTAAAATATCAAACATGGTAGGTTCTGGATGGGATATTTGCTTTACACATAATCTTAGCTATGGAGATCATAGTATAACTATCGGTTGGAAGGAATTAGATGGTGCGAGTTACTCCAACAGTTTTGATTTCTTAGTTATCCCTTACAATTATTACTTCCAAAACAGTTGGTCTAAACTCTATCCATACTCCAACGGTTCATTATCATTTGGGGCCGTCCGTCCGGCACTATTTGTTGAAGGATTTAGCATCCCTGACCTAATTAGTGGTAATGCATGGACTATAGCGAGAAAGTGGGATAGCTCAATGTCGAGTAGTAAGAGATATATACTGACCTTTAGCGATCCATTTGATCACGTTCAAGACAATGCCATGGTTGTTCTGGGAGCACTAAGGTTTATTCATAACTCTCAAACTACACCATTGGTAGAAGGTACGAGCGTATATGGCTATTCCATGGGTGGTATATTGGCAAGATATGCTCTGGCTTATGCGGAACAATGGGATATACAACATTTTTGCACACAATATGTATCCATTGATTCTCCGCACAGAGGCGCAACCATAAACTTAAACTTACAGAATACTATGCAAAGCTTAGAAAATGCTTTGGATGACTATAACATGTCAGACGAACGACTTGATGCCGCATTGTCAGCTTTGAATAGCCCAGCAGCGAAGCAACTTATCAGAGAGAATAAGAACGCAGACAACAATAGTTACAATGCAGGATCAAATCAGTATAGGAGTTTATTTGCAGAAATTAACGAAGAAGATAATTTAATAAATGAGTTATTGGACGGGGATCCCATGAGCATTCTAAATGCAAATCCCGATTCTCATGAAGGAGTATTGAAGCCTGGTTTTCCATACAAGCAAAACAATATTAAAAGTTACGCTTATTCTAATGGAGGTCTGGGGGTTAGTGGTAATGTAACCAACAACCCAATTGCAGCATCATGGTTTCTTAAAGTAGCAGTGTTTCCCAATTATAGCGGTCAAGCAGCTAAATGTGAATATGATAGGCAACCAGGATCTGTGTTGGAGGATTCCTCTACCAGTCGTAGCGTGCCGTGGTTGTACGATTTTGAATTTACACAAAACTATGCGCCTGTGCTAGTACCAACAAGATCAAGTCTATATCTAAAAAGAAATAGCATAAGCGGTGGGACCCCAATACCGGAATTAGATATCAATATCAACTACCTATCATCACTCACCACAAACTCCAATTTTCTATTGAACCACACTTATTTTGATCAAATTGTTTATGCTCAAGAGGTTCCCTTCCCAATAACAGAAGCTCTCCTATATTGGGTTGATGAAAATGGAAACGAAATTGAGATAATCATTCCACATAAAGCACAATTTAATGAATGGAACTGGAGGCACGGTGAACTGGGATGGAGTCATTATAGCTTCGATGACTGGGTTACTACTAATATAAACACATCTGCTCACTGGCTAAATCAGATTGAGAATAGAACCGTATGCACTATAAGTGGACAAGTCAATGGTAGCGATATTTCCAATATAACAGGAATGATGTTTATTAATGGACAAGGACATGGGTCATTTAGCATAGATCAAAATGGATTTTATAGTATCCCATACTTGTATACTAAGGATGCTACAGTTCGACTCGTTTTCGAAAAGCCTGGCTGCATGCCGTCTTCTCGTGATATAAATATTAATTATTCTAATGCAATGCTTCACGATCAGATTGTACCGAATGCCACAATGTATGCACTAAATCTTAATGACATTCGTGTGTCGAGAGCTGGAAATGGCTCGTTTTGTACTATCAATCAAGCGATTGATTTTGTTCAGAGTTTTGTTGATTCAGGTTTGTACGCTGGCGAGCCCATCAGAATCAGGGTCTTTCCTGAAACCTACAACGAAAGCGTAAACCTTGTTCCACTTGTGACTGCCGGAATCAGCAACTTTACTTTAGAAGGAGTTGGTGATGTAACGATTAGTGGAGAAGCTAATGGAATTGGCATCAGCCTAGATCTATCAGCAAGTAATATTCCACAACTGCCTAACGCTAACTATGCAATTAAGAATCTGGAAATCACTGGTTTTCGCAGAGGCATAGTTTTCTTGGTTGAATCCAAAAATGCACTAGGCTTGCCCTATACACCAAATCTTAAACTACATATCAGTAACTGCGAACTTGTAGATTGTGCTTCAGCAAGTTTTGATGGAAACTTCTATAGTGCCGCTGCTATCCACTTTGAAGGTGGAGGTTCGATTTCTAACTGCCATTTTCTAAACAACTCTATCTCTGCTGCTGCAGAATACTCCCAATTCAGCCAGGCTGGAGGAGTATTTATCCGCAACAATACTACATCTACCATCGAGGTTAAGTACAACGAATTCACAAACAATGTAGGTGGTCTAAGCGGTGGCCTTGTAGCTACAGGAACAGGGCCTATTCGGATTACCAATGATAATAAGTTCTTTGGTAATACATACGGATCAATTGCCAATGCACAAAGTGCAAACGCATTGTCCGTGTATGATGCCTCAAACATCATTCTGAAGAACAATCTGTTTGTTGATAACATCCCCTCATTGATACCATATGGAGCCGTGATTGGGCTCACAACATACCTTTCACAAGCAGCAGCGCCAATCAGGTTTATCAACAACACAATTGTAAATACCCCACAATATAACACAAACGGCTTAAGCGCCATCAAATTCAGGATCAATGCCGGAGTTACCGTTCAGGATATTCAGATAAAAAACAACATTATCAGTTCGACGAACAGTAATGGGTGTACGATTGACTCGAACGCAGGATACAGCCCGGTAAGCATTAACTACAATATCCTGCATAACACCAGCCTATCCGGATTCACCGCCAGTCTCTACAACCCAAATGATCCAAATAGTGTTTACAATCCATCAGCCCCGTTGTTTAATTATCAAACTGATCCCGAACTGGATACTAATTACTACCCCATTTGGAATACAAACACAAAGTCCTATTGCATTGACAACGGGAATCCAGATCTAAATTCCAACGGAATGCCTTGGTATCTAGACCCCGAAGACCAAGATTCCGATGATACTCGTATGGACATTGGCGCATATCACAATCTTGATCAGCATATAAATGGTTTTCATAGGCTAAACAACTATGAAGTCAAGTATATTAGCATCCCTGGTGTGGAAAACCATCCCGGCAATCAGGGTAGAAATACGCTACAGTACGTGTTTGATGAATATGGCAATAATAACCTTTTTGATGACACTTACAATCGAATTCTTGAAAGTATATCCTGGATTTACAATTCAAATACAGGGGTAGCAACGCCAGATATTATCCCATTACACTATGTTCATAGTCAGAACGGATACAAAGTAAAACTGTTGTTTGGTGAGCCCTTGGAGAAGGATATTGTGTATAGTGGGTTCTATCCTGGATACAACCTCAACTATGGCATGTTTCACCCTGAGCTCGATGATTATTCAACAAAACACTTTATCACGGCTCCGGATCAATTGGATGGTATTTGTGAGATCGATCCCAATACTGGAGTTTGGTTCAGAAAAACATATCTGGGATACTACCTTCCGGAAAGCCTGAAACCGTTTGATGCCCTGCTGCCCATCCTTGATGATATCAAGGCAGTAATGGCAGAAGACTGGGCCTTGGTGAGAATACCCATCTTTGGCTATGATCCTCAACCTGGCGATCCCCCCTCTGTTTACTACACTGATCTATGGTTAGGAACATATCTCATGAACAATGAAAACCTTGCCATAAATCACGGAGAAATGGTTGAGGTTCATTACATTGGTGCCGATGATGTAGAATTCAAGCTTGGGGGTGATAATCCGACCCCGCCCTTTGTCGAAACATATACAAGGGATATGACAAAGCATTTCTACTTCGAAGAACAGCTCGGTTACATCCCGGTGTTTATCTCCATGGACTTAAACCAATACGAAGATGGTAATAAACCTACTGAAGTTGCGCTGTTTATCGACGAAGAATGCAAAGGGGCTGCGGTTATCAAAGATGGCGAAATCCAGCTCAATGCTTATATTACGAACAGCGATGATCTTTCCGATGATTTGAAGGAAGTGGAGTTTCGCTTGTATTTTCCTGCTAAGTCAGCAAGTTCCACTGTAACAGAATACGCAGTTTTCAATATGCAAACCGGAGTCTATGAATCGAAGACTGCAAAAGTATCAGATTTCAAAGGATTCCTTAGGGTGCAGTTAACCAAAACTGGCGAGATTCCACCCCCCGCAGCAACTCAACTCTTCCAGAACTATCCCAATCCCTTCAATCCGCTTACATCGATCAAGTATGATCTGGCAGAAAACAGCCGGGTGAGAATGGAAATCTACAACGTCAAAGGTCAACTCGTGAAAACACTTCTGAACCAAGATATGCTTGCCGGCACCCACAGCGTGATCTGGGATGGAAATGATGATAAAGGTAGAG
>CAZWIS010000071.1:0-5717 GCA_964634275.1 uncultured Candidatus Cloacimonadota bacterium | reverse complement strand
GCACAAGCTCTGAAATCGGCGTTCCAGGCGAGTATTCCTTTCCTGGCAGCGTTAATCACTTCTTCATCAAGCCCTAATCAACGCTTTATGAACGCTAAGACCCAGACAAGACCCACTGAATCAGACCTCTCAAAGAACTATAACCACATACACAACAAAGCATTACACCAAAAACACACGAACATTTAGTGGAAAGGTTATCTAATATACAGACGCTATGCTCTGCACCCAGATAGTGGACTGTCTTTCATAAGGCTCGATATGTCTATGCGCCATACACAAGAATGGAGTACAGCAAATCATGACAATATGGTGAATAACTGGTTAGTAAATAATGAATAAGAAAAAATGATCAGAGAAACTGAATGATGAAAATTAGCATAAAAGAGTATATGATTAGCAATAAACAAGAAATAAAACTGTATCATCTTATATTGCAACAATATACAGCAGGTCTGAAAGTACAAAATCGAAATTCTTGTACTATATATATAGATGATAATGCTTAGGGGAGAATTGTATGCGAGTAAAACTCAATTGTTTGCACGCCGAGTATTTTAAGGACAATAACTGTAGCTTAAAGAGTAATCAAGCATGGCTAGTTCTAATAGTTTGAAAGTCTCGATCAGAAGGAGGACACATGAGATATCTGTAGAAACACCAAATTCCATAGCTAGTCCGATTCAAATAGTAGATAAGACTCGTTTCAAGAATTGAACGCTAACGGCCATTCAGCCCATTCGTACAGGCCAAAGCAAAGGTAAAAGAAACCTAAAAAATGGAGTATTTATGAAAGTCACTATTTCTATGTTGGTATTAGTGCTTATGGTAATACCAATCTTCGCGTCAGGATTTTTTGCCCCGGAACCAGACACACTAAGAATATTCGACGACCGTATTAGAAATGTAATTGCTGTCGATGATGATGGCGCTTTTTTTGCAGCATCCTTTGGGCTTGAGCTGTTTCACCAACACTATCCAGAGAGGATACCAAATGCTCAGGAAGCAAGGTTGTATCGATTTAAAATTCGTAATAGTATAACGAACTGGGAAGTATTGAACTTCACCACTATTGTTATGAACCAAACAGAACTGAATCATAGCAGTCCGATCAATAGTTATACTCTAAGTGATCTAGCCAGTATGGTGAATGAGTTTGGCACTATTGAAGCCCATCAAAGATATGAAGGAGCTTCTGGGTTTTGGGCCAGTCCGATTTTATATCGAAAAGGCAGTTCAACACACAACAGAGTAATACTTTTAAACAAAAGTGGTACGCTTCTTTCCATTAAGTCGGACTTCTCAGAAGGTAATGCTACCTGTGAATGGTCTGTAAATTTACGAACACATGAGAGAGATCAAATATTAGATTCTTACAAAATGGAGTATATGGCGACACCGACTCTTGTAGGCGATAAACTATACGTTGCTGGATTACGTAAACTATTCATAATTGATGCAATTGATGGATCGATAGAATCACAGTATCATATTTCATTGAATGGCGATGATCGTTTCATGACCCCAGTTGTTTTCGATACTAATAGCGAAGAACAAAGATTCTATCTGCTGAGTAAAAACGGAAAATTATTTGAGTGTGATCCAGATAACACTGTTTCAGAGATTGCCTCAGAAAGTGATTTCACTGATTGCTATACAGCTCCACTTGTTGATAGCTCTGGCCATATCTTCTTTACTGGTTCCTCAACATTAGCACATAATGCAAGATTTCGTTACGTATCCCAAAAAATGAGATCTATCAATCCTCAAGAACAAGTAGTTGTGACCTCTATGATTCCAGATTATGGTTACAAGGGTACAATTATGGCTGATAGGTATAAAGGTATCTATTTTATGGGAGATAACTATATAGACTATTTTGTACGTGAATACGACTTTACAGATTTTACAGGTAACCTCCAATTCGATCCTCTAAGTATATCATATCAGCATCAGTCCCCCTTAGAAACTGGATATAGATATGTCAACAACCATCCCGCTCTTCTGGAGAGAGCGGATTTTAAAAGATCAGTGATTGCCACCATAAACAATACTGTTCCACAACCTTTATATTATCCTTCATCCATAGAAGCTGCTGATATCAGTACTTCACGAATTAGCATTTCTTACGTGTCTCATAACTATATGAACGAATTATCAATATGGGATGAACTGATCCAAAACACTACGACGACCCGGATGTCATGGGCTGGAGTAACGCCCTATTTAACAGACATAGATGCGTTGAATATGTTGTATCCTGATGAAGAAGGATACCTGACTTCATATCCAAACTATATGCCGGTCGTTGGTGGTGTGGGCCCAGAGGCAGAGCCCGGTAAAGAACTCGAATCAATATATCCTCCCCTGGGTCATAGTAAACTGATGATGGGTAAGGACAATGTGATGAATCTAGTAACCATTCCTACTGTTACAATAGAGATGGATTCATCCGAGGATGATATCGTAGCCGTATATGTAAATGGATATGGGAAGCAACCTGATCTTGTAATTATCGGGAATGAAGACGATCCATTTGTTTATCAGGCAGTTTATAATGATTTGATCAAGCACCCAATGTATACTGTAACAGTCATCCGCCAAGACTCTTTGGGGATTTATCACACAACCACATTTAACAACATTGAAATCTGTAATGAGACAATCTCTCTTGGGATATATGAGGATCTGATTGTCAGCAACACATTGATTCTGGCGGATACTAGGCCAAAAAGATACAATAACATCGTTATCAATCCGGATGCTCATCTCATAATAGGGAATGACACCACGGTTTATGTAAGCGAGACTTTTACAATTGGGGACGGTGCACAAGTTACCCTAAGTACCAATTCTCAACTCATCGTAAATAGGGTAACTTGCGATAGCCCAGTTAATACGGTTTACTTTCATATCATTGGAGAGCAAAATGGTAAATACATAGTCACAAACAATATGGATGTTACTAGAACTAGTAAGCTTAGTTTCTCTGGGGCTAATTTGTCTGAACCCAATTATGACTTGGCCACTCTGATTATTAAAGAAGATGCAGTCGTTACGTTTTCATCTGAAAACACATATTTTCAGAATCTACGTCCCAGCTCCAGAATAGGTTATCTTCAGACAAATGGCTCTCTGATAGTAAATGATTGTGTAGTAATCGACTGCAGATTCCTCGATAGTGACAGCAGTATTATTGAGATTAGTAACGCATTATCATGGGGGCATCTAATCTGGAGAGTAACCTCTAGTACTGTTGGGGATGGCTATTCAACAGTTGATTCTCCCATGTATATAGGATATCCAGATAGTACTCCATCTGATAGAGCACAGCTCACTATTGATGGGAGAAATATTAGTTTCAAGACTAATACTTACAATGTCTATGGAACGCTCAATGTTAACGGTAGTGGCTCATGCTTTGTCAATGACTCATCAAGCCTGATCTTCAAGCCGGGGTCAGTATTAAATCTCAATGGTGGAGATGGTTTGGGTAACGGGGCTCAGCTTGTAGCAAATGGGAATAATCAGCAATTCGGAACGATCATACTGTCCCCAAATGTACACATAAGCGGCTACAAGAAGAATCCCAACCCGAATCTCGAGGATAGCTATGGTGATAGGATATATATCAGTGACCATGGATATCTTTTCGGGACTGTTCAGGCAAATCCTAGAAAACTTGTAGGCCTAAATGTAACTAGCTCTCATCCCCAAAACCATAGATGGGATGGCTTTATCATAGAATCAATAGGGACTGATGAACATAACTTTGAACTGCATGATAGCCAAATAAAAGGTATTGAGCATATCCGAGTTAAAAATCCCGAGAATCCCTGGTACGAAGGAAACTCATTCGAGAACTGTAACTACGGGATATATCATCTGATAGAGGATAACTCATCACCTCAGATCACAATCGTAGATAATACATTCCTGAGCAATAGCTTCGGTATCTATCTTGAGGATCATGGATCAGTAGATATTCCAGGCACTTATAAAGTTACTATAGAGCAATGTGACTTTGGCTCAGATCAAGATAGTTCCAAGGGAAACAACACAGCAATTGCCATTAGAAGAGGTAGTGAGGCAATAGTAAAACATAGCAGCTTCTATAGTAATGGCTTTGGGATAATGGCCATGAAATCTGTGCTTAAAGTAGGTGGATACTTTGATGCTGATAATGATGGTTTACCAACTTCAACAGGAGCCTGTCTTTTCGTTGATAGTTATAAATCGGCAATTCTGTTTGAACACACTACTTTGGGTGATTACAAATCTCTGATCTATGGGAATACCTTTACTTCAACCAGCCCATCAACAGGCGATCTTGGCATTGGAATCTGGGTTTCAAATTCCGAGGTGGACATTATTTCAAACAGTTTTATTGGACTTGCCGGACATGGAATTCTCATGAAGGGGTATTCTTGGGGAGCAAATCAAGGCTATCATGGATTTTCAGCCAATACATTTGAAGACAATAATGGCTGCGAACTGATCGGTGATGCCGCCTCTATTAGTGTTTCAGCAACACAGGGACCACATGTGCCTCTCAACTTATTTGCAGATCAAATGTTTCAGGAAACAGGGATTTTTCCCAAGGACCCCTTGTCTGATATGGCAGCTTGGGATAAATACATACTGGCAAACATCAGCACTGGTCCTTCCGTTTGTGCTGACGTACGAGGCAATTATTTCCACATGTTACCTTCTGCGATGCGCGATAGATTCTACTCCTCCCATAGGGATTTTATCTTTGACCCCGGTGCAGTTAGTCCTCTTTCTGAACTGATAGATCAAGGTATCTCAGAATTCTATCAGGGTTTGTTTGATCTATCAATTGACACCATGAAGCTGGCTGTCGAAACTTATCCTGATTCTTCTCAAACTGCTCTGGCTTTGGACTTCCTCTATCTGGCCACCAGGGCGACCGATGCAGATTATGCAGCATTGAAGTCTTATCTGGACTATCAAGTGTCTGATGAAGAGATGGTTCTCTATCAAAAGAGTGAAGAAATCAAGACCGCCTGTGCTATTCAGGAAAGGGACTATTACACGGCTATCAGCCGCTTGGAGCAGGTTTTGAACAATCCCAAGTCTGTTGCTGATTCTCTCTTTGCCCTGATAGATCAGGCCTATTGTTTCATGGCTCTTGCCCAATCTGGTGCAAAGGCTCTGCCAAATATCAGAGTATATACTCCGGATTTCCAGAGTTATATTAGCTTTATGCACGATTTGTCCTCGGCTTTTGTTTCATCTCCAAACAGTGTAAATGTTCCGATGGTTCTCAGCATGGAGGCAAACTACCCCAATCCCTTCAACCCGAGCACTACCATCAGATTCAATGTACCTTCCGAAGGCATGGTTAAGCTCAGCATTTACAATATAAAGGGTCAAAGAGTCAAAGAGCTGGTAAATGAAAAAGTGCTTGCCGGAAATCACAGTGTTGTCTGGAATGGAACTGATGTCAACAATCGGAAAGTTGGTTCTGGTATCTACTTTGCCCGTGTGGAGCATTCGGGTAAAAGCAGAGTCCGGAAAATGATGCTACTCAAATAACGCAATTCAGGCAATGGCCTGTTCAGTGAAAGATGCCCTGCTTCGGTTCTCCGGAGCAGGGCAATAAGAGGTCTTATGAAACACATCATGATGTTTTTTTTGCTCAGCACTTCGATAGTGTTGCTCCTTGGGGTAGAAGTCGGTGGCCACATCACTGT
>CAZWIS010000070.1:0-5778 GCA_964634275.1 uncultured Candidatus Cloacimonadota bacterium | reverse complement strand
CAGAGAAGCAAGATTCCCAAACGAGATAGTATTGAGATGCCAAAAGTTTTTACATGGCATGGTGCGGGGTATAATCACCAGATCCAGTTGGCTCCGGGTGATTCAATTTTTGTTTATGCAAGGTACAAGCCTTTTTTGATCGGTGCGGATTCTACCCACATCAGTATTAGATGCAACGATGCCTACAATCCGGAAAGGACAATATCGTTGTTTGGAAAAGGTATTCCCCTAGTTGTTACGGATACTCCAACGGAAACCCAGGTCTCAAATATTGTTCTGGCAGATACACTATGGAGTTGCCCGCAAATTGAAGTTAAATCCAGCGTTCAGGTAAGTCCCCAAGCAAGACTTACGATTCGTCCCTATAAGGACGCAGTATCAGTGCAATCTGATTCAACCTGTGGCTTTAATGTGTCTGGTGAATTGCATGCAAGACGATCGCTTAACCAATTGTATGGCGTGTCTTTTGCGGGAGTTGATTCTCTGGCAAGTTGGAAAGGATTCGTTTTCGAGAGTAATCTAATCGGTGAGTCAAGGCTGGATAGTCTGACCATCATCAATACAAATGATTATTCAAGGTTTGAAGAGGGTGGAGGGGCAATTCACTCCAATGACTACCATAGTATACTGCTAAACAATGTAGATATTGAAAGCAGTCATTCGCAGCACAAGGGGGGGGGCAATATACCTCAATAATGGAATGGTTCATTTATCTGAGTGTAGTATTACGAATGGCACTGCCCTCAAGGGTGGAGCAATATCAGCTATTGGAAGTGGATCAAATCTATCCATAAATGGCTCTACCTTTAGCAGCAACCAGGCTCAACAATCTGGAGGATTTTTGTTTGCTGAAGATGCCAATATCTCAGTTTATGCATCTCAGATAGCAGAAAACTCAGCAGCAGAAGGTGGTGCTATTTCGGTTATTGGCAGCCAAGCAGAATTATCGATGTATGAGACTACCTTCAGCAGCAATGCTGCCCAAGAAATTGGGGGAGCCGTATATCTCGATAGTGCCAATGCAAGCTTAATGGAATCGACCTTTATTGGCAACGAATCCATATATGGCGGAGCATTGGCCATTGTTGGAGATCAGAGCAATGTAGTGATTTCTAATGGTGTGTTCAATGATAATGGCGACTCACCTGAAACTGCTGATTATAGCTGCAATGGTGGTTCTATCTATCATGCTGGTGGTCAGTTAACTATTCATGATGGAACAAGCTTTAATCTGAGTAGAGGATTATCCGGAGGTGCCATTGCTGTAGTTGGTGCAACTGCTTCATTATCTGTTGAGAATGTTTCTTTCAATCAAAACACGGCTTCAAGTAAGGGAGGTGCCATTTCCTCTGCAGCAGGCTCGGTTGTGGTTCAAAACTCGACCTTTGAAAACTGCTCAGCGAGTGAGTTTGGCGGTGCCATTGCCATGTTTGACTCCGATTACATATTGTCCCGTAACCAATTTGTAGATTGTCGTGCGGATTCGCTTTCTGGTAAGGGAGGCTCTATCTACATTCAGAGCGATTCTGCGAAATCCGGTAAAGGCCAAGCAAAGCAACCTGTCACAGTGAAGGTTCTGAATGCAAATGAAATCAAATTGTCCAGAGCTCATGCTGGTGGGGCAGTCTATCAACAAGGGGAAGGCGATATCACAAGCAATGCTATCCTTAAGAATACGGCCTCACTTGGTGCAGGTATGTATCTGAAGAGTATTGTTGGCAGATTCGAAAACAATACCATTGCAGATAATATTGCTACAGATATAGGTTGGGCATTGGTTTGCGATTCCTTAGCCGTGACCATAGTGAACACGATTATCTATAGTGATTCACTTACACTGGGAAGTCCAATTCATTGCATCAATGCTCAGAGCATTGACTTGGTTAATTGTGCCATTGAGGATACCCTAAATGTCGTCAGTGGAACTTATGCGAGCGTATCAACAATAAACTGTATCATAGAAGACCCCGGATTTGACACAGCAGGCCCTGTACCCTATCAATTGAGTAAAACATCCTTATGCGTAAATACGGGTACCAGGGATTCAGCACTGGAGGGGGTCGATGTTATTGGAAATCCAAGAATCAATGTTAACAACGGAACCCCCATAATAGATATCGGAGCTTATGAATACATGGGACCTTATTGGGAGTTCACAAGGGACATCATCCCTGACTATGTGGAGATTACGTATTCTCCTACCCACTTCATCAATGATCTTGAGGTTACGAGCACAGGGACATTGCATATTGATCCTAGTGTATCGTTTCTTGCTTCGAACAACTCCATGATCAAGGTATTGGGCTCAATTGATGCTCAAGGGACAGATACCTCAGGGATAACCTTTAGTACAGCTCCGGGAAACAATTCTTGGTATGGGTTCAGCTTTGAGGGTGGTCTTTCAGCTGGAAGTTCGAGATTCCTGCACTGTTCCTTTTCAAACGGTAAAGCATATTCTGATCTTACTCCCATAGATCATGATGCGGTTAATGGTGGGGTGATGTACATCAATGGCTATCCCGCGTTACAGATCGACTATTGCTCATTCAGTGGCAATCAGGCATCTGATAGTGGAGGCGCCATTTATGTCACTAATTTTTCCCCACACGACACTCTATTTGTAGCAAACTCCAGTTTTACAGGGAATAAAGTAAGAGAAGGCACTGGTGGAGCGATCTGTGCCATGGATACTAATCTACATTTGCAAGATAACCATTTTAGTCTGAATACGGCAGGTTATCCTCTGGATGCAAGTGTGTCCTCGGGGATGTATGGCTTTTCTGGGGGAGCGTTGTCATTGATAAAATCCGGTACATACGATACTGAACACACTGTTGTTGATAACCAGTTTCTCGCTAACCTTGCAGCAGGGACAGGAGGTAGCATCTATGCAAGTGCCGGGATGCATCGCATTTTCGGGAATCAATTCATTGATAGCATAGCCCTTGGAGCCGATAAATCGGGCATCATCGCTGTAGCTCATGGTGGCGGTGCGATTGGTATAGTTGACAGAGCCGAGGCTGAAATCAACCAGAACATGTTTGATTCAAACTATGCTTATGCCGGAGGGGCAATACTAAATAACGCATCCATGAGCACCATAGCTGACAACGCGTTTACAAGCAATAAAGCCAAGTTTGGCGGAGCTATCCAACTCATCGACCTGGCGACAGGGAGCAATCTCTTGAGAAATGTGTTCACAGCAAATGGAACCGCAGATTCAACAAATTGTGAGGTTGGTGGTGCCATCCGAATGCATAACTGCGCAGCAAATACTAATATCAGTCTCTCAAAATTTACCGATAACTCAAGCACCTCGAAGGGAGGGGCAGTAGCCATCCAAAACTCTGGTAGGCAAATCGTGGTAAATAATCAGATCAGCAACAATTTTGCTGCTCATGGAGGTGGTGTATACCTTGAAGATGCTGAAGTCGAACTCAGCAACAACACAATAGCACACAATGAAGGTATAGACTCAGGTGGAGGAGTTTTCCTCGATCATTCCAGGCTGGAATCAACTAACAACTTGCAGTGGTCAAACTCCTCACCAAACGGTTTTGAAGTTTACATGATAAATGGGGCATCTATGCCAGTGCTCACCAGCTTCATTTCCCAAACGCCAAATGCATTAGTGTGCCTTACTGGTTCATCAGCAAGCTTCGATGACTGTTATGGAGACGCAGGTGAATCTCCCCTAATGATCAATGACATGCATAACTATAATCTAAAGCCAGACAGTCCCTGCGTAAATAGTGGTTATGATAATGTGTACCATACTAGTACGGATTTGAATAATCGTAGCAGAATAATTGGCGGCAGGATTGATATCGGTGCCTATGAATATAGCGGCACCACCATAAGCATCGACCCGGTTGATTCACTAACGATATGGGATGATGCCTGTATAACCGTTTCATCTCCAATCACTTTATCCAACGGCAAAGTACTGATTATTGAGGATAACGTTTCGGTTTTCTTTGAACCAAACGGCTCTTTATATGTAGAGAATAGTACTCTGGAAACTCGAAACAATATCTCTTTCGTTTCTGAAAACAGCGGGGCAGCATACCATGTAAAATTAAAGGATGCCTCCTCACTGTCGTTCCATGACTCCAGTGCTCTAGGAGTAAAGCTGCAAACGGAAGGAACCTATCTCAGTATCGAGAATTGCATGTTTGTTAACAGCCTTCTTGCCCACAAAAATCAGAGTCTTGATGTCAGGAGTACCGAGTTCTCCGCATCCACCCTGGACGCAGTGAATACAGTTGTTGGTAACGATGATATGATGGTGTCCATCGTTGATTCGTATTTCCACGACCAACCTGACTCTACAGCAATAAGAATCTATTCATTCCCAAATTTCAAAATCACAGACAATTTGATATCCAACTACTATACTGGATTATCTTTGTTTGAGTCTGGACATGGAAAGTTCTTCACACTACAGGGGAACATAATCGAAGGCAACCAATACGGTTATGGAATCCAAGCCTACCACTCGAACATCGAAATGGATTCATACGGTACTGTTAGAAACAATTACATCGGCCTGGGAGGTTTGAGAAATTCGAGCATATACTTAGCTGGAAACAAAGAACCACCATACCAGTCGTTTAGTAACAACTACTTTGATGAAATGGCTTTCACGCACGATAGCTTCCCTAAGGATATAAGGTTTAACTTGATCTATGATAGTCTGCGACCTACCGATGTTTTACTACGTTGCGCTGGCTGCAGCGAATCCGCTACACACGATGTATCATACAATTATTGGAACATGGTGGATCCTCATGACTTGTTAGTTCCCCCCAGTCTGTTTTCTTATGAGCCGGTATGGGAAATGGAAGTTGGCATGATCCCAGATATTTCTGCTGATCAAGACCTGTTTGAGCTGGCGAGATACAACCTCAGAATTGGTCATAATGACCTGGCCGTGATTCATTTCAAGGATTTGATTGAGAACTATCCGGATACGAAGTACAAGGAGGAAGCCGCGAAATTGCTAATGGCTGCTGGAAGCTCCAGTAGTGCTGGGATTTATGATCTTCAGCACTTCTATGCAACTGAACCGAATCTTCATAACGATATAGGAAGCGCTAAATTGGCAGACTACTTGGTCAATTACTGCAACCTCAAACTTGAAGATTATCAGTCGGTAATAGAATGGTATGAGGATATAATTAGTAATCCACCCTCAGTGGCTGATTCGATTTATGCTGTAATCGATCTGGCATATACTCACCTTCTTATGAGTGAGGCCAATACTCGTAATCAGTACGTTGGGAAGTACTCACAATATATACCTGAGTCCATGCAGACATTCAGAAGAGATCTTGATGGCTACATCAACCTACTACTGCAGCCAACTCCCACGGAGTTTAGTACACCTCCAGTCCCAAAATCCTTCGTGTTGCACCAGAACTATCCTAATCCATTCAATCCCACAACAACGATTGCTTTTGAGATTCCGGAAGATGCTCCAGCACTATTAGCTATATATAACATTCGCGGGCAGTTAGTTAAGCACATGCGATATGAGTTGCTCCCCAAAGGATACCATAGAATGGTGTGGGATGGTAGAGACACAAACGGCAGATCGGTAGGATCAGGAATATATTTCTATCGGATGACCTACAAAGGAAAGTCACTAACCAAGAAAATGTGTATCGTGAAATAGCATAAAATGAGTAACGGGCGGAGATCTGAAGTATTTAATATCTCCTGATGTCGTTAGTTACTCACGATCAACAAAGTGCTTGACATAATGGCAGCGAAAGA
>CAZWIS010000069.1:0-5915 GCA_964634275.1 uncultured Candidatus Cloacimonadota bacterium | reverse complement strand
ACGCTTCGGTCTTTTCAAAAGATTTTAGGCCTGTTTTTCTGTCAAGAAAAAAAACAAAAGTGCTTGACTTCATCACCTTGTCATATTGCTTTGTTACTATCATTTTGAGTCCTGTTCTCGGGAGGAATTATGGCATCCAAAAAAGAAATAGCAGATTATATCACAGGTCAGATTGGTGCCTGTGGAGACACCGTTGCCCGAAAGATGTTTGGTGAATATGGATTGTATTACAAAGGGAAAATTGTTGCATTAATCGCGGACGACCAGCTTTTTGTCAAACCCACCGAAGCTGGGATCAAATACTTGGAAGATGTTGAGTACGCCCCTCCCTATCCTGGAGCAAGGGAATACCTTTTGATCCCAGAGGACATGTGGGAAAACGCTGAAAGATTGACCAAACTGATACAAATAACTGCCACCGAGCTACCGGAACCTAAGATGAAAAAAGCCAGGTAGAGGCTTTCTATCGTTGTTGATACCCTTATCTATGGACTATTACTTGAGTAGTTCCCGGCTTTATGAGACTTAAAAAGGCATAGCTCATACAATTGGTAACGATCGAATAAACAGAATTGGCACTAGGATCAAACATATTACCAGGATCATAGAAGGCTCATTCACTATTAGATTTCAAGTGAGCATCATTCACAGAGGTCACCCGAACCCACTTTCTACGAATGCAATATATATAAATAGCCAATGTTAAAGGACAGGATTTCAATCCTGAATAGAAAATACTTGACTTATTGTTTTCGTATATAGCATATACAGTATGAGAAAGAAAGTGAAGCTATTTTGTCTATTCCTTTTACTATCGCTTTTGTGGGTGCAGCTCAGCGCTGAGTTGCCGATGAGTATTACGGATGTAGTTGATTTGGGGCAGTATTCTTTCCCCAAAACCATCCAGTTGGATGATACCCATTATGTATCATTTGGTGACATTGCTACAAACGTCTATGAAATTGAGGGAGGTCAGCTTCATAGGATCCAGCACTATTATGATCTTGATGGCGTAAGAGTAGTTATGAGACAATTGCTCGATAACAAGATTTATACTGTCACCGCCAGCAACAAATTGAGGGTTTATCAGTATAATGCTCCTGACTTGAGCATAACGGGGGAATACGATCTTGCCCACAACGACTTCGTAAATAGTGATCCAATATCTGTCCAAGTATTAGGAAACCGTTTGGTCGTTGCGAGAGCTGAAATGGATGATTTTTTCGGTTTTTGGTACACTACCTGGCTCTATACTTATGATATTACAGAGCTTGAGACGCCTGTTCTACTTGCGAGTAATGCGATGCCCTCATCAGTTTATTATTTTAACACGATACTCGAAGCCAACGATGGATATTACCTGTTTGGCTCTCCCAGAGGAGTCTATTACTCGCCTGATTTGATCGACATACCCTTTATTGATGTACTTCCTGGACTTTCAGAAAATGACTACATCACATATCCATTCGTCTGTAATGATGTTATCTATGCTTGTGGATCTGGTGATTTCGGCTCATTTCTGGTTCGTTTCGGATACACCGATTCTCCACTTCTCAATCTGGATTGGATGATCACTTTACCTGTCGACTATGTTTATGATATCAAGATTGAACCAAACCGTGTTTTATTCAGCGGAAACAATTATTATCCTGCGAGTAATAAGGTCTTGTGCTATACACCATCAGAAAACATGTGGACACTGAATTTTGCTCGAATTGTGGCGGATAGTTATAGGCTGTTTCCTGATATTGATGGCTATATCGGTTTTTCTGGCGATCAAGTATCACAGCTTGACCAAGCTCTAAATCCAGTACATCAGATTTATCAAGGCAGAGCATTAATTATAGAATCAGTCATTAACAACAGATATGTTTTGCTGGGGGGAATGTCGAACATAGCGCTAAAATCCATATACGACCTACAGAACAGCACCTGGCTAGACTTCTCCACTACTTCCGACTTCGATAGGCGAAACATGACCAGAGATGGAAATCAGATTCTATTCGGCTCAAGCAATAACTTTACACTCTTATCACTTCATAATGACGGTACATACGATGAGTATACTTTTACGTTGGATGCATACTTATCCCAGATAAGCGTTTACAACGATAGAATGCTTGTATCTATGTATACCGAAAGTGGCTTACTTACAAGTGTGTATACCCTTAGCGAAGGAGTGCCAGTAGAGCAATTCACGCAAATAACAGATGGTCTTTGGGCTACGAGTTTTATCTTATATGATGAGAACCACTATATAAGATCGGTTACCGACTTCTCAGATAATAGTTCTTATACAAGTTTCCATAGGATTAATGCGAATAACGTTGAACAGATAGCTGTCTTTGAAGGTGCCTCAAACAACTTCTGTTTTGTTCTCAATAATCGTGTAGTTCCTTCGACGAATGGGCTCCCGATGATTGACATTTCAGATCCTGATAATCCAGTAGTATGCGGAATCTTAAATATCCCAATGACGAGTTTTTCGAACATCAGCTACGATAAAGTAGATAGATACATTATCGGGTATAGCCATTTTGACGACTTCTACGTCTTGAACAATGAGTTTGTGCGGGTGGCGACTTTTAAAGCGAAGAATGCACAATATATAGGAAGAAATCAAATCCTGGTACAGGATGGCAGTAATATGTTCATCATGGAGCACGACGAAATTATCAGCAATGATGATCCACATGTTCCTTTTGTTCCTTCAATTTTGGGATTAGCATATCCAAATCCTTTCAAAAATAGCGTTAAACTACAGGTGGAAAAGTCCGAGAGCGGGTCGCTTGTGGCTGAAGTTTTCAATCTTCGTGGTCAAAAGGTCAGGAGTCTATATGATGGGTTTTATGCCAAAGGAACTCATATACTTGATTGGGACTCCAGAGATGATAAGGGTTCCGAAGTGGCAAGTGGCTTGTATTTTCTACGAGTAAAAACTCAAGGACATACAGAAACCAGGAAACTACTCCGTTTGAAGTAAAAAAAAAGAGGCTGTCACTACAGAGCCCGAACCATATCACACTTGATTCAGATAAGGATAGAAGATGAAAAGACCAATTCTGTTGACTGTCGTTTTGCTGTCGCTTTCGTTCTTGATGGCGGCTCCGCACCACTACTTGCCAGTATCATACCTGCAACCCGATGGAACTCCGATTTCTATCTTTGCTTCCGGTGATGAATATCACAACTGGTTGCATGATGCAGACAACTATAGCATAGTCCGAAACAGTAAATCGTTCTTTGTATATGCCGATAAGAAAAATGACAAAATCGTTCCTACTAACTTCATAGTGGGTAGAGACGCTCCAATAGGACTGGTCCCCGGGATCAACTACAGTCCAGAAAAAATCAAGGAACGATATGATTCCCGCCAGAAGTTTGAGGCAAAACATCCCACATCAAAAGCCCCCCATACTGGATTATTGAATAATATCACTATCTTCATTAAGTTTGCCGATGATCCCGATTTTGAAACTGATTTCCAACACTACGAACAAATCTTCAATGATGATTCAGCCAATGCAAGTTCAGTAAAATCCTTCTATCATGAGGTTTCATACAATCAGTTAACCATTGATACCAGCTTTTATCCTCTGCCGGATGGAAACAACGTCCTATGTTATACAGATATTTATCCCAGATTGTACTATTGTCCGATCAGCGATATAAATCCCATTGGGTACAATCCAGACGATTATTTCGAGATCGCAGAACGTGAACATCAGATGCTTGCCCGTGCTGTCGCATACGTTGCAGATCAAATCCCCTCAGACCTTGTCCTGGACGGAGATTATGACGGAGAAGTCGACAATGTCTGCTTTATCATTCAGGGTCATCCTCAAGGTTGGGCTGATTTGTTATGGGGACACAAGTGGAGTCTTTTCTACTACTCAGTATATCTTAATGGCGCCAGAGTATACAACTATACTTTCCAGATGGAACAAGAAATGGTAACCCGTCCCGTATCCGTACTTGTCCACGAGATCTTCCACTCTTTGGGAGCTCCTGATCTATATCGTTATAACACATCATCTGTCGTACCAGTAGGAAGATGGGATATGATGGCTGTTACTACCGAACCGCCCTCGATGACACTTGGATGGATGAGAGCAAAGTATGGCAATTGGATACCTTTACCAAATCCCATCATAAACAGCGGAACCTATACTCTTGCCCCAATATCTTCTTCAAGTACAAACAGCTGCTATCGAATCGCATCCTGGGTTCAAGGCGAGCATTATATTCTGGAATATCGAAAAATGGGTGAAGTCTATGATCAACATATTCCCGGAAACGGCCTCATCATTTACCGTTTGAATCTATCCGTACAAGGTAATGCTCAGGGACCTCCGGATGAGTTATACATATATAGACCGCTCGCCTCTACAAACAATCATCCCGGTGATTTAAATGCGGCTTTTTTCAATGCAGATTTTGGCAGAACAGCCATCAATGAATCAATGGTCCCGTCCGGCTTTACGAGTACAAATGCACCAGGAGGACTGAATATCTATGATATCAGTTCTGCAGGTGAGACAATTTCCTTCAAAGTAAAGATTTCCAACATCCAATTGGTCTCACCCAAATGGGGGGACGCATTGTTCGCAGGTAATAGCTCTACGATTCGCTGGAAAACCAAAAACAGCGGCGGAAACATCAAGATCGAGTTTAGCCCAGACCTTGGAAATAGCTGGGAAGTGCTGACTGAGAGCACTCCAAATACCGGATCATTTGTCTGGAATAATATCCCCAATCTTGATTCAGAAGACTGCCAGATCAAAGTATCAATAATCGGAACATATTCATCAGATACCAGCACCTATCCCTTTGGTATTTATACATTTTTGAGTAGTCCTGAATTGATCGAACCGGCTGATGGAGCAGCTGATACTCCTACCAATCCTTTGTTGAGCTGGCAAAGTATCCCGGGTACGACACATTACATAGTGCAACTATCTGCTATGCCAGACTTTAGCTCTTTAACCGTGAATGTATCGAACAATGTGGGAAACACGTTTCAATGTGCAGGATTACAACCATTCAGCACATATTATTGGAGAGTTGCGGGTGTGGCAGGCAGCTTAGTAAGTCAGTTTAGTGATAGTTTCAGTCTGACCACTGGCAGTCTGAGCGAAAATCCCGACACTCCTGCACTCGTCTCACCTCAAAACATGGCTACTAATATCCCAATGAATGCCAGATTGACCTGGAATCCATCGTTCCTGGCAGAAACATACAGAATCCAGGTTGCCAGTGATTCTTACTTTAGTAATTTGGTTCTGGAAGAAACAGGAATTGCGGAAACTTACTTTACTACCGAACCTTTGCTGGCAAATACATCATATTTCTGGCGTGTATCTGCTCAAAATGGCTTTGGTGGCAGCATGTACTCCAGCAGCCGACGATTCACAACCGGGAATACTATCAATATCGAAGAAGATTTGATCGTACCGGCTCAAACTGTTTTGCTTCAGAATACTCCCAATCCCTTTAATCCCTCTACCCGAATAAACTACGCCCTGGCAAAAAGATCTGATGTTCAGATCGAGATCTATAACCTCAAAGGACAGAAACTGAGGTCTTTTGAGTTCCTCAATCAAAGAGAGGGTATTCACTACCTTTTATGGGATGGATTGGACCAGGTAGGAAAACCGGCAGCTACCGGTATTTACTTTTATATAATGCGCACGGGAGAATATACCGCGACCAGAAAAATGATCATGATCAAATAGATTTCTGAGGTCAGGAAACAGCACTTTGTCTACATTCGTAGGATCGGAATGTAGGATCGGATTTCTTGTAGGTGTCAACCAAGTAGTCAAGCGTATATCAAGCCTATATCAAGCCTATATCAAGCGTATTCACGAATACACTTGATATAGGTGAGATATACGCCATTTATACATGAAGAC
>CAZWIS010000068.1:0-6425 GCA_964634275.1 uncultured Candidatus Cloacimonadota bacterium | reverse complement strand
TTGGGATGTACCTCTCTCAAAATGAGCAATTTTTCCGATAATCTTCTTGCCTGGCTCCATAATTGCATTAGCCTATAAATACCCCCCAGGGGTATAAAAAGGAGAACCGGATATGGCACATTGTCACGAAGAATCTCGCAAGGCTCATCATAGCGCTGCCTTCAAAACCAAGCTGATAAATCGCTTGAAACGGATTGAAGGCCAGGTACGAGGCATCCAAAAGATGCTGGATGAAGACGTATATTGTGATGATATAATCACCCAGATCAGTGCTACCCGAAATGCCTTGGGCTCTGTATCCAAACAGCTCTTTGAGGCACATCTGCAATCCTGCATTTTGGAACAAATCCAATCCGGCTCAATCGAAGTATTGGAAGAATTAAAAAAAACTATAGACCGTATGTCAAAGACATAAAAACAAGGAGAACACATGAAATCATTACTATTGCTAACCCTGATAATCAGCAGCTTTCTGCCACTTATGGCACAACACTGCGGTTCCTGTCCCTCGGGCACGACCACCACGATGACAGCCAACAAGGGTACAAACAGCAGTGCCGGAAAAGTAATTTCCGCTCCCAAGCGTAACCATAAGATTGATAACAACTATTATATAACCTACGAATGGAACAAAAGCCCCAAGATAGGCAATTATATCCTGCTTGTAAACGTGTTTGACAACAATAAAAAACGCGTTACAGATCTGGATTTGACCGCTGATGCTTATATGCCTTCCATGAAGGGTTCACATGATACCGGTGACAAACCTCTGCGCCTGAATAAAAAGAGCCAATACGCCATTCCTGTGCATTTTATGATGCTGGGAGATTGGGAGATAGAGCTCAAGCTTTCCAAAGGCGAAAAGAAGATAGGCAATGCCTTTGTAAGGCTGGACATCAAGTAAGCCGGAGCAGAGATGAATCCCATTAGCATATTTTCCGGAGGAATCCGGAAAGGGGAGCTTGTGTTCTCAATTTTGAGGCTCAGCTTGTTGATATCCCTCCTCTTTGCTTCCCCCAAGCTTTTGGCCAATAGTAACATACTGTTCCTTGAGGCTCAGGCGGTGGGTTCCTGGAGCTTTGAGGACGAGGAATGGAGACACTATTCCCATCATCCCCATGATGCGATGCAAAAGCCATCAATTGGGATGGATTACATCGGTAGATTTGGCAGCTCAACCCGCGATTGGGGCTATGTGGCTCTGCAATTTCGTTTGGCTTGGGACGATAGTGAAAAGGCAAATATCCAGCCTCAATTATACAATGCATTCGCAAATCTGAAAGCAAATGACTTTGATTTCTGGATAGGACACAACAAACCTGCCCTCGGGTTATCTTCATCTTTGGATAACCATGCCCTGCTTATGATGGATAACAGTATGAGTGGCTTGAACTTCGATCGGGATTGGGGCTTTGGATTGTTGGTGGATCGCTCGATAACAACCACACGTTTATCCCTGACCACCGGATCCGGAATGCCTCTCTATGCCAAGGGAAATTATCTTCTAAGCGGTAGATTGTCCCATGCCGATATCAGCCGAGACAACTATAGTATAGGGGTTTCTGGCGCATGGGGAGAGGTATTGAAGAGCATGGGCTACGAAATCATGCATGATAAGAGAAGTCACGAACTTGCTGTGGGAGGCTTTGACACTTCCCTAAGATATTTGGATTGGGAGCTGAAGACAGACCTTATCTATGGCTCTTATGATAAAAGCAAAGCCTATGCTGCCTTAGGTAGAATCGGCAGATTTCTTCTGCCGGAGGAAAGAGCTCTCTGGGAGTTCCAAGCTCAGTTTAGTGAATTGAAAAGCAATCGGCAGCAGGTATATTCTACCGGTCTGATGTATCGGATCAACAAGGATTTTACAATACGTGCGGTTTACTCGCATACGGAGCCCAGTTCGGTTCAAGGCCTGGCTTTGCAGATTTATTACTACAAAGGTTTATTGTTCTAAGGAGTAGCTATGAAATCCTTGATGATGATAATAACAATCCTATTTGCCGCCACAAGTATCTATGCAGCAGTAGGATGTGATCTAAACGATCCTGATAAAGATGTAAAACGCCTCTTTCCCTCCTCCACCGGATACAAAACCACATACCGATCCATTCAGAGAGAAGGCGGAAAAACCCTTCTGTCCGCAATGGAGAATCGTTTGGGAGACGAATTCAGTGGATTGTATGAGACAATCGATGTTCCCTACACATTGTATGAGGTATATCAGGGAGAAAAGTCCATCGGATATATCCACGGAGTAAACCAAAGAGGACGCTATGGAGGTATTCAGATATTTCTGGTACTGGATTCCAAGGGCATCATCCGTGATGTTTATTTCCAGAGGCTTAGCTCTCGTAACAAAACAGCTTTCAGATCAGAAAACTTTGCCGGACAATTCAAAGGACTGGCTATGAAAGATTGGGACACCTTCAATATAAAGACAGGAAAGGGAACTGGCAAGGCTGCCGCAATCAAGACACCTGTCTCAAGTGAAGATCCGGACTTTTTAGCTATCATGCGGGGGATAAAAAAGAACCTCGTTTTAATGGAGCACTTTGGCTCTTATAGTAAAATACTGGAGAAATAGATATGCCGTCCATCACAAAAATAGCATACAAAAATTTGCGTCGTAAAAAGATTCGCACCATACTGACCCTCTTTGGAATCTCACTTTCCACTTGGGTTTTGATCAGCCTTTTTGGCTTTAACCAAGGTTATGACAGATCATTGAATAGTGATATCGACAATCTTGGCTTTCAGGTCTTGCTCACTGCCAAGGGTTGCCCCTATGAAGCTGCGACTCTAATGATGCAAGGTGGAGCAGGATTACGCTATATGCCGGAAAGCGTATTGGAAGATTTGAAGGAGCATCCGGAGGTACAGACTCTAACGCCGATGCTAATGCAAGTAGTGTTCGATCCCTTTATTGGAGAGACAGGTGGAATAGCAGCCTTTACCGGAGTCGATCCCAATACTTTTCCCTCCATGAAAAGCTATCTGGAATTTGCCCAAGGTTCATGGTTTGAGGATCCCCTTGCCATGGAAGCAGTTATCGGATACGAAGCTGCAGAGCTGGAGCAACGCGTGGTGGGCGATTTGATCCTCATTCCCGAAAAAGAAGTAGAACTCACGGTAGTGGGAATATTAAAGAGAAGTGGCACCCAGGACGATGGCACTATATTTGTCCCCTACAAGTCCTTACAAGTAATCTTTGGGGTGGAGGAGAAGCTTACCAGCGTCGGCATCAAAGTCTCAAAAGAAACTGATATCGCCGCATTTGAAGAAAAGCTCTACCAATTGCCGGATGTTCAGGTAGTATCCATGGCTCAGGTAAAAAGCACTATTTCCAGCCTCGTTTCTACTGCCAGGGTAATGGTGATGTCCATCGCCATGATTGCTATTCTGATTGCAATGGTGGGAGTGATGAATACAATTCTGATGTCTGTATTTGAACGCTTTCAGGAGATCGGAATCATGAAATCCATGGGAGCTACGGCTGGACATATCTTTCGTTTGATCTGGACTGAGACCATTATTATTTGTGTGATCGGAGGGATATTGGGAGCCTTGATGTCTTTTGCACTGGCTTCTGCCACCGAGGCTCTTATACGATATGTATTGCCTTATTCGCCCAAAGGCTCATTGATTCATATAGACCTGCCTTTGGTTCTCCGCTCCATAGGGATTATTACAGGCATAGGATTTTTGAGCGGGATTTATCCTGCCCTTCGCGCATCTCGTATCAAACCCATCGAAGCTATCAAGAGTAATGAAGGTGAAATATGAATATCATCACTGCACAAAATCTTACCAAGGTATTTGTCCGCGGGACCGAAGAAATCCGTGCTGTGGATGGAATAGACGTCGAAATCAAAGAGGGGGAGTTTGTCTCCTTTGTAGGAGTATCAGGCTCTGGAAAGACTACTCTCCTGCATCTTCTCGGCTGCTTGGACAATCCTACTGACGGAATCCTTCAATTAGGCGACAAGACAGTCTTTGCAAACCGGAAAGCGATGTCTGAAAAAGCTCTCACAAAGCTACGCCGTGACACCTTTGGATATATCTTTCAGAGATTTTATCTGATACCCACTCTCACAGTAAAAGAGAATATCATGCTGCCATTTGCATTTAACCGCAATGCGTCTATCCGAAAAAACGTACTCGCAACGGCTCAAATGCTGGGCTTGGAAAAAAGGCTGAACCACCTCCCCAAAGAAATCTCCGGAGGAGAAATGCAAAGAGTAGCCATCGCCAGAGCCATGATCAACAATCCCAAAATCCTGCTGGCAGATGAGCCTACCGGAAATCTCGATAGCAAACGTAGTGAAGAAATTGCCGAAATCCTGACCAATCTGAATAGAGAACAGGGTATCAGCATTATCCTCGTAACACATAATCACGGCTTGGCTACAAAGTCCTCCAGATCCATAGAACTCTGTGACGGAAGAATTGTATAATGCGGCAAGGCCAATGCTTCCAAGGAATGGTTTGGTGGACATTGTGCTATAAATATATATTTAAGAATGCTGTACAAGCCCCAGCTAACACATAATGGCATATTGTCAATAGATCAATTGCCATCCGGCATAGATTTGATGCGTCCAGGTATCTCTATCAAAGAGGGCTTTGTGTCCTATCATCAGTTTGTGATGGGCAAAAACTGCGGTTTTTAGCATGGTCTGGATTGCGAGGGTATCGCTGATATCGCCTTCCAGCCAGTCTGCTGTAGCGTTGTCTATATCATCTATCTCTTCGTGATAATTCAGGGAAAAGTGGTTACCAAAGCTGCCCTGTCTGGTATAAGAAGTGTGGAAATTGAAGCTTGAGTACAGGGGTAGGGGATAATCGAGTTCGAGGCTGTAATCGAGCAAATTTGCACCTTTGGGATGCCCGAGTGGTTTTCCATCGTGCGAATAGGGGCTATAAGGTAGATAGTGGGCATAGATCCAGGGACGAACTGCAGTGAATTCGAGTGTCAGCTTTGGTTTCATGGCATTTGGTTCTCCCAGTTGGATTCCGCTTTGGAAGGCGTATTTATTGCCCCACCAGTTACCAAAAACCTCGGCATAACGCATTTCATCGATAATAGCCTGTGCGTATAGCATTACCTTTTGATGTGCTTTGAAGCTGCCCCCGGCATAGATGAGAATGTTGTCCCTATCCCTCAGATTGTGTTCCGTCACCCGCCAAAAAGCCTGTGGCAAGAGATAGTTTACATCCATACCCCGATCGCCATAAATCACGCTTTCTCCAAAGAAGAGCTGTAACCTGTCCCTCCAGCTATAAGATATCTGATGCAATGCCAGATACTTATCCGGATAATGGCGGGAATTGGCAAGGCTGTTGTCGTTGTAAACCGCTATGGGCTTATCCGAAATCAGCGTAGCATGAAGCAAAGAGATCTGAAATGCTCCCAAGCTCGCTTCTGCGAGGAAAAATCCGTATTCATTGGCTGCCTTGCTGAGGATAATACTACCGGAAATGCTGTTTCCGATCTGAAACTTGTCACGTCCCAAAGATAGGTAAAAATTGTCGTTTTTGTAGCTGATATCACCGCTGAGATTATCCACCCATATTTTATCGGAGTTAGTCTTGTAATAGCTATCCACGAGAGGAGAGGAATATACGGCTTCCTCCGAATCGCCAAAAAAAGCTCCGCTATACCAGATGCTTCTCATGCTCCAATTCTCGTTGACAGAGGCATTGAGACGCATGCCCTTGTACAAAAAGCCATAGGCAAAGTCCGGATCATGGGTATATTCATATCCTGCCAGAGCATTGATCTCGGAACGGAAGTCGAGCCCATTTGTCTTGTATCCATAGGTAAAAATGCGCTGTCTCTGGGGTTTCAAACGAAAGGCATCGTAGACGGCGGAGTAAAATACATCCAGGCTTTCAAAGGGGGTCGATAGTCCGTCGTCCATTTCCGGAAGCGGATCGTAGGGTTGCGGTTCTATCAGAAATGAGGGACTGTAGGAGCTATACACCTCAGGATGAAAAATCGAGGATTTGCCATCCGCATAAAGCAGAGAAAAGCTGCTCGCAACAAAAACCAGGACAAAGAGAGTCACAGATTTACAGATACCAGTGCTACTCATTATTCAGCTTGCTCTGTTGCATGATGCGCTGGATTTCATTGCGGCTGATTTTGAGTTCGATGGCGATTTCTTTGACCGTCCATCCATCATTTGCCAGCCGGTCTATCATCCTGCCAAGGGTAGCGTCTTCCAGAGGTAGCTTCTGTTCTGTTTCCTCTTTCTGCTTTGGAACCGGTTTTGATTTGCGGAACATCAAAAAGGGCAAGAGAATGATCCGCAGGAAGATATTGAAAACCGCAGAGCTGCGAAACAGCAGAACGAGAAGGGATACGACAAGGATGGCAATGACCAGGACATAGCTAAAATCACTAAACCCGATCAATTGAT
>CAZWIS010000067.1:0-6535 GCA_964634275.1 uncultured Candidatus Cloacimonadota bacterium | reverse complement strand
TTACTTAAGAACTTGGCGATAAAGACAATAATCTGTCCGACGTCAGAGAGTAACTCCTCGCTTGGAAGCTCAACCTCTTGCTTACCCTTTTTCTTGGTAACAGTGCTACCAACAAAGACCCACAGAGGTTTTTCCAGATTAAAGGGGACAATTTCCAGTTTCTTATCTTCATAGACTTTGAGTTGCTGATAGTATTTGAGCAGACAGGCAGTCAAATAGACATCCTGCACTTGCTGATAGGTTTTGGGCAGGTTCAATATCTGGTAATCTTTGCCATAGCCATCTTCGTAAAACCAGCGATAGGAATAATCAAAGATCACGGTCTTGGCATAGCTATCCTCAAAAGCTCTGTTATTTGCAGCAGCTACAGCTTGGGCAAAAGTGGCAGAATATTCAAAAGTAAAGCCTTTGGCACATAGTTCTGACCTTCTTGTGAACCATACACCTTCATCTTTTCCGCTCATACCCCGGTGACCTTCATCAACTAAGAGCAGGTTTTGATCTCCCAGGCTTCGGGTAGCGATTGTATTAGGACCTTCGGTATCGCCGAGTTTGGTGATTTCGATTACATCGACCATGTCAATGCTGCCGTCTTGTTTGGTCTTTAGTCTTTGGGCAGAATAGAAACCGCTAATCTTCAGTTCCTCCAAATGCTGCTCACTAAGCCGTTCATTGGGGCTAAGCAAGATAACTCTGGAAATCTCGCTGCCCTCACGAGTCTTTTTGGCATAATGCCGGAACTGCAAGAGATTCACATGCATCAGCAGGGTCTTGCCACTTCCCGTAGCATTTTGCAGACAGAGCTTGTTCAGATCATCAAATGAGTATGGCTCAAGGTTCTGAAAGCCAGTCCACTTTTCATTAAACCGCTTAAGATAGACATTCAAATCTTCCAGCAGCTTGGCTTTATCGGTAAAATAGCGATCCAGATAGATTTCCACAAACAGCAGGGTTAGCCATTGAAAGTACTTCCAGACAATAGGACGACTGCGTAAGTAGTTTATTGTTCTGGTATGTGATACGATGTTTTCCTCATAGATGCGGAGTTGCTCCTTGCTGATGGGATGAAGCTCATTGTAAAAAAGCTCGCTATTCACCAGTTCATGATAGAAGCGGTGCAAGCCATCTGCATCATAGCCTTCCAAACGGCTATCCCTGATTGGTGCAGCCAGCTTGTGGAAGGGTTTGGTATTATCCTTATACTCCAGAAGCGGGTCTATTCCAAACTGACTCATCAACCACTGGTTAAGAAGCAGTTTATTAGAGAACTTATGGTTTTGTAAGCTTGTTTTGCGAGCCATTAGCTGTTTAAGCCTTCAAGTTTGCTTAGCCATTCATTGAAGTGAGGGCATCTCTGCCTTATAGTGTTTAAACCGATCGTTTCCGTAATTTTGCTACCAGCGTATGGCTTATCATAAGCAGGGATTGCATTAAGAATCCTATGCGATGGGGATGTGTTTGGATTTTCGTTTATCATCTCAGGTTCCATTTGTTGGCTTAATTGTACAAGCCCTTCTATTTGCTGTACGTTATCTAAGTACTCATTTATTAACTTGCTAGGATCAGAAAATATCAGAGCTTCAAACTCATGCAACTGAATATAGGGTATAAAACGGCGATCATCTATATCCTGAGCAAAAGCAGATTCAAGTATCTCTACCTTACGGATGGGATCATTAACCCTAAAGGCTTCTTGATAACCTGGAAAATCATTAGGAAGTCCGTATAGATCAATCATAGTTGTGAATCTGCATCCATTATTGTTGTCGGTTCGTATTCGCTTTACTATATCATTTCTAACTTTAGCGTAGTTACTTATTCCACCCTTAAACTGCTGTCCAGTTTTGGGAACATGCTTGGTTAAGAAGCAACATACATCAACAATAACTCCATGATGGATAAGGTGATTAGCCAGCAAGCTCTCTACAAATCTCTTCTCTGTTGGTCCCTCCCCTAACACATGTAGCCTGATCATGGGCGACCCCCGATAAGGTTTTTCTCCCATAACTCGGACATGGTATAGTCCTTTACCCATTCTGTAAGTTTATCTAGATCTAGTCTGTTAAACACAGTTGAGTCATCCTTGGTCTCAACAACGATGATATCGTTAACATGGAAGAAATCCAACAGGAAAGAGGATTGGGTAGATAGAATTATCTGACAGTTTTGTGCTGCGATCTTAATCATACCCACCAAGTCAATTAAAGCTTCTGGGTGCAGCCCCAGCTCTGGCTCGTCTATCACTATGACGTTTGGTAGCGAATCTGGAGGCTGTAAAAGCAACGTAGCCAAAGCCATAAAGCGTAATGAACCATCAGATATCTGATTCACCCCGAAAATATGCTCTTTCCTCTTATGTTTCCAATCAAGCCTGATCATCGCTGGATTATCCATTAGTGGTTCCAGGACAAAATCGCTAAACTGGGGCATGATTTCACCAATTCGATTCACAATACGTTTGTAATAACTTGCACTCGTTTTACTTCGCTTCATCTGATATAGAAAGGATGATAAATTGCTGCCATCAGACAGGAGAAACCTATTGTCCTGTATCATTCCAGGCTGCCTTATCAGTGACCTGTCTGATGTATCGTGGAACTGAAAAGCTTTAATTTTCCTGAGCAAAGCTAAAACATCAGTAGCCTTTCTTGATGCCTCTTGGCCGAATAGCTTACTTTCTGCGTGCCCTGAGCCAATTGTGGACGGTCTGGCTTTTTTCTGCGTACCCATTATGAAGGCATTATTGTCAACATTCTCATAGGCGAACATCATTTGTCCAGCATATGAGTGGACTAATGCAAATTCGTAATGAAGAATGCTATTTACTTCATTTACAAAACTAAGTCTGGCGGAAAACCTATCCGTAGTTTTGGTTCCATAATGTAAGATAGAATCTGCATAACCTTGCTTACCTATATAAACCTGTAGCTGCTCTTCAGCTAAGCGATTTAGAAGTTGAAAAAAGGAAACCAGATTGCTTTTACCGACACCATTTGCACCAATCAAGACGTTGATGTCACTAAAGTCAATGCTCTGTTTCTTGCCAATCGACTTGAATCCTGTTATCTCTATGTTATTTAGCTTGTGTCTTATCGCGCTATTCATCTTCTCTCCCATTTGGCTGTAATTAATTTACACATATACTATCTACGTCCTCAGGGAAATCAATTTCCCTAAGATCAATCAAACCAACACTTATCTTGATTAATAGCATGGAGATAGCTCGTATACGCATCTTATAATCACTTGTTTGCATACGCTTTGATACGTCAAGCATTAGTCTTGATATCAATGCTCCCACATCCGTTTCATAAACTCTTCCTCAATGAGCCGCACCTTCCATGTATCGCCATCCTTTTGCAGATTGAGCAAGTTATTGCTGCCATTTACGTAGATGATATCAAACTCCGTATCTGCTGGCTTAATGCGCACCTTGTCAAACCATGTATCCAGCACCAGATTATCCTCTTCCAGGTTTCCTGTTAAGTTACGCCAGATAATTAGCACTTTATCTTTCAAGCCATCATTGGGACTATAGGGATTCTTGGGAACCCAGCCTTCTACCTTGCGAATCCACCATTTGCCATCTGTGACCTGTTTTAAATCACCATTGATAATTAGCTTGGTATCCTGATCTTGAGGTAAATCCGGGTCTTTCATCCGGGTAAAAGCCGCTGTTAAAGACTGAGGAATCCCCAGATGCACCAATCTAAGACCGATCAGATAATTGAAGGTCTCAATCAGATCAACCGCTTTTTCCACATATTCATCACTGCCGGGCTTTTTTACTTTTAGTACATAGGAGGTGGGATCATTGAAAGCATCGATATTGAGTAGGCTCTGGCTGCCTTTGCTTTCCACATCCAGCATATAATGAAGCAAATAGTCCTCTTTGAGGGAGGCATTATCGGCAATGGCTTTATCTCTGATGGGCTCGTCTTGTAGAACCAAATTGTTAAGTGTGTCCTCATAGCTTTCCAGGCGTAGATACTTGACACAATGGCTGATCCCTGTATCTCGATTCTTGGGCTTGCCATCTTTCCAATCTTTGCTGTAAACTACTTTGCAAATTCGTGGTTTAAGTATTGTGTTATAATAATCTCCCATTTCTATGAGAACATATTTACGCTTTCCATTATCCTCTCTGTTAATATCTATAACTGCATGACCGGTTGTTCCAGATCCGCCAAAGTAATCAAGAATATATGATGTATCATCAGAAATCGCAGTTATCGAGTCTATTACTGTATGTATTGATTTGGGGTATAAAGTCTCACTAAACTTGACGCCAAGATCAGTTAACCACTTAGTTCCATAATCTCCTGCTATGTACTTCGTGTCAACCCAAACGGTCTTCAATGTTTTTTCTGCTTTGGCTTTAACAATCTGAATCTCGGCATCTCGAGTATTGTAAACTTTTAAAAGTGGTACAATGGATTCAACAGTGTTTCGAGCATATCTCCATTTCCTTTCTATTCCTTGTGAATCAACTGGATAGATATAAGTGATGTCGTCTACTTGTACCATTGATTTCCCAGGATGAAAATCCACATCACACACATCACCAAATCCAATTATCTTATTATCTTTAACCAATATTGGGTAGAAGCAGTTTTTTGCAGTATTTCTTTCTGATTCCCTGCCCCATTTCCTGAGATTATCGTATTTCCAATCATTCTCGGATATCGAAATACCATTAGTCTCTTTAAGTTGATTAGGAATTATAAAAAAAGCATACTCGTGGTTATAAGAGAAATAATCACCCTGTATCCCCTTCTTGTTATGTATCACTGCAATACATATGATTTCATAATCTGGAAAAACATCATTTAACAAGCGCCCGAGGTTTTCTTGTTCGTTTTCGTCTATTGCAACTATATGAGACCCATCTTGTGTTGATAATGAGTTACTCAATTCAAACCTGTTTTGCATTAGACTTAGCCATGATGAATGTTTATAAGTGTTTTTGTAAGCTATTTCCGTTGTTTTAGAGTTATAAGGCGGGTCAATATAAACACATTTAACCTGCTCTCTATACCTCTCTTGAAGCAAATTCAAGGCTTGGAAATTCTCGCTATGTATGAGCAGTCCATCGCACTCTTCATCAAAACCTTGAATTGAACTAAGAAGCTTGGTTTTAAATACATCGTCAAAGAATCGAGTGTCCAGCATCATTTTGTCGTTAACCTTGAGAAAGTTCAGTGAAAGAGGGTTGGTGTATGCCGGGCAGGTAGTGTCACCCTCGATCTCATCTATGGCATATAGCTTGATCCATTCTTCTATCTGCTCCTTGTTGGCGATAATTTGGGGATATAGCTCTTCCGGTACCCGGTCGAGAGTAATGCAGTAGTTTGTCTCAACCACGAATTTCTTTTTGAGCCAGAGCTTCTTTTGGAAGTCCTCAAGCTGTGCCATAAATTCAATCAGTTTAATGGCGATTTTACGCAAGACTTTGATCTTGGCAAGGTAGTCTTCCACCTTGGGAACTTCGGCGTTTTCGATATCATCCAGGCGCATGATCTCGTTCTTGATATAGAAATCCAGTTCCCTCTTCAGGAAGGCACCAAGGTCCTTATGGATGAAATAGTCCATCGTATTACGTGCTGTATATTGATTGATATACTTTGTCAGCAGGATTCTGTCTTTATCTTTTTCAGTGGGAATGCTGGTGGATAGATACTCGTAATATACATCCATCTCTGGCTGTTGCTTGAGCGAACTCATTACGCAAGCTATAGCATCATTATTCAGGGCATCCTGCTTGGCTTTATCCGTAATGGGCCTATACTCGAAGTTTATAATCAGTTCGCTATTCTCGTTCAGTTCTACCGGGTTTTCTTTATGAATTAGGAAATAGCGTTTGGTGGCATCACTGGCTTTCACATTGGCATGTTCACCCTCGGTGGCATCCACAATTCGGAAGTGCACTTTTAGACCCTCGGGGATGCTGCTGTCATCAAGATCAATTTCTTCATCATTGCGCTTTTTGCTCTCTTTTAAACCCTTAATAGCTTCGGTCAGATTGACAGTGTAATTAGCAAAATACTCTGTTGTTTTGATGTAGTATTGGTCTGCATTTGCCCAATGCAGCTTTACTTCTTCTCCGTTGTAAGGTATGGAGAAAGGTGCTGCTTTTCCCGGTGTTTCTCTGGTATAGTAACGTCTGGAGATAAAGTCTCCATCATCGTAATAGCGTTCAAAGAACCGGTAGAGGTGATCATATATCTCTGCTTCAGAACTAGCACTATCTTTGATAGCTTCATACTTAGCACGAGCTTCTATTACTTTAGTAGTTGTTTCCGGGTCTGGTGCTCCAAAATCTATGGCGGTCTGGATTGCATTGTCCAGTTCTTGTTTTAGCTTGTCTTTCTTGGTTTCATCGACTTTTCCAAAGGTATCCTGGATTACCTGTAACAGGTCTTTTTCTATGAAACTGCTGACCTGTTCAGATTTGGCATGCATAATCCGATAAAATCCAAAATCCAGATCTGGTTGATTGAGTTGGAACAGCTCTTTGAGTTTATTTATCAGCTTA
>CAZWIS010000066.1:0-6560 GCA_964634275.1 uncultured Candidatus Cloacimonadota bacterium | reverse complement strand
ACGAAGATGCGCTCGATAAAATTCTCCCGCAGAACTGGATCATTGAGCCTCCCCTCTTCTTCAAAGGGTAAGAGAGGTAATTCCTGCATCAGTTCCCGGGCAAAGAGTCCGATCCCCTTTTTTTGTGCGGGACCACCTCCCTCCGGGTAGATCTTTACTCTCTCCATTCCGCTGGAGGGTGATTTACTCTTGAATACAAATCCGCACAAGTCTTCTGCCTTCAGCTTTTCGACCCGCTCTCTGGCATAAGACAGCATTCTATCCGTATGATCCAGCTTGCTGAAGATCGTGATCAAACGAGGGTTTTCTGTATCTCCGACCAAACGCATGGCTTCCCGGGGAACAGGCAAACCACATTCCACCTCTGGACATACAGGCACGTAGCTGACATACTTGCCCAATGTATCGACCAGCCACGAATTATAAGCATGCTGACCGTCATAACGAACCTGGTTTCCCAAAAGGCATGAACTTATGCCAATTTTCATCTGCTCTATCATCGCCCCGCTCCTATTTGAACTTTGAACCGGATCCTCATCATAAGAACCCATTACATCTGCTTAATAGCTAAACTTTGGTGCCCATTCCGGATCTTCATTTGGCAGCAAGTCAAAGAGATACCACAAAGCACAGAAATCATCTCCGGGACCAAAGTAAGCCTTTGCTATATGAAATATCTTTCCTGACTCATCTTTGAGAAGAGTGGAGACTCCCGGGTAGTAGCTATCATCCTCCAATTGAAATCCAAGATCACGCTTCAAACTGCAGATATGAGTCGATACAATGGAAAAGTTCCATCCCCTGCTTACAGCAAAATCGTTCATCTCCTTGGGACTGTCTGGAGTAGAAACCACAAATGCCGCCCTGTTTTCAAGGTGTTTGTACAGCCCGTTCAGCCCATCAGCCCAGAGAGTGCAATAGGGACAAGCCTTGCCCATATTGTGCACCAGGATCATCTCACTTTTGTTTCCGAACAGCTCGGAGAGAGAGATTTGCCTGCCATCTCTCTGTACCAGAGTATAGTCCGGTATTTCATAGCGTTTAACGGAGCGCTTGAGTTGGTAGAGTTCCTGCTTTTTCTTTATAATTTCCTGCTCGAGATCTCCAATTTTCTTTGTTAAATCCTGTTCATTCATTCATTTCCGCCTTTATTCATTGCTATTGCATCGGGGCAATATTAGATTCAAGATTAACCCCACCAATCCTGCCAGCCCTATCCCACCCAGGTGGAAACCACCGAAACTAAGGGTAAGATCACCAATTCCAATGACGAGAATCAATGATATTATGATCAGGTTTCGGGAATTTCCCAGATCTACTTTGTCCCGGATTAGCGACCTCATCCCTACGGATGCAATCATTCCAAAAAGTAACAGCATCACTCCTCCCATTACTGGAGTGGGAATAGTTCTCAGGATTGCACCCAGCTTTCCGACAAATGCCAGGATGATGGCAAAACAAGCAGCGATGATCATATACATCGGGTTGAAAGCTCTGGTAAGTGCCACTGCTCCGGTTACTTCGGAGTATGTGGTATTGGGAGGTCCGCCAGCCATGGCTGCAAACGATGTGGCAATTCCATCTCCCAAAAGGGTTCTATGAAGCCCGGGTTTTTTGATGTAATCATTTCCGGTTACAGATGATATCGCCAAAATATCTCCTACATGTTCAATTGCCGGTGCGATTGCCACTGGCAGCATGTACAAAATGGGAGCCAGGTCAAATACGGGCAAGGCATATCTTCCAGCTTCCAAAGCCGATCGCCATGGATTTACAAACCATGCTGAGGATAATACCGGGCTATAATCCACCACACAAAGAAATACGGACAGGAGATATCCCGCTGCCACTCCACAAAGGATCGGGATCAAATTGAGCGTCCTGCGTCCGCACATCACAGCAAAGATTGCAGCTATCAGAGATACCGAAGATACCAGGATCGCCTTGCCATCAGAAACACCGCTGCCATCAAAGCTTACAGCCATATTGACAGCTACAGGCGCAAGCTTGAGACCAATCACCATAATGATAGGACCTGTCACTATTGATGGTAGGTAACGCTTTATCCCTTCTGCCCCTCCAGCTCTGGCGATCAGGCTAAAGATCAGATACACCGCTCCCACCATCGTCAAAGCACCCAAAGTCTGTCCTGTTCCAAAAGTCTCGAAACTGTACCTGATAGGCGCAATGAAGGCAAAGGAACTTGCCAGAAAGATCGGTACCTGCGATCCCGTGATCAAATGGAACAACAGGGTTCCTGCTCCCGCTGTAAAAAGAGCAATATTGGGATCCAGCCCTGTCAATATAGGTACCAAAACCAATGCCCCAAATGCCACGAATAGCATTTGAGCTCCGATTACCATTTTACCAAAGATCGCCGGGTCTGTTTGTGCTCTTTCCCGGGAACTCTCATCTTTGTGCATAATTCCTCCCAAGTCTATATCATTTGAAGGGCTTGTTCCAAATCCTCGATCAAGTCTTCTACGTCTTCGATTCCTACAGAATAACGTACCAGATCATCTGTGATACCTGCTTTTTGCTTGTCCTCAAAACTCATTTTGGCATGAGTCATCGAAGCTGGATGCTGGATCAGGGTTTCTATTCCACCCAATGATACAGCCAAAGCTGCAATCTTGACGTTGTCCATCAGAGTACTACCTGCTTTCAATCCACCTTTGAGGCCAAATGATATCATCGCCCCGGGGCCACTTTGCTGGCGTTTTGCCAGTTCAAACTGAGGATGCGAAGCCAGCCCCGGATAGCGAATCCAGGACACTTTGGGATGCTTTTCCAGGTATTCTGCTATGATCATTGCATTTGCCTGTGCTTTATCTATCCTGATAGCGAGAGTCTTGAGCCCTCTCGTAACCAGGTAAGCCTGGTGAGGATCCATGTTTGGCCCCATCTGAGTCATCACCCCATAGAGGAGCTTGTGATCTGCCTCGGTCTTTGCTACTATCAGTCCTCCTACCACATCCGCATGGCCATTGATAAACTTTGTGATCGAATGAAACACTATGTCAGCTCCCAACAAAAGCGGTTTTTGCAAATATGGAGAGCAAAAGGTATTATCCACCACAAGCTTGATTCCACGAGCTTTGGCAAGCTCTGCACAGGCTGCAATATCCGTGATCACGATTGTAGGATTGGCGGGTGTCTCGAGGTATATGACTTTTGTATTGGGTCGGATTGCCGCTTCGATCTGCTGGAAATCCGAACTGTCCACAAAAGTGGATTCGACCCCAAAGCGAGAAAAGTGCTTTTCCAAAACGCCCCTCGAGGGTCCATAAACAGCTTCGGAAGATACGATATGGCTTCCGGCACCCAAATATGCCATATAAATCGTTGTCACTGCTGCCATGCCGCTCGCTACTGCTATTCCCCCAAAGCCTTCTTCGAGGGATGCGACTGCATTTTCCAAACCCCGGATGGTAGGATTGCCCAAGCGTGTATAGATGTATCCATCCGATTCTCCGGAGAAGCAATCTGCACCATGCCTGGCATTTTTGAAGGAAAATGTGGAGGTTTGATAAATTGGAGGGGTTACAGCCATATAATCGTCTTTCATGTGTGCACCATGAACCATTTTGGTAAAGAAACCATGCTTGTTTTTCATTGTTGTATCCTTTATTTAGTAATCTTATGGTGAGAGTCTTTTCTGTGGAGCATTTACTGTCAAGATGGAATTGAGCATAAAAAGACCGTTGAATAATCGGGGGTATAGGATAGCACTCCATTCAAAAAGAGTGGAGAGTGGGTATAGACGACTGTTTTTGCACGCTCATATTGGCCGAAAATATACCGATTTGCTATGTAAGACCGTTGAATAATCGGGGCATGGGGCAGCGCCCCATACGAAAAGGGCGGTGGGTGGGTATAGATAAATGTTTTTGTGCGCTCATATTGGCTGAAAATATACCGATTTGCTATGTGTGAAGATTCGTTCAAAGATCTTTCAAACAATTATTGCAGCAACTGAGGCTTTGCAAGTCACAAGCATAATCAGGAAATCTGTGTCTCGTCATACCCGCGGAGGCGGGTATCCAGGCCATTTCATAAGGCTATGTAAAACATAAAGATATGGGAATTGTTCCTATCTTTTTTTATTGGGCTGGATCCCCTCCTCCGAGGGGATGACGGACTGCTGTAGCTTTACCAAAAAACATAATATACTCATCTCAGTTTCTATGAGCAATGATCTCCAGCCGGTCTTTTACAATACCAGCGCTACCTTCAGATATGCCGAAGCTCTGTTCTTGATAAAATGTCCGAGCAAACGATCGAATGTTCCCTTTTCATCCTGCACCTGATTTGTCTTGTATCCCATATAAAAAAATGAGTCCTTCCGGAATTCATAGCCCAAATTGCAGTAGTAGCTCATGCTCGCAGAGATGGTTTCTGTTTCATAAGTAGATAGCCCCAGTCCCATACGTAGCGAAGTCTTAATCCCCGGGTTGTAATTGAAGTATCCATTAAATATCTGATACGCATTGTCCAGACGCACTTCTTCATACTCATCGCCATCCTGTACCAGATTGAGCTTATCACAATCGACATATACGTTACTCAAAGACATCCCGCCCTGAATAGTTTTGGAAAACTGATAGTCAGCATTAAAATGCTGGCTGTAGCGGTAATTCATTTTATTAAGACTATATGTGATACTTCTATTCAAACCCGTTGAGCCATAAAAAGACAGTTTATCATAGCTTTTGGAGCCCCCAAACGAAACATACCATGGCTTGTGAGCATGATTGATCAAGTCATACTCCTTGCTTATTCTAATGTTTCCCCAAATGGAAGCCTTTGGCAAAAACACAAAGCTCAGATTCCCGCTTAGGCTATACTCTTTGTACGGATCGTCGCTGAGATTAAATTCATAGATTTCGCCATAGTGACCAAAATTCCACGATTTCAGGAATTCTTCCCTGTTGTCGCGATTGTAGGATATGCCATAGCCAGCCTTGTGGAAATCTGAATCGTTGTAATAGCCGGAGTCGGAGGTCAGATCTTTGTCCAATCTGGAGTAATATGTATGCAGATTCCATTCTTTGGGGCTGTAGATAAGGCTAAGGGAGATCCCATTGCCTTTAACTGTGTCGTTGCTCTCCGTTTCGTCTTTTCTGAGACTCCCCATATAATAGCATCTGAAAAATGTATCCTGGATGAACTCATACTTCAGTGTGCTACTTAGCAAATGATGGTAATACCCAGTGTTTGTCCTGCTAATGATAGCATTATTGAACCTCAGCCTGCTAAGCTCCGGGCGGACAGCTATTACTTGGAAGTAGTCGTCGTTGTTTATCAGATCATCTCCGTCCATTATCTTTTTGTCTTTGGCTCCCAGAATGCCATAATAAATGCTATTCGAATTCCCTGTCAGCTTAAATGCGAGTTGCGGCTGCACAATGTTTCGGCTATAAAACTCGCTGTCCTCAATGCCAAAGGCATCAATGTCTTCTGTAAAGAAGTATCTCTGTTCGTAGTAATAAACCGGATATTTGTTATTGTAGTTATCGGTAGTATTATCCATCGGGATATCGGAGAAATCCGGGTTGATGCTGATCTTCGATTTGATTCTGGTAGAAGGATTGAAGCTGATATCCAGCCCCACATTTTCTGGATCGTAGGTTTCCGTTTTATTTACCAGATCGTAGCTCTTGACGTAGTATGGCATCAGCTTTAGATTCAGGTTGCGCTTGATCTTGTGGTGCAAAGTTATATCCGCTGCTTTTACAAAGTATTGTTTTCCTTCACTGGTGGAAAAGGCAGGATATGAATAATAGTGTTTAGTTTTGTAGTTATACCTGGTCACGATCACTTTCCATCTGTATGGCAAGGATTGTTCAAATCTCAAATCTGCCAAAGGTATTTTCATCCGTACCTGCCAATAGTCCTCTTCATCATCCACTTCGTAAGAGTATGAGCTATTCCAGGAAGAATCGATATTGATATCAGGATTACGGACCCCATCCCAAAGACTACCATTGGGATAGGCTACAAAGAAATACCCGAAAAATGCGCGGTAGTTCGTGATCACTTGAATCCGAAGAAAATCGCCATCCGAACCATAATCCCGGGGAGTAAAATTGCCATAGCTAAAGTTGCTGTCTTTGTCACACCTCATCTGCACATACATGTTGTCCTCATCGTACCACAGCCATGAACTGGAATTGAGATGATCTTCTATCCAATCTTCAGGATCAATTCGCCTGTAACCGGTTAGCTTGTTTTCGTCCGTAATTACCGGAGTCCTGGAAAAAGGAATATCAATGGCTAAAATAGAATAAATCATAAATACTGATACAATCAAAGTAAGGATTCTGACCTGCATATAATTCTCCCGCAATGCTTTTTTACCAGACAGTATATGTATGCAATTTTCGTTCCCGTGTCAACTATGTTTTGTAATTTCAATATGGCTCTTACTTGTAAGCCTTAATCAAGCGTTAATCAAGCCTTAATCAAGCCTTAACTTTTAAGGCTAAATTAAGGCTTGATTAAGAAGTGATAAACGCCCTGCTCCAAGGGTGAAAATGGATATCATCCACTTTTCTGTT
>CAZWIS010000065.1:0-6712 GCA_964634275.1 uncultured Candidatus Cloacimonadota bacterium | reverse complement strand
TAGGATGTCAATTTCCATTGCTGTTTTGCAAGCAGTTGCGTCTTGGAAAGATTAGCTGTAAAACAAATCGGTGAGTTATCAGCCAATTTGAGCGCACAGAAACAATTTCATCGGCATCCTCCTTTTGTAATGCCACCAGGGATATGCTTTGGCAGACATTAACAATATAAGTGAGTTAGTTTATTTGAGCAGCATCATCTTCTGCACGAGGACCTTTCCTTTATGTTCCAACCGAGCAAAGTACACTCCGGAACCTACCGAGCGATCTCCATCATCTCTACCATTCCAGACTACAGTATGCCTGCCATATAGCATTGTATTATTTACCAATTCTTTTACTTTTTGACCTCGGATATTGTATATGGTAAGTTTGACCTTTGCCGTAGAGGGGACCGAAAAACTAATGGTTGTCGATGGATTAAAGGGATTCGGGTAATTTGACTGTAATGCCAAAACGACTGGGACTTGTTGATCCCCGGTCTTTAGTTTCAGACTACGAAATCCTTGAAACTCCGGTTCAATGGTCGTAGTATTATTATTTATCACACCGGGATTGACAGCTATCGGAATTGCCGACATCATTCCCTTGTTTTCTGAATACAGCATGAAACTCAGTTCACCCCCACCTTCTACCTCTGGCGTAGAATATGCTAATATTTGAATTGGATATGCCTCATAAACTCTTGCTCCGATACATACATCATCTTGGAAAACTCCTATTTCCAGATAGTCCGGATCGCCTTCGATTGATTCAATCATAATAGTTTCATAATCTGCTTTGTCCTTAAAAGTAAAATGAGATGGTTTTTGGGGCGGTTGAACTGGTGGTGTTGTCAAAGGGCTGTTCCATATAAATGAGCAATCACGCGTAGTTTGTATCATTACTGAATCACCGTATTTCAAATGAGGTCGTGAAAACCCATCATGTATCCATACATCTCCATCTTTTTTCATGCTCCACTGTTCAGCCATGATATAATCTATTTTATCAATTACACTCGATAGAGCTTCCCAAGGATAGACCGTTTCATAGCAGGGGTATGTAAGCCAATTCCACTGCCCTTCATACAGCTGATGTACCATTAGCGTGTCAATAATTGTACCAAATTCAAACAATCTGATATTGGTGATGCCGTTTATCTTCAACTTGTAACCATCATTGCTGTTAAGTGAAGTGAGACCGTCGTAAATCCAATGATTGTTTTGATATTGGGCTATGCCTGTTTTAGACTGTATCTCCGTTAGATAAGGGGATAATGAGACATTTGCATAATCAATAGATGTCCCGACATCATCTCTTTGGAGCCTGGGATAGCCTACCCAGTTCCAGCCTCTGTTCAGATTGCGAGTTACAGAAGGGTAGCCTGCCTCACTTGGGTCTTCCAAATAGATGTGTCTTCGAATTGATCGCATAACATACTTTGACTGCGATAGGACGTCGAAAGATAATTCATATACCCCTTCTTGTGTAGAAAATAGCCCAATAACATCGTTGTATATGTAGAGATAATTGCTATATATACCATCATTTGCGATTAAGTCTCCATTTGAGCCATCATCATAAAGAATTATGCTTTTAGTCCATGAATCTCTGCTGATTGCAACCGATACAGATGCACCTGTAATGGGTGTTATATAGTCATTCAGCGAAACTGAAATGATAAAAGGGATGTCTATTGGATGAAATTGAGGAATCTCAGAAACTTCTGCATTAATATCTGATGTTACATCAACCCCAAAGCAAAACTGTATTGAATCAGGGGAAGTGTTTTCGATAGTTGCGATCCAGCTTCCAGCTTCCGGATTATCGACATCTAAGCGATTCATAACTTCCCAAAATATGTAATTGTTATATTCTGTGCCAGTTGGAGAAGTTAACTTAAGTGATACACTATTAGTTGATAGATCTTGCCCAAAAGACAAAAACGTTTGGATATCGTGAGCCTGTGTATCAATTAGAAAAGGGATATTGACTATATTACCCGGTCCGATTAAGCCGCGGGTATCAATTGCAGGCGGTGATTTTCGAATACTGCTAATTAATGATTCAATATCGGAATATGTGTCTGAGATATTTGACCTCAGATAAAAGAACCCCTCTCCCCATTGAGCAATGTTATTCATGGTGTTTATGCTTATATTAGCTAATCCTGAATCGGTAATGTAACACATAGAGTGACACTTTATTTTGTTTGGAAGATAATTGTCTTGAATACGTGATTGTATCGTATGATCTAAGTAATGACTGACATTATGCAAACCATCTGAGAACAGAATAAACCCTTTTTTTCTATATGTGGGCGCAAATCTTTGATATCCAACATGAAACGGGAGATTTAGATTAGTATCGTGATTAGTGTCACTAATTAATACATCACTCGCCAAGCTTGAGTGATTGTTATTAATTTCTGCAGGATTAGTATCGGTTCCCACTAAAGTGATTGGCCTATTGATTTGATAATTTGCATTGTCATAAACCGTGAAAAATTTAAACATATTAAGACGATCACCATTCTTGAGGTATCCTATCAATGCACGGGCTGTGGACTGTAGATTATCTGCTACCCCGTCCATTGATCCAGTGTTGTCCAGCGCAACAACCAAATCAATCTTATCATCATAAACCTTGAACCCTGGCTCTGTCAATCCATCAAAACCATCCCGGACATTTGCTCCATTATAAGCGAAATGAATATGACCATCCGGAGTATTCGGACTGCCAAAGTCCACTATGATGTCATAAGCTCCCTCAATATTGGCAACCCCAACGGTATCTATTATGATGGGGATAGTCCAGAGATATCCGTTCCAAGTTCCATTTGCATCTGTACGTCCCATCATCGGAAAGAAATCACTTGCCAGGTGGCTGGTTAAGGTCGAAACTGGGGCACCATCGGTGTATGTATAGCTGTCGTGCCTTATCACATAAGCTCTGAAATATGTATTCTGGGGAGCGTTGGAGATGTTTACATATACTTCATCACCCGGTGAAAAGACGTTTCTGGACCTTTGGGCATTACTATAGCTCTCCACTTTTGGTGTAAAGTGAAATCCCCTGTCTGAATATGCTTTGTCTATGGCTATTTGCTTTTCATTCATTGACATGGAATTGTTATTGTCGCCGACTCTGCTCATCAGGATATTGTAGAAATAGCGGGGTTTGTATCTATATGATGCGGCTTGATTTATTTCTTCCCTTACAATCCCAAGTCCTCCTACTAATAATGTATCAACGCCATTTTTCAGAACATCAGGTGGGAATAGTGAATTTCCGCGTAAACTCCACCAAGCGGAGGCGAGGAAAACCCCATGTACATATTTTGCATATTGCTCCTCATTCAAGGTAGGGGCGGCTCCCATGCTATATAACAGAGCCATATCCCAATTGTTTCCAATTCCCGGCAATATACTGTTTCCGGTTGGAGCACCAGATAAATACTTAGCAAAAGCTTCATCCATAGCACCTGTGTAAGTGTGAATTGTATCAGGAGCATTAAAACCCTCTACTCCTATTTTACGGTGAATGAAATGATGACTAAGCTCGTGCCTAACGACATCAGAAAGTCGGCCATCTCTAATCCAAATCAAATTGCGTCTTGGAGAGTATGCTCCATACGTCAGAGCCGTAGGATTTGGATGTGTTTGGAATGTAAAGATATTAATGAAGTTATCAAAATAGTTTTCACCGTTAATTTGCTGTAAGCCACTAACGTGCTTTACTGCTTCTTTGTAAACATTAGGAGCAAAACATGACCCGTCAGGGATGCTGATAGTATACGCTTGTATAGAATCATCTATTGCTACTGAATGAGAAACTGCAGAAAGAGTATCGTTGCCACAAGTTACTTTAAAGTATTGATTGATCAGTTGGGTTGTTATAGTGCGATCAGATACATCATTAAAATTGACATTTCCTGTTTGATTCGTTTGAGCTGTGTCGGGATAAACGATCACTCTAACATCTTCCATTGGTTCATCAGTACTATAAGTTGGAGGGATATTCCAGAATGCTGATTCAATATAGTCTTTCCCTAAAACCTTAACCGATAAATCCGAGTGTATAAATGATATAGCTTCTCTATGTTTAACAGTGCCACTTAAGGAATCAATATAGTAAAAAAAGTCTCCGAAAATTGGGTTAGATTCGTCGCCAATGCTTACCATGTAGGCAAGATAATATACATCTGACCCCATCTTTGAAAAAAATACGGCTTTGACTTGTGCTTTTTGATATCTAATGTCATTCTTGTCTCGAACAACTATTTCCTCTGCCTCACCGTAGGTGATCTTGTTTCTTACATCAATATCCGGCAAATCTACAGTATTATCACCAATTGAAAAGTGCTTACGTCCTGCATCATAGGTGATCATGATAAAGCCCAGACCCTCTACCCGATACCCATTAACCTGTTGGTAGTAATCAGTGGTATACCCCCTACCACTCTTGGTTATCCTACTCATAGACAATTGACTGCGTTTGGCATACGAATATGGTAGAATTTTGTCTATTATTCGATTACATGCTTGTCTGAAGGAAGTGGTATCGGCATCGGTAGAGAACGGGATGTCGGTAAAGTTGCCTTCGAATGATCCAAGCTTCATTCTCTCAAAGTTGTAATTCATCTTACCCCTAAACCCCGTCTCTGCCTTGAATCTTTCTGCCAATTGATTGAGTTCCAGAGTTTTTTGCCACTTTTGTTCTGGCGTGATAGTGTCTTCAATGGCAAAGATTGCTGTGCCGATCAGACTGAGCAGCACGATAAACAAAACTTTTGTTTTCATCTTTTCTCCTTTTGCTTTTGGTTTTATCACCAATGCACCTTTTAGTCTTCACTATTGGTGCGCTATTCCACAGAGGTGGATACCCTATATCAATGGATATCTGCCTGTGGGGAAAGTGAGTTATTTCCCTGTGCTGTTGTCCCAATGAGATAGCTTTCGCTGCGCAACAACCAAATCAATCCTGTCATCATACACCTCGAATCCTGGCTCTGTCAGACCATCAAAACCATCCCGGACATTTGCTCCATTATAAGCGAAATGAATATGACCATCCGGAGTATTCGGACTGCCAAAGTCCACTATGATGTCATAAGCTCCCTCAATATTGGCAACCCCAACGGTATCTATTATGATGGGGATAGTCCAGAGATATCCGTTCCAAGTTCCATTTGCATCTGTACGTCCCATCATCGGAAAGAAATCACTTGCCAGGTGGCTGGTTAAGGTCGAAACTGGGGCACCATCGGTGTATGTATAGCTGTCGTGCCTTATCACATAAGCTCTGAAATATGTATTCTGGGGAGCGTTGGAGATGTTTACATATACTTCATCACCCGGTGAAAAGACGTTTCTGGACCTTTGGGCATTACTATAGCTCTCCACTTTGGGTGTGAAATGAAAGCCCCTGTCTGAATATGCTTTGTCTATGGCTTTTTGCTTTTCGTTCATTGACATGGAATCGTTGTTATCAGCGACTCTGCTCATCAGGATATTGTAGAAATAGCGGGGTTTGTAACGATATGATCCATTGAAATCAATATCTCTTCTAACGATCCCTAGTCCTGCCACCAATAATGTATCAACGCCATTTTTCAGACCATCAGGCGGGAATAATGAATTTCCGCGTAAACTCCACCATGCGGAGGCGAGGGGATATCGAGCCCTATAGTGTGCGTATGTATCCTCATTTACGTTCGAATACTCTGTGTTAATATGAGCATTAAGGCTTAAATTATAACTTGTGGAAGCTGATGGTACATAGTATTCATGATTCAGAACGGAACATGGAAGATAAACTGCTAATGCCTCATCCATACAACCATAATAGGTGCCACTTTGCGTATCATTGAAGAAGTGACTACCTAAAACAGAAAAAATAAACGCATGGCTCATTTCGTGTCTGGCTACATGTGAATATTTCCCAGCGCTAGTAATTAATCTAATAGCTGCATAATTGGGGTCACATATTCCATTATAACCGCTATAATCGGGCATGTTTGATATTATTCTATAGCCCACGGTGTTAAAGTCTATTAGTTTTTTTAGCTCGTAATAATGGTTCGTAATATGATGATACACATTGACTGAAGAAGGAGCATTATCCTTAAATAATGCCCTCACGCTTTCTTGATCAATACTTACGGAGTCAGCGACAACTGCATACAGAGTATCAGGATATTCGACAAGTCGATAGTTTTCCTCATTTTTCAACATCACACGTAGACTATCAAGAATATTCTCTGTTATTAACACATCACCATTTATGTCTGTCGTATATGAATAATGCATTCCATCATTTTCCTGTTCGAACGTAACTTTATGTAAACCACGATAACCCAATGTATCTATCGTTGAACTCGTGTAGTTTGACTTATATACAAAACCATCAGCATGGCCTTGGAAATCTTCGATTAGAAATGATCTTGTATAGGAGAGATTTCCGTTTGCTGGATCAATATAAATAGCCAGTCCCCAATATGATACTTTGTAATTTAACCTATAGCTATTATCTGACTTATTATACGGATTATTCGTGTACAATAGCTCAGTTTTTGGTTCACTAAACTCGATACTTTTATCAAGTTTGTAAGCAGGATTGTACACTACCTTTGCTATCTCGATAGCCTGGGCGAAGGTTATGTTTATCTGTACACCTTCCGGTAATTCTACAGTATTATCACCGATAGAAAAGTGCTTACGTCCATCCTCA
>CAZWIS010000064.1:0-7529 GCA_964634275.1 uncultured Candidatus Cloacimonadota bacterium | reverse complement strand
CAGTTTCGCTTCCATTTATGCTCCTTGAACTTACTGGATCATCGATCCGGAGCAAGAAAAGCAGTCCCCTGTATTCTCACAAATAAGGATGTATAAGGATGCGACAGAAAACATGTAAAAAAAGTACTTGCATAGTTTGGCGTTCTGAGTACAATGTATATTGTGAAGTGTTTGTAATTAATTCGTTTGATTAAACTTGAGTTGAAACCCATGCTAAAGCTACGATATATATTGGTGTTAATAAAATTATATGGAGTACTTAGAAATGAAAACTCTTGCGATGACTCTCATTTTCACTTTGCTTGCGATAACTTTCTGCTATTCAATTGATGACCAATTTGTTCTTGTCGATACGGTGTATGTTGAACTTGCTGGCTTGACAGGGACAATCTTCTACAACATGCTGGACAATACTTATGTCTATTACCCTAATGAAACTTCTCTTTCAATAGGATATGGTAGAAGTCCCTGGGGAAATCCTGGGATACGAGAATATAGGTCGTTAGTTACTTTTCAAACAAGGCAAATACCAACCGATTATTTCATTCACAGTGTCATATTACAAGCTTATTGTCAATACTATGTTGATAACAGTGAAGACCTTATTTGGCCACATTATTACTCAACTCCATATCCAGTTCAAGTAGACCACTTATCGTTTGCTACGATTGCTCCAGAAGTTTTTAACCTTATACCGTTGTCAGCCAATGTTGCTGTACTACAAGATAGCGCATACATCGGCTGGATTGGGACTGATATAACCAATAGTTATTTAGATGATATACAACAGTCAAGGACTTATTCACAATACAGATGGCACTTTCCTCCTTACTATGATGTATCTGGATACGCACAAGACTGGGTATCATATTCAAAAGGGCCTGTAGCAAGTCCCAAGCTGATAGTAACATATCACAAAACAGTCTCCGTATCTGATGAAACACTACCCATTCAATGTGATTTGATAAATGGAATCTATCCACATCCATCACGTAGTATTCTAAACATTGTATTTAAAGACAAGAACACAAGCAGTATAGATATTAACCTTTATGACCTCAGAGGTAGATTGGTTCACTCCGAATCCTATATCCCAATACTAAGTGGTGTCATACAATTTCATATAAATGACTATCCGTCGGGTATCTACTTTCTCAAGGTCACAGATCGGCATCGTAGCCAAATGAAGAAGATCACTATAGTAAATTAAACACCAATACATGGGAGGAACAAATGAAAAAGCTATTAGCATTGACAGCTCTGATGTTTATCTTCTGCAGCTTGTTGGCTAGTTTTGTGGAAGGCAATGTCCTGTTTAAAAGTGATGTTCTGATATCAGTTACAGGGTATAGCTCAGGAGTGGTAGTAACTGACAAGTCATGGTTTAATGTAATCGCCAATGACTATCAAGTCAGCAGCTTGGACACGTTATTTTCCGTGCCAACAGGTGATTTTCAAGGGTATTATTACGTCGCCGAATTTGACAAATCTTACGAGATTGAAGACCTAATTGATGATTTGGAAAAAGAGAACAACATCTTTTATGCTGAGCCGGACCATGAGGGAGAACTGTATCAGATTAACACCAACGATACTTACGCATCAACTTCATGGGGATTGGAAAAGATTGGGATGAACCAGGTGTGGGCAGACCGGTTAGCATTTGGTGGCAACGTTAAAGTGGCAGTTCTTGATACCGGAATTGACTTGGGCATTACACCCTATGGCATACATCCAGATCTAGTCGATAATCTTTGGGATGATGGGAATGGCATTCATGGGTTTAATGTCTTTGGCGCGCTTGGTCATCAAAATGAAAATATCAACATACCACAAGATAATGTAGGACATGGTACCCATGTGTGTGGTATTATTGGAGCAGCAACAAATAACTCAATTGGAGTGGCTGGAGTGGCTGGAGGATGGAGTAATACGGAGATTGGATGCCAGATAATGCCTGTGCGAATGGCAAGCCAAGATGGACTAAGTGCAAATACAGCTATACGTGGCATACATTGGGCTTACCGCCAAGGGGCGGAGGTCATAAACATGAGTTGGGGCATGGACAACAATTTGACTCTCAGAAACAGAATACTTTCTCTGATGCAACAGAATCCGTATATAGTCTTTGTAGCTGCTGCGGGTAATGATGCATCCACCCACATTAGCTGCCCAGCCAATATTCCTGGCGTAATCACAGTAGGTGCCACAGGACCCGATGACCGGATGGCTTCCTATACGAATTTCGGTATTTTGGATATCTGCGCCCCTGGTGGAGAAGGACACATTGGGAATGCAACAGCATTGGTTTCAACAACCCCACAGGATGACAGTTTCGTTTATCACAACCCTCCTTTCTCTTGGGATAGCAGTTATGAATATGCCAGTGGGACATCCATGGCCGCGCCGATGGTTTCCGGAGCCGTAGCATTACTGAAAGATCGTTTCCCAGGTATAAGCAGGGAACAGATTATTCGGAGGTTACAAGGAACGGCAGATGATTTGACTTTCAAAAACACTAACCCTACATTTTTGACTTCTCTTGGAACTGGCCGTTTGAATGTATTTCGTGCGCTTACAGAAGCAGATCGTCCAGCATATCGACTTAGTGCTGTCGCAGTGGTTGATAATGGAGATGGAATTCTGACAACGGGAGAAAACCAAGCACCTCTCAGGATTACACTAAAGAACTGGTGGCAATCTGGCGAAGCAGTAATTTCCGGCATACTTTCAACACAGGATCCCTACATTATTATCAACGAAAGCTACGGAGAGTGGGAGAGCATAGCCTATATGGAAACTGGTGCTACAAATGATTTTATCATATCTGATGCGTCTCCTTACCCTAGGAACATTAGGTTTTCCCTGCAACTTAGCTACGAAGGATATACAGATGTTGTCTATTTTGAACTGCCATGTTATCCAAGCCTCATTGAAATGTTCGGATTGGAGCCGTATAGAGTTACTTCTGAAGTGGCTGTGTTTGATATGGATAATGATGGCATTGACGAATTAGCATTTGGATTAAAGAAAGCCGTGTATGGAGGCTTTGATTATTATGCTTGTTTGTATAAAAATTCTCAGTTATCTATGGTAGCTGTTAATGACTCGATTGAAGCAAAACCTGTTTTTGGCGATTTGGTTTATGGTGGTGAGTATGAAGTAGTCTTTGTAACAAATCATGTTACAGTCTATGCATTTAATTCATCTATGCAAGCAATTAGTAACTTTCCGTACACATTTGGTGCCTCTGGGAGAATAAAATCGGTTGTGATAGACGATTTAACCGGTAACGGGCAAATGGATATTGTTGCCAACGGTAACTCTCACTCAAATGGACAAGGTTTTTTTGTGCTACGATTCCAGAATGAATACCCAAGTACTGATTATGAAGATTGGGTGTATCAATTACCCACTGGAGTCCATGTTCTGTCTGAGTTAGCAGTCGGCAATGTTGATCACAACTTCGATCGAGAATTTTTGACGATAGTAAAAAACAATACTAACTGGGTTGGTATTGCCAAATACAGGGCTTCGTTCATCGCTAAAGGAGGATTTAATGTCTCAGGTGATATAAGCTGGATTATTGATCCAGGAATTAATTCTATTAGTAAACTGAGGTCAACTAACCTACTTCTGATAAAACCTCAGATAAATGCTTCGGGTCAAAATCCCGTGTATCATAACCGCCTGTTCTTTGGGATTGCAATGAAATACGAGCCAGGAGTGCCTAGAGCCACGAGTTACACCACTTATTGTTATGACTTCTCACAATCTAACACTGTTGCGGAATTGATCTGGGCTCATGTTGATGATAGCCGAACTCCGGTTAATCAAACAGCGCCAACGGACATTGATCCTGGTAAGATAATAGCAGGAGATTTTTATCCTGGCAACTTTGGTATAGAATTACTGACAAACGCATCCGAGGAGGTTATCGACATTGAAACAGGAGACAGAATTAGGCATTTAACAAATGATTACTGTCCAATTAATGGGGGTTATTATCATCGAAATAGGCGCCCAGCACTACTAGCTGATGTTGGAGCGAACAATTCGCAGGATGTCATTGTTTCAAGAAACCATCAACTATCTGCCTATCAATTAAATGAATACCCAATCCAAAGCTTTGGCATGAATTTCTATGCGAGCATAAGATCTCTGGCTATCGGGTCAGCAGTTTATAGCGCTATCAGGGATTTGTATGTACTTGTAGGAGAACCAGATACTGATGGAGTAAGCCTATACCGTATTCCACTTAAGAGTAATGACATAGATGAAGCTGATGAATGGACTCAATTCCAAAACAATGAAAGAAACACAGCTCAATATCTGTGCCATATTCCTAGTCTTATTGATACAGATACAACAATTTGGCAAGATTCTGTGATTAATAAAGATATTGATATCGGTAGTGGAATTAGCGTTGGAATAAACCCAGGCATTGAACTGCGCATAAGAAATAAGAGCATTATAAAAAACAAAGGCACGCTTGAGTTTCAGGGAGGAGAACAGCATCCAATAGTTGTAAGGGGAATGTGTCCCACAGAAATCAATGATCATTGGCTAGGAGTGTCTTCTGGAAACTCATCATCCTTAATAATGAAAGAGACTTACATCTCCAATGCTGAAGTTGGACTAGAAATGTATGAAAATGGGTTCTTCTACCTACGCGATAATACTTTTCAAAATAATGGTGTATCTAATTTGGTATATAATGCTTTGGTAGACTACGGACACAATAAAATCCTTAACTCATCCGTTGGAATTGCTTCGTATCATAATGCGGTACCCTATCTTGCATGGAATGATACCGGAGAGAATATAGTTTCTGGTAATGAAATCGGACTATATGCTTTGCAGTCAACTCCATATCTTGATGAAGGGCTGAATAATTTCGTAAACATTCAACCTGGACAATATAACATAGTTACAAACAGTATCGTAAATCAGATCAAGGCAACGGTGAATTGGTGGGGATTTACCAATGAGGCACTCATTCAAGAAACGTTCAGTGATTATACTGATGTTATCTATGAGAATTGGTGCCTAACACCAAATGGCAATGCAGGAAAACATAACACAAATGATTATCTCATACTTGCAGAAAATGCCAGAAGTAACCATGATTGGAGTCTGGCAGCTCAGTATTACTACCAAGTACTAAATGATTCCCTGATAACGGCTGATGACTTTCAAGCTCTAAAAGGTAGTACTGTATGCCATACTAGGATGAATCAAATACCTGTTTTCTTGACCTGGATCAATGATAAGCTACTATCACATCAGACAGATGACGAGTTTAGAAAAGTGCTTCTCAACACCAAAGCCATTTGTAGTAGGTTAGTAGACAATTTTCAGGATGCTATTGATCATTATTCGGCAGTTATAGACTCAAGTCCATCGATCATAGACTCAAGTTTTGCTTTTATTGATATGGGATTTGCCTGGCTCGAAAGTGGAGGAAATCTAAGGTCCAAGTACGCTAGCCTCATGCCACGCACAACTCAAGATCAGATAATAAGAGCAAGGAATATTTTAGACTCTCTCAGAAATCCTGAAACCTCTCAAGAGCACATAATCCAGCCAAGACCTATCATCCATAGCAACTACCCTAATCCCTTTAACCCATCAACCACAATAGTATTAAGCATTCCGCAGAATGGGCGTGCTAACCTAAGCATATACAATATTAGGGGGCAAAGGGTTAAAACACTTCTCAATGGTGATCTCGAAAAGGGCCAGCATCGTGTGGTCTGGAATGGAAGAGATGAAAATAATCGCAGTGTTGCATCTGGAGTCTACTTTATCCGACTTGAAGCAGCAGGAAAAACTAGTATAAGGAAGGCGATGTTATTGAAGTAACATCCAAAGATTAAAGCCCGGGGCAACCCGGGCTTATCTCTTTGAAATTATGGTTTACTGCCTTCCTTCAAATTTCTGCAAAATTTGTAAGCCAAAGTCTCGACCTTCAAGTGTGAGAAAAATATAAGTGCTTTGATCGAAGCAGAGTTGAAGCCTCTTTATCTGTTCCTCGTTTGGTAATAAACTCATCTGGGGCTGATCGTGCAAATCAAAACACGCAGCTACCAACCCATCGTTAACTAGCCTCTTCAATAGGTCAGATATCGTACCAAAGCCGTAATTGAAGGGACGATACAACCGATCAAATCTGATTCCAGTCCCCACCTCCACTGTGAATACTACGATAAGTAGTAGAAGATCGTCCCGCAATTGTGTTACTTTATCATCCATAATCCTTAGTTTCCTTATTGCTATTATTGCACATCTACCTAGCCATTGAGTAGCACATCGATTTCAGTATCAATGCGGGCTTGAGCATCGATTGTTAAGGCTAATGCAGTAACCATCCAACAATAGTGGATAGGATCAGCCAATGGCTTGCTTTTGCGGTCTTTAAGGTATTTATGCAACACCTGATAGCCTCCGATGTGGTAGTTCCACAGCTTTGGCGTAATGCCCTCAAAGTGCTTTTCATCATTGATCTGCACTGTGCCCTTGTGTTCATCGTGCTTTATGAACTCTACCATATCGTTAGAGCCACTGCCCTGATAACGGGCTACAGGAGGATTCAAGAGTGGACTCTTCAGCAGATGGATATCAGCAAGTTCTTTACCATATTCTGCCAACTTACTGAAGAACTCATAATCCTCTGTGAATGGTATGCGAGGAAAGTCCATCCTGATATACTGGGCAAAGCGGTCACGGTATTGATTGCTGTGCAGGATCGCATAGACATAATAGAATAGCTGCTCCGGCTGGAACTGAGGCCATTGTTTCCTGAATTTATCCAAAAGATCAGGGGCGATATTGTATCCCCGCTCTGTGGTGGCAAAGATGTCTTCTTTGTGCTCGTTTGGGTAGATATAAAGGGGGAATACATAGGATATCTCACTGGTTCTGTTCGAGATGTAGCAGCTTTCAGATATCGTGCTTGAGAGCATAACATGCTGCCATGTATCAGATGTCTTAACCTGCCTTACAGTTACTATGCCCACATTCTCCTCCAGCATATGCCTCATGACCTCGTTGCGGGGCATACAGTGGAATCCTCTGCTTTTGCCAGTGTAGTATGTGTAGCGGGTATCAAATGGACGGTAGAGAATAGGTTTGATGTTCTCATCGTTCAGCCCGCTGTCTTTCAAGTCTTTTTGAGCATGTTCCACTTTCCAGTCCCGGGCATCTTTGCCCAGTTGATAGGCTGCCCTTGCAGTTTCCGGGTCCAGCGATGCGAAATGGTGAATGGTCTTGCGAACCTGGTTTGGAGTATCCTGGATCGTGAGTCCGTCTCTGGCTGTGACTATGCCCACACTATTGATCGGGAAGATCTCCGGCAGGCTTGTCCACTTTAGATAATGCTCGTTTCCGGTAGCTTCAAGGCGGAAGAGATAGAATGGAGAACCCGGGCTTAGTTCCTGATAAGTATTGGCTTGGAACTGGTTACTATCCAGCCAGTCATACTTAAACTGGCGAAGTCCGAAAAGCTCGTGATGGCTGACCTTTTTCTC
>CAZWIS010000063.1:0-8228 GCA_964634275.1 uncultured Candidatus Cloacimonadota bacterium | reverse complement strand
TTATTGACAATTAGCTCGTGAAATGTACAAGGGGGAAAAAACTGCGGAATGTAAAGTATGTCGATCATCAAGACAAGTAACTTGACCAAAGATTACAATATGGGCAAGGTCAAAGTACGCGCTTTGAGCAATGTAGATTTTGAGATTCAGGCAGGGGATTTTGTAGCCATTATGGGACCCTCCGGCTCTGGGAAGAGCACTCTGATGCACATAATAGGATGTCTGGATACGCCTACGGAAGGGGATTACTATCTGGATAATCAAAAAGTCAGTACACTGCCAAAATCTGCCCTTGCCGGGATTCGAAACCAAAAGATAGGCTTTGTATTCCAATCATTTAACCTTTTGCCACATTTGAATATTCTCAAAAATGTAGAACTTCCTTTGATGTATGCAGGACTATCGGCAGCCAAACGGAGAACAAAGGCAAAGGAGGTACTGGAAAGTGTAGGATTGGGAGACCGGTTAAGACACAAACCAACAGAACTATCCGGCGGTCAGAGACAAAGAGTCGCTATCGCCAGAGCTATAGTAAACAATCCTTCGATAATCCTTGCCGACGAGCCAACTGGTAACTTGGACTCGCAATCCGGAGGCGACATTATGGAGATTCTTAGCACTTTGAACCAAGCCGGAAACACAATCATCGTCGTAACGCATGACCCAGCCATAGCAGAAAGGGCAAATCAGATAATCCGCATCATGGATGGAAAAATAGATTATGGCGATATCGCTGTCTGAGTCCTTACAAATTGGCTTTGCCGATATAGTCACCAGGAAGGTCCGTAACATTGTAACGGTGATCGGGATAATCCTGGGAGTGATGTCCATCATGGTCGTGCTTGCGATCGTAAATGGAATGAATCAAATGACTCTCAGATGGATGCAGGAGCGCGGAGGTTTGAGCAAAATCGAGGTAGAGCGCAACTGGAATTGGGATCGCCGTATGGGGGGCCAAGGATACTTTACCATCAATGAAATCAGATATATCAGGGATTTGATCCCGGAAGCAGAAGCTTTTAATGCTACTCTCGCAGTCTATCAGGTCTCCCTGAAAAATGACGACAAGGAATACTTCGGTCACGTTTTGGGCGTTATGCCGGATATGAGAATTGTGGAAGACTGGGATGTGGACAGGGGTCGGTTTTTGAACCGGTTTGATATCGATCAAAACAACAATGTCATTGTTCTGGGTTCCACAGTTGCCAAAGAGCTATTTGCTTCTCGTAATCCGATTGGAGAGTACGTCAGTGTAATGGGACAGAAGCTACTGGTGATCGGCATCATGGAAAGAAAGTTCTTCGAACAGATGGGAGGATCCAAAACTTGGGGCGATAATGCGATGGAGTATCTGAACGAAAGAGCTTTTGTACCGATCTCTACCTTCAAATACAAGATTTCTCCCGGCCAGGTAATCTATAGCTTCGATGTAAAAGCAAAGAGCCCGTCAGAGGCTACTGCTCTACGAAAAAAGATAGATAACATAATCCTCAATCTCAGACAGGGAAAGCAGATCTTTAGCGTCAATTCAGCAGAAGAACAACTACTGGAGATGAAGCAGAACTCGATGATGTTTACTGCAATCTTTATCATGATCGCTGTGATATCACTCCTGGTAGGAGGAATCGTGATCATGAACATCATGCTGGCTTCAGTAAAGGAACGTACGAGAGAGATCGGAGTACGCCTGGCTATCGGAGCAAGGCGCTTTGATATCTTCCTCCAGTTTTTGGTTCAAACCGTATTGATCACTTCCCTGGGGGGAGTGTTTGGAATCATCGCAGGATATTCTGTTTTGAGCCTTGTATCAAAGTTTTTGGGGATTAGTGTAATAGCATCAGTACAAATGATCTGGATTGCTTTGGCAGTATCGATCGGAGTAGGACTCTTGTTTGGAATCATGCCTGCTGTCCGGGCCAGTAATCTCGATCCCGTAATAGCCCTTCGGGAGGATTAGAAAGCGATTATGAGAAAGAAACGAAGCGGTGTGTTCGGCAGGTTATTGGACGGGATATTTTCCTACGTGGGAATAGTAATCGAAGACACTATCAAAGTGTATAGCTATCTTTGGATTCCAGAAAAGCGCAGGCTGATCTCTCGTAATACAGGGAAGTTTTTCCGGATCTTGTTTCACCGGATTACTACGGAAGGAGTTCTCAAAGAATCTGCCGGACTTACTTATATCACCTTGTTAGGCTTTATTCCATTTGTTATGTTTGTGGTAATGGTCATACCGGATTTGCCATTTTTGAATCTCGTGGACAAGATAAAAAACCTGATAGCGGCAAACTTTATGCCTGGATCGGCAGAGCAGGTGGTCAACTTCCTGGATGAAACACTCAAAAGGCGATTTACCTTCAATGTATTCAATTTTGCTATCCTGCTTGTGACATCCTATTCGCTCTTCCGAGCGATCCGCAATACCTTTGACCGGATTTTGAATCTGGAGTTTCATACAGGAAATGATCTGATCAGCCACTTGATCAAGTTTTTCGGTACTCTCCTGTTTGGAATGCTGATCATGATCCTTCTCTTTAGCAGTTCGTCCTTGCCGATTATTTCCGGAATCCTGAAGCTTGGTTTTCTGCGGCAGCAACTGGTATATTTTATCCCATTTATCATGCAATTCATTGCTTTGATCTTTTTGTATTCGATCATGCCTTCGATCAAGATCAGGCGTGGCTCTGTTATCCGTGGGACTTTTTGGACTACTCTGGTATGGGTATTGGCAAAAAGCGGTTTTGACTATTATATATTCAACCTCACCAATATCCAGGCTGTATATGGTGTTTTGGCAGCGTTGCCAATCTTTTTGATGTGGATTTATATAAACTGGGTCATTATTCTGGGTGGGATTGTACTGGTTTCCGTGATTGATCACAAGGAGAAAAGCGAGATTGTGAAGCGTGTTCCCAAGCAGGTGGTTCGCATTACAATGGAGATGTACACAAATCAAAAACTAAACAAAAGACTGGAAGACTACGTAAACAAATCAGATCTAAATGAACTGCTCGAAATTTTAAATCAAGAAGAGGAATCATGAAAAAATACGCAATCATCAGTGTAAGCGACAAATCTGGGATCGAGCAAGTAGCGCTCGGGCTTGAGAAACTTGGCTACACCATACTCTCTACATCTAATACTTACAAACATTTATGTCAGTTTTGTGCGGATCCCGTGGAGATTTCCAGCCTTACGAAGTTTCCTGAGATTCTGGATGGCAGAGTCAAAACTCTTCACCCTGTGATTCATGCGGGCATACTGGCAAACCGTGATGATGAAAAACATTTACAGACGCTTTCCGAATTGGGAATTGATACGATAGACGTCGTGATCGTCAATCTCTATCCATTTGAGAAGGTAAGGGCTGATTCCAAATCCACCCATGAAGAAATTATTGAAAACATCGATATAGGCGGACCTACTCTGATTCGCGCTGCAGCCAAAAATTACAAATATGTATCCGTAATTACCGATCCCAAGGATTATGAACCCAGTCTTGAGCTTCTCAAACGTAACAAATCACTACCTGAAGAGTGGAGTAGTTATCTGGCTCAAAAAGCTTTTACAATGGTATCTGCGTATGATTCTATGATTGCTGATTACTTTGAAAAGCTGGAAACCAACCGGGCCCGGAACATTGTGGTTCCAGATCACTTTGATCTTTCGTGTCTGCACACCATGAGCTTGCGTTATGGCGAAAACCCACATCAGCAAGCCGGGTTCTATTCCTGTAGCAAAAAAGGTGGTTGGACGCTGTTACATGGCAAAGAGCTGTCGTTTAATAATCTGCTGGATGTCGATGCCGGATTCAGAGCGATCAGGTTGTTTACAGAGCCCACTGTGATCATCCTGAAGCACTGCAACCCATGTGGAGTCGGCTCGGCTTTTACTCTCAGTGAAGCTTATCGCAATGCTTTCAATACGGATACAATCTCTCCCTTTGGGGGAATTATCATTGTAAATCGGGTTCTTGATCTGGAAACAGCTATCCTGATCAACAAGATATTCACCGAAATCATCATAGCTCCTGGGTATCAAGATGGTGTGCTGGAAGTTTTGCAGAAGAAGAAAGATCGCAGACTAATCCAGTATAATACCGGATGGTTGGAAAAGCCATCTAATACACTGGAATTGAAGACTTTGTATTGGGGTTATCTGCTCCAGCAGTGGGATCTGGTAAATGATGATATCAGTACCTGGCGAGTGGTGACCTCACGCCAACCCTCCCAGTATGAATTTGATGCGATGACTTTTGGTTGGAAAGTAGTATCAATCCTGAAATCTAATGCAATTGCCATTACTACTGATGATCGAACACTCGGGATGGGAATCGGACAGACCAGCCGAATTGACTCTACTGACATTGCAATTATGAGAGCAAAGAAATTTGGCCATGATATATCCAAAGCAATCTGTGCTTCTGATGGTTTTTTCCCGTTTAGAGATTCGATCGACGAGCTGTATCAGCAAGGTATAAAAGCAATTATCCAACCCGGTGGCAGCAAGGGAGACGAGGATGTAATCCATGCTTGCAACGAACTGGATATTGCAATGGTCTTTACAGGAGTAAGACATTTCCGTCACTAAAATCTGATTGACAGAATCAGGTCATAGAAAAACGTGGCAAAGTCCACAGCGTGGAGATGTGTCCGAGCTGGTTTAAGGAGCACGATTGGAAATCGTGTATACGTCAAAAGCGTATCTAGGGTTCGAATCCCTACATCTCCGCCATTTATTATCAAAGAGTTTTGCCAATTTGACCTCATTCTTTTTTAGTAAGAAAATGTATCTGCTGGGTTATCTATTGTTCAAAAGCCCAAGAGCAGATCATATATAGATTTTTATTGGAGACAACATGCAAGGTACCAAAAAGATTTTGTTTGGCTGTCTGATCTTCCCTTTGCTGGTGCTGCTTGCCTTTTACATCGGATACCGCAGCATCTCAAAAGGAATGCCTTCTTCGATATCAATTCCAGCCGGTTCGTGGCTGGTGGTCAATCCTGGTGGATTGGTAGAAGAATACAGTGAAATCAGACAATCGAACCTCCTCAACATTAGCTCCACAAGCGTGGAGGATATCTGTCGCAAAATAGACATTGCTGCAAGCGACAACCGGATAAAAGGGCTGATACTGCGTCCCCGCTTTGCTCAAATGAGCTATGCGGGAATTTCCGAACTTGAATCTGCCATTACAATCTTCAAGCAAAGCGGAAAACCCGTTTATGCCTTTGGGGATATGATATCTCAAAGAGACTACCTGATCCTTAGCCTGGCCGATAAAATTCACATTGAGCCATCAGCTTCCGCTGGGATTATGCTCGATGGAGTCAATGCCGGAATTACGTTTTACAAAGAAATGTTTGATAAACTCGGGATCAAAATGCACATCCTTCAAGTAGGAGACTACAAAGGAGCCGGAGAACCATATTCACAAACTTCTCTCAGCTCCAAAACCCTGGAAAACTACAGAAGAGCTCTTGGTGCCCGTTATGAACTGATAATCAAGCAAATTGCCGATCGCAGGGGTATTTCACCAGACACTATCAAAGCCATCTTTGAAACTCGGGAAGACTATTTTATCTCTCCTAAAAACGCATTGGAAATCGATCTGGTGGATGTCATCATCAATCGTGATGCTTTTTATGCCAATTATGGCATAGACACCAAACAGCTGATCTCAGTTTCAGATTATCAGGATCAAATAGCCTCTCGAGGAAGCTTAAACAAAGTGGCGGTAGTATATCTGAATGGATCCATTGCCCCAGGAATGGACAACGGATTTGGATATGATACAAACATAAATGCAGTCAAAATTCAGAGGATCATCAATGCTATCCGCAAGGATAAAAGCATCAAGGCAGTAGTCCTGCGAATCAGCAGCGGAGGAGGATCAGCACTCGAATCAGAGCTGATCTACCAAAAACTTATGCAGTTGAAAACCTTGGTTCCAGTGGTCGTTTCCATGGGGGGAGCTGCAGCCTCTGGAGGATACTATATCAGCTGTGCCTCAGATTATATCTTTGCAGACGAATATACGATCACAGGCTCGATTGGAGTCATCATGATGGTTCCGGAGGCAGAAGGTCTCAGCCGAAAAGTAGGGCTTCGCAATCAAAACATCAGCTTTGGCAAATTTGCCGGATCGTATGATCTGATGAATAGGACAGATCCAGCATTGTTGAATTCATTTCGGAGAAATGCGACAAGCGTCTATGACGAATTCAAATCCAGAATTCTTGAGACTCGTAACATCGATCCCTTGAAACTGGAAGAAGCTGCCCAAGGTAAAATATGGTCTGCCAGAGATGCATACGTTCTTGGTTTGATCGATGAGATAGGAGGACTCCGGTCTGCTATCGAAAAAGCTGGACAATTATCAGGTATCGAAGATTATAATACCATTACTCTTCCGGGTAAGATCAGTTGGTTTGAAGCAATGCGCGGGAGTGGATCATTCAGGCTTCAGAGCTTGCAGAGTCTCTTAGAAGGGATCAACGATCCCCAAAAAGCCGCTCAGTATTATCTGGAAAAACACAACACCAATGAATGGCTCTATTTGATGCCAATGGAGCTGAACTAATATGAAAAAAGAAAGCGTAAGCACAGAGATCATCATAAACGTCCACGCCCTCGAAAAGAGGGTTGCGGTACTGGAAGACAACCGTTTGGTTGAGCTGTTCGTGGAGAAAAAAGACCATCAAAATCCTGTCGGAAACATATACAAAGGGATAGTCAAAGATGTGTTACCAGGTATGGGAGCAGCTTTTATCGAGATCGGTCTGGATAGAACGGCATTTTTGCATTATTCGGACATAGTTTTGGATTTCCTGGATCTGTTTGAACGGGAAAAACCTGCCAAGCGGCTCAATCCTTCGGATTCATCGCAGATCAGCAACCTACTCAAACCAGGGCAGGAGATTGTAGTCCAAGTCCATAAGGGACCGATTGGATCCAAAGGTGCCAGACTCACAGGACAGATTTCCATCCCCGGAAAATATCTGGTACTGTTTCCAAACAAAAACAAAATCGCTGTTTCGCGCAAAATATCAAGCCCCAATGAAAGGGGAAGAATCAGATCCCTGCTCAATTCGATCAAAGATCCCAGCTTTGGCTTGATCGTAAGAACTGAAGCAGAAAACTGTGAAGAAGAAGATTTCCGCAATGAATACAACGCCCTGGCAAAAACATGGCGTTTGATCGAGAAACAAATCAAGCATGCCAAGCCCCCTATCTGCGTCTTTGAAGAAAACGCTCTGGAAAACTATCTGATCCGCGACCTTTTTGGTGAGCACGTAGACAAACTGGTTATCGACAACAAAGCATTTGCACGCAGGATAATATCCCAGCTTGAAGATGTGGCTCCGGAAATGATCAAGAAAATTGAAATCTACAAAGAGGACTCCCCCATTTTTGATGCCTGGGCGATAGAAAAGAAGATAGAGACCATATTCCACTCCAGAATTTATCTCCCCAGTGGAGGAAATATCCAGATTGAACAGACGGAAGCTCTCGTCGCCATTGATATCAATACAGGCAGCTTCACAGGCAAGTCCAGCTACGAAGAAACAGTCCGCAAGACAAACATAGAGGCAGCCGCAGAAGTGGCAAGACAGATCCGGCTCCGAGACCTTAGTGGAGTAATTGTAATCGACTTTATTGATATGATCGATGAAAGTGCCAAAAATGAGGTATTGGATACGCTCCGCAAGGGATTACATCGGGATCGTGCCAAAAACAAGGTTTACTCTTTTACCAGCCTGGGATTGGTAGAAGTAACCAGAAAGCGGATGAGATCCACTTTGATATCAAACTACTCCGATCCCTGTCATTATTGCAATGGCAGTGGTAGAGTGATCTCGAAAGATGCCGTATTGATGAGAATATACAGGTGGCTCAGTCGGGCAGATTACTTCGTTCATGATTCTTTGCTAAGTATTGTCATCCATCCGGAGGTTTTGGAGCATATCAAGAGTAACAACCGAATATTCTCCTCCTACAAGGATCAATGTGATTTTATCGAAGACCCGGCGATGCGTTTGGATCAGTTCCGGGTGCTCAAGCTTCCGGGTATGGAAGATATCACTGGCAAATATAACAGTTGACAGATTAGTGGAAGGGAAATCTTTGGAACTTTCATAGTATAAAATACATACAAGATACACAAGGAGACAAGATGTACGCCATCGTTGAAATTAAAGGATTTCAGTTCAGGGCAGAAAAAAACG
>CAZWIS010000062.1:0-9191 GCA_964634275.1 uncultured Candidatus Cloacimonadota bacterium | reverse complement strand
ATCAATTGATCGGGTTTAGTGATTTTAGCTATGTCCTGGTCATTGCCATCCTTGTTGTCTCGCTGCTGGTTTTGCTTTTTCGCAGTACTGCGGTTTTCAACGCTTTCCTGAATATCATTCTCTTTCCATTTGGAGCATCCCGCAAAGCAAAGCAAGTCCAGAAACAGGACGTGGAGCCGGATTCAAACCAGTTATTGGAAGATACTACTCTCGCCAGAATGATAGACCGCCTGGCTAATGACGGATGGACAGTAAAGGAAATCGCCATCGAACTCAAAATCAACCGCAACGAAGTCCAGCGAATCATGCAAAAAAGCAGGCGAAATAGTGATTAGCCCCCGTGAAACAAAGCATGTCAACCTCATTGTTCTGAGCTTGGTATTCTGCTGCATATCAATGCTCTATGCAAATAGCCCGTCTTCGATTTTTCATCCGGAGGTTCACAGCTCCAATAGTCCATCATTCCTGATAGAGCAGCAACCCTACGACCCTCTGCCAGAAATTGACGATGGACTCTCGACTCCCTTTGAAAGCCTGGATATATTCTATTCTGCTCTTTACGATGCATTTCGGCTCCAGCCCAAAAGACATAGCATCTTTACCTATGGATTCAGGGCAAACGGCATCGATTTCCGCACCGAAATCAACGCCTTGGCAGGATATGAATATACTCATGATGAGGATTTTACCTATGGCTATCTGTACAAAGGCATGCGTCTCAATGCCTCGATAAACGATCATTGGAGGATGCGCAGCATCTGGTATAGCGGAGCTTTCTTTGGAGATTCGGATCAATCTGTACACTCTTCGCCACTCGTCGATAGCTATTACAAAACTGACTCCGATAAAATCTGGGTGGATAATCTCAGCGGCGATATCAGCTACAAAAACGACAATTTCTATCTATCTTTGGGACGTGATAAGTTTCAGATCGGAAACAGCATATCAGGAAGCATTATCCTTAGCGATACAGCCAATGAATATGGCTATTTCCTGGCAGAAGCCAGCTTGGGAGCATTTCAGCTATCCCTTCTGCACGCCACTCTGATATCAGACAGTCCAATTCCGGTTTACAACGATAATAATCTGGCAAATACCCGTCATTATCCGGATAAGTACCTGGCATTGCATCAGATATCATATAGCTGGCGGGACAGGCTAAAGCTGTTCTTTGGTGAAAGTGTGATTTATGGTGATCGGGGTATGGATGTAAACTATCTCTTGCCTCAAGCTTTTTGGCGGGTGACGGAACACAATCTGAGAGATAGGGACAACATTCTGATCTATGCCGGTGGCAGCCTTCGGGCACATCAAAAGATAAAGCTATATACACAGGTAATCATTGATGAATTGCGTTATGCCGAGGTTTTTGGAAACTGGTGGGGTAATAAATACGCCTTCCAAAGCGGAATCCAACTGGGAGAACCAAATGCCATGAAACCAAGGCTGACACTCGAATTCACCGCAGTTCGTCCCTGGATCTATGCCCACTATCTACCCTATAGTCCATATTCTCACGATGGAAAACCACTCGGATACCCCAAAGGATCAAATCTGCTGGATTATAGCATTGAGTTTGATTATCCCCTCCCTATGTATTCCAGCCTGAATTGTCATGCCTCCTATACCCGGCAGGGAAGCTTTGGTAACCACTTTTCCCTGAATTATCACGAAGAGATAGCGGATATTGACCACACGACAGCAGACTGGCTGGAAGGCGATATCAGCGATACCCTCGCAATCCAGACCATGCTAAAAACATCCGTGTTTGCCCATCATAAACTGATGGTAGGACACAAATCCACCTTCGATAGAACTTCCTGGAAACATCAGATTTATGCCGGATGGCAATTGATCTATTAAAGCAACCCTTTGAAACAGTCATAACATTACAAGACCATTGCATAAATGTAGCTAAGGGTCAGCTCTTCAGCATTTATTTTTCGGGGATTGGGGATGGCATAGCAATCTGGTTCCGCAACGATTGATCAGGATCAATCCCAATGGAGCACTCACGCATATTGCCATCACTGCGATAGCCAGGATGAGTTCCCCATCTGGTACTCCCAGAGCCAGAGGTATCGTTCCCAGTGCAGCCTGAACGGTTGCTTTGGGCAGGTAGGCAAATACACAGAAGAGTTTTTCCCGTCTATTCAGCTTTGAAAATGCAGTAGCAATTACAACCCCGATAGATCTGGCTCCCAGCCCCATTATGATCACCAGAAGTCCCTTCCATCCAGCTTTCAGGATAAAAGCCGGATTTAGAGAAAGTCCAATCAACACAAAGAGCAGGATTTCAGCAAAGACCCAGATCTTCGAAAGCTTGGAAGCTACCTCTTTGGCGATTGCATTTTCACGCTCAAAAAGTACGTATCCTACCGTCATGGCACCCAATAGAGAGGCAATCTGAATGTGATCTCCCATTTCGACCATCACCAGAGATAGTGCCAAGAGCACGATAACCTTTTCTGTGGCACGAATCTGTTTTATCTGACGAAACAGCATCAGCAGGAGAAATCCCAGTGCAAGTCCGATGCCGATTCCAGCGATGATAGACCATGGAATATGGATTAGTTCCCTGTAGGCAAACCCACTTCCTTCTGTGTACATTCGGCTGAAGATCGAAAACAAAGTGATGGCAAATACATCGTCCAACGAAGCTCCAGCCAGAATAACGGTGGGGACTTGCTTGTTTGCACCATAGCCCAATTCTTTCAGATTTAGCATGGATGGCACGATCACGGCAGGGGAAACAGCAGCCAGCATAAAAGCAGTCATTCCGGCAATTGGAACTGGAAAGGAAAATAAGTAGCGGAAGGAGAAGTACAAGGCAGTTCCTTCGATCAGACATGGAACTCCAGCCATCAGGATAGCCGTAACTCCTGTTTGTTTCAGGATCTTCCGGTTTATTCCCAAACCTGCCCGGAGAAGAATCACCAGTAATGCGAAGTTTTTGAGAAATGGTTCCACTGCCACCAATGAAGAGGGTAAATTGCGATTCAGAAAGCTTCCCAAAAGAATACCGGCCAAAAGCATTCCAAGTACGGATGGTAACCCGGCTCGTTTAGCCAGCCGTCCACCCAACCAACCCAGTAAGAGAATGCTGGCAAAAATGGTGCTGAAAGACATAATAATCTCCTTATCTATGTAGGAGTCATCAGCATCAAGGCGGTTATGGCGAACTCCATCACCAGATTATTAAAGATCAATTGCACGTGATTATCCGGTCTCGTTTGTGTCAATAGATTTCACCCGATTGGTAAGTGTAAACTTTGTTACTGCCCTGTGTCAACCTAGTAGTCAAGCGTATATCAAGCCTATATCAAGCCTATATCAAGCCTATTCACGAATACACTTGATATAGGTGAGATATCCACTAAATATGGGTTATAGTAGCGGAGGATTCCGATCCTCCGATCTTTTGAATATCCACATAAGCTTTGCGGTATTTGTGATCCGTAGCTTCGGAAAGCTACGCTACTGTAGCGGAGGATTCCGATCCTCCGATCTGATGTCTATCCATACCAGCCTCGTGGTATTTGTGATCCGTAGCTTCAGAAAGCTACGCTACAGAGTAGCGGAGGATTCCGATCCTCCGATCTTTTGATGATTTACACATACTCAGCATGTTTCTGCTCAAGACAATGAAAATATTCTTGCATATTTTTGCCGTTGTACATTCATGGTTTATATTATCAGCCAAAGAGATTGCATTGCTGTGCCATAACGCATTTCTCTTTGTGGGAGGTGATTGATGGCCTTGCAAGAAGAATTTGAAGCTCAAGGTGTGTGGTTGTTCCGCTGGCGCAGCTACTTACCGTTATTACTGATTGTCTTGTTATCGTATCCTATGCTTCACTTTGAATATTTCATGGGCACCGAAGCAGGGGATCATATCTGGGAAATATTTTGTCTGTTTGTGGGGTTGTTTGGGGTTCTCATTCGTGCGCTTACAATTGGCCATGCTCCTGCACATACATCAGGAAGAAACACAAAGAAACAGGTGGCTGAAAAACTAAACACCACCGGGATGTATTCGATAGTCCGACACCCGCTGTACTTGGGTAACTACTTCATGATGCTTGGAGTGGTACTCTACCCCCGGAGTTTTTGGGTCGTGACAATATACTCATTGCTATTTTGGGTCTATTACGAACGCATAATGTATGCCGAGGAAGCCTTTCTCAGAAGGAAGTTCGGAGATGCATACCAGGAATGGGCAAAGAAAACGCCGGCCTTCTTTCCCCTGAGCGGAAAATATGTGGCTGCTGAGTATCAATTTTCGATAAAACACGTGTTACGAAGAGAGTACAATGGTTTATTGGGTTTATTACTGTCTTTGTTTCTCCTGGAACTCTTTGGTGATTTCATAGCTCTGCATTACCTCGAATTTGATCTGCATTGGATTATTCTCATGAGCTTTGGGGTCGGTACATGGGTAGTGCTTCGCTGGCTGAGAAAACACTCGAGGGTCTTAACCACAAAGAAAAGATAGCGGACACGGCTTTCTCCCGGAGGAAACAGATCCTCCGAGATGAGCCAAAATGATCAATGAATTATTGAGGTATGGGGCAGTGCCCCGGACAAAAACACGTTGGGTGGGTATGGGTGACAGTATTCTGTACGCTCAGATAGGCTGAAAAACACACAGGTTTGTTCACCGGAAGATGCGTACAGCGGTCTTCACGATATTTATGTCCGGATCCTTACCTTGATTTGAGGTATATACAAATGGCTCTATACTATCTTGCCATCACATAGCTCAATCGTTCTGGTGGCTTTGGCAGCCAGTTCGTGGTTGTGGGTTACCAGGATTACGCTGATTCCATGTTCCCGGTTCAAGTTTGTAAGTATATCTGCAATTTCTTCGCTGCGTTTACTATCAAGATTTCCGGTTGGCTCGTCGGCAAGCAGGATTTTGGGGTTGTTTATCAATGCCCGGGCGATGGCTACTCTTTGCATTTCTCCACCTGAGATTTCTTTGGGCAGGTGGTCCAGTCTCTTTTCCAAGCCCAGTCGTTGTGCCGTGGGGATTACATTCTTTCGGATGGACTCATTGCGGTTAAATGCGTATGGGAGCATGATATTCTCTTTTACTGTGAGAGTAGGGATCAGATAAAATCTCTGGAATATATATCCAAAATTGTCGCGACGCAGCTTTGTTAGGGCTTTTTCGGACATCGCCCTTGAATCTGCAAAGACTGCTTTGTCGTTCAATCTAATGCTACCATCTGTGGGGTTATCCAAACACCCAAGCAGGTGAAGGAGAGATGTTTTACCGGAGCCTGATACTCCTACAAAGGAGACAAACTCCCCTTCCTGTATCTCGAGATCAATTCCGTCCACCGCACGGATTTCCTCTGTTCCGCGGACGAAAACCTTGGAGAGGTTCTTTGCTGTGATGATACTCATATTTCACCTTCATTACTTTTAATCGCTTCGATGGGTTTGATCAGTGATGCGCGAAGGGCAGGATAGATCCCACTCACGAATCCGATACCAGTGATAATCCCGATGGAGCGGAGAACCAATGGTAAATCGATGTGAATCAATGATCCTTTTGGCGAATAGGGGAGTACATAACGGATCAGAGCTTCGGTAAGGGAGGCAAGTGCCAAAGACATCAAAGCTCCCAATATCCCTCCGATCAAGCAGATAATAATCGTCTCCGTCCAGATCAGTCGAAAGATATGTCCGGCTGTCGCTCCCATGGATTTCATGATTCCGATTTCCTGAAAGCGCTCGAATACAGACATCAGGATCGTATTCATCACTCCCACCATCGCTATTAGGATCGCTATCATTGCTATGGACATTACCATTGCCCTGGCTGTAGCTACAAGGCTGGAGATGGTGCTCTTCACCTGTGCCATGGAGACTACCTGTACATCCGGTAACTCGTAGAGCTTCTCTTCAAAAGCTGCGACATCGGTTTCTTTGGTCAGTTTGATCCCTACGCTGGTAAGTTTGTCCTCCACACCAAAGATGAGCTGCAATGCTTTGTAGGGGACAAAGATGGTTCCATCGTCCTGAGTCCCGCTTCTTTTCAGGATTCCGACGACTTTGAGTTCCACTTCCTTTTCGGGAATAAGGATCAAATCGCCTACTTCGCGTTGTTCCAATTCAGCAGCTTCATAACCGATTACTGCTTCCATGGCAAAGGGATCCTCAAACCATGTCCCCTGGGCAAATTCCAGATAGCTTTTCATCGTTGGATATGTTTTGGGATCGACACCGGTAAATGCTGCAATGCCTCCCGTTTCTCCGATGAAGGGATCGAACACTACCTGCATTAGCATCGGCGTAAGAGTCTGTACTTCAGGATGTTCCTTCAATTCTTCCAATACGCTTTCCGGCATGTATCGCAATCCCGCTCCACCCTGCAACATCAAAGTGGCTGCCTCGTAAGGGCATCCTTTGGCTGTGAGCAATGTCTGAAAGCCCAGATTGTCGATGTCTGTATTCAATGATCTGTCATAACCCTGGTTAAAACCAAAGAGACTCACAAGTACCCATGTCGATAATGAGATACCCAAGAGGGTTAGGATTGTACGTATTTTTTTGCGGCGTAGATTTTTGTATGCTATTTTACTGATTGATGGCATGATTACTTCTCCAGTATTTTACTGTAAGAGCCAAAGTGCTCCATTAAAACGAGGTTCTTTTTGATCCCTCGCAGAATAGCCAGAAAGTCCGGGTCTTCACTTGCTGCCGGATTCTTTATCGAAGCTGCTTTTCCGGTTCCTTTGCCTGTCTTGATGTTTAATGTGTCCCAATCTTTCATCCCCAGTCCTTTGAACTGCCGGGTGAAATCTCCCGATCTGTAGGCAGTTCCATTGCGCGAGCTAAGACGCTGGAAATAAACATCCTGGATGATCCCCCTGGAATCAATTGCCAGAAATACCTGAATGCCTCCATAACGCCCCCTTTGGTTCACACCATGGATATACCCGATTGATTTTTCCCCCTGAAATACTTCGTACAACGTATAGGGAACGTCGATGGTTTCATACAGCCCGCTGAACTCGTCTCCCAATCGCTTTTCAATCGCAGACAGAAGGGGCTTCCCGCCTTCTCTCTGAATTGATCTGTAAGTGGTCTTGTATCCTGTGGAAGAGGGGAATAGACGCTTGACATCCTTGTCAGGATCATTCAGATCACAACCAACGGCAGCATAGGCAGCCGTGGCTACTATCAGGATTATGAACAGCATTATTATTGATTTCATGATATCTCCTTAGAAGACAAGTCCTTTGTAATAGTATATCTGCAAAGCCAGGCTTTGAACCGATCCCGGCTCGGTGAGTGTATGGACAGCTCTGATAGTGACATCTTTGCCGATTCTATACATCAGACCCGTGGAATATATTTGCTGACGGTTGTTTTTCAATTCGCTGAACTGGGATTGGACTTCGAACTGTGCTCTGTCTTCCGGGAGGAAAAACCACCCTATTCTGCCCAAGGCTGAATACGCTCTGCTTTCATCATAGGAGCCATAGATAAGGTCTGTACGGAGTTCCCAGTCCAGGTATCTAAAGGAAGTGTCAAGCCCACCTGCAACCAGTTCGTGCTGCTTTTTATCATGCATGATTTCATATCCCATCGTCTTCAGGATTTCGCCCTGGGCACCGGATATACCGATGCTATAGTTATCACGGTTTATGTCCGCATAGGATATTCTTCCGCTCACAAGGTAGTTTCCTCTGGCATAAAGTGGCATTCCGGATCCGGTCGTCAGTGATATACGAGACGTTGTTTTTGGGCGGTCGATCAGCATTCCAATGCCCCAATCCCGATCGAAGTTCAAGCCACTCATACTATTGTCCATCATCAGTAGAGCATGGTTGTCCAAATATGAAGACAGGCCGATGGCAGGTTTGTTGTGCCCCACCCATAGATCGAAGTCCCTTGCCTTCAGATTGATAAATGCGTTGTATAATTGGGGTTGAAGATTAGATTTTTCGCTCTCGTCCCAGGCCAGCCGAAACTGCAGAGCGGCATAACCCAAATCTCTGCTGGAATTTCCAAACCGGCCTATATAATCCAATCCAATCGATGGCTTTTGCATCGCTTCATGGGGGTGATGAGAATAGTGCCTCCATTCTTCATCCTCAAAGCTCCAGGAACCCACAGCCTGAGCCTCAATAAACAGCAAATTGCTATTTGCCGAAAGCCTTGCGGTAGTGAGGAGAATAGCGATCAACAAGCTGAGCCGGAAGATCGAGGACACAAGCTCCCCCTTCCGGTTTCCTCCGGAAAACATTTTGATGGAAGTCATCTCTGCTCCGGATTACTTGATATCCAGCCTTACAAAGGCATTACCCAGTTTCCTGTCGCCTTTGGAAAGCTTTAGTTCAATCTCCCAGTCTCCCAACATCATGAAGTAAACTGGAATGGCATACTGGTTTTTCTTGTTCAGACGCAAGGGTTTATCGCCGGTATCGTGTGAACCTTTCATCGAAGGCATATACGCATCCGCGGTCATAGCCAGATCAGAGACTCTCTTTTTGTTTTTGTCAAAAACGTTTACAAGCAGGATGTAGGTACCTATTTTCGGGTTTTTGTTCCATTCGTAGGTAATGTAATATTCATCGTTGATATTATGCCTTTGTTTGGGAGCGGATATTACTTTTCCGGTATTTATGTTTGCGCTTTTGCTGGCTGTCAGCTTTGTGGTAGATTCCGAAGGACAGGAACCGCAGTGCTGTGCCATCAATGGCAGAAAGCAACTGATTATCAGGATGGTGATTAGTATTGATTTCATTTGTACTCCTTGTTTTATGACTTTGTCATACGATCTATAGTTTTCTTTAGTTCATCCAAAACTTCGACTGAGCCGGATTGAATCTGTTCCAATATACAGGATTGTAAATGTGCCTCAAAAAGCTGTTTTGATACGGATCCCAAAGCACTACGGGTCGCACTGATTTGAGTGATTATATCATCACAGTAAACGTCCTCATCCAGCATTTTCTGGATTCCGCGTACCTGTCCCTCTATCCTCTTCAAGCGGTTTATCAGCTTGGTTTTGAACGCGTCATCATGATGAGCTTTGCGAGATACGTCATGACAATGTGCCATATTCATTCTCCTTTTATACCCCTGGGGGGTATTTATATGTTAATGCAATTTTGATGCCAGGCAAGAAGATTATCGGAAAAATTGCTCATTTTGAGAGAGGTACATCCCAA
>CAZWIS010000061.1:0-10898 GCA_964634275.1 uncultured Candidatus Cloacimonadota bacterium | reverse complement strand
GTCCAAGTGGGTCGCAGTTTTTGAAGGACTTGGACATGGACATGAAAGTCGATTTTATCTGGCTACCTATCGATAGGGTGGCCTTACTGATGAACAAGAATCTGAAGACGATCAGAAGAATGGTGGATGCTAGGAAGCTGACCGCACTCAAGCATCAGATCCCCACTAAGAACGGAGCCACGATCAAGACCTTTGTGCTGGCAACGGAAGAGATCATTCAGGCAGAGTATGACAGATTCAGAGATAGCCTACATAAACCGGAACTCTACTTTGAGGAAGAGATCGAACTAGGAGTTCACAGCTATCCCAGTGTGTTCCTGGTCTACTATGATAATGACCTAGCCACGAAGATCAAAGATTCAGCGGGAGGTTCTGATGTTTCCATATAATGGCAGACCGACTGAGGAGTTCCTGAGAGAGTATCGCAACAAGCTGAATGAGCTTCAAGAACTGATGGAAAGCCAGGGACTGAAGCTGGAAATCAAGAGCGGTGGCAGATGCAAAGTAGCTCCAGAGGTGAGGGCTGGAGTTGGCAAGGTTAGTGGTGAAGGTGATGCTAATGTCGATTATAGCTTCCTGCTCTCCTACCGCCAACAATACAATGCCAAAGCCGATACTACAGACGATGATCTGGAGTCCGAGACAGTCTATGAGACCTACGATGACTATCTGGAGTTCGAACGTAAGCTCACCCTAATCCACGAGGCCAAAGAGAATGGAGTGGTGATCGACTTCAGCAGTGACTTTCTCGATCTAACTCCGGTTGAAGAGGAAAGACTATTATACAAGGAAGAGGCTCAACTCTATGGCAGGTTCTGCCAAGAGGTGATACGCAGGTTGTATGGAGCAGAATCCAAAGTATTAGCCTGGAAACGGATCACCAGTGACTATAACGGCAAGAGACTGGTACCGGAGCTGTATAACCTCAAAGGACCCCGAAAAGAGAGAGCGCTGCGGGAATGGCTACGCATCTACCATGAGACCAATCTCGATATGTATGCCCTGATCCACAAGAGCAAGGGCAAGTACAAAGAACGCAAGATCAGCTATCAGGAACAGCAATACCTGCTGCATCTGCTACTCAATCCCAACCGCATCAAGATCGGTTCTGCCATAGTCAACCTCAAACAGATGAGCAGAAACGGGATTATCGAATCCCAGGCCAATGAACGCACCCTCAGACGTTGGTGTGAGGAATGGGCAGCCAGGCATCCGGCAGAATGGTACCAAGCCAGAGATGGCAGCAAGTATGTCTCAGAGAATGTCATCAAGAGCATTATGAGAGATAATAGCACTCTGGAAGTAGGACAGGTCTGGGTGGCGGATGGACATACCCTCTCCTTCGATATCCTCAATCCTCAGACCGGGAGAGCACAGCGCATGACGATGATCATGGTAATGGACTGGGCAAGCAGGTATCCGGTGGGAGCATCACTTGCCTTCACAGAAGATAGCCAGCATATCCTCACAGCCTTCCGCAATGGCTTTATCAACTGCGCTCAGATCGCCGATAACAATAGCGGAACGATGGCAGTGTTACCCAAGTATGTCTATCTGGATAATGGCAAGGCCTTCCGAGCCAAGCTCTTTCATGAGAGATGGGAAGAGCATGATCTAAACAAGGAACTGGGAGGTATCTTCCCCAGGCTCAATATCGGAGTAAGATTCGCTGAGAGCTACAATGCCAAGGCTAAGATCATCGAACGCTTCTTCAAGACCTTCCAGGAGCAGTTTGAGCGGTTCATCACCACTTTCAGAGGAGCTTCGATTGCTGACAAGCCATCGGTGCTACATAGAAACGAGAAGTGGGCTAAGAAACTCTATACCGGCAAGCCACCTACAATCGAGGAGACGATGCAGATGATCGCCTTCTATGTGCGATTCTGTTATGGAGAGACTCCACATACCTCACTGAACAGACGAACTCCTTATGAGGTCTTCAGTGCCGCCAGGATAGCTGAGAATCGCCAAGTGGAGATCTCAAGGCTCAACTTCCTGATGATGGCGATGGAGCGTAAGAACATCCGCAGTGAAGGAATAAGGCTGGATAAGAAGGTCTACTGGCACCGGGAACTGGTAAACCATGTGGGACAGCCTTGCATCATCCGGTTCGATTACAGCGATGCCAGATGGATAGTGGTTTATGATAAGAACGATGTCTTTATCTGCCAGGCTGCGCTCAGAAAGACGCAGCATCCTTTCATTGAAGTCTCGATGGATAAGGCAGTCTCGCATAAGGAACTGAATAAAGAATACAACGAGATCAAGGGCTTAAGACGAGAGAAGGAACGCAATGCTAAGAAGTTGGTAGTGAACTCACAGAAAGCGGTTGATAGAATCTTGAACAACTCCACAGCCAAGCAGGAGAAACTGGAGGATCAGGGTGCCAGAGCGCTGTTCAGCAGTCCGCCCATGTTGGAAGTGCCACCCAAGGATAGTGACGAGATCATCGAGGAAATGACCAGAAAGGCGATGATGAAGCTGACGAAGCATCCGGATATGCTGAGTCCGGAAGAAAGGGAACAGCTTGATCCTAAAGAGAAAGAGAGACTGGCAGAGCAGGAGCGGGATAGGATAATCTTAAAGGAAATCAAAGAACAATTCGACCGCATCGGACTCGAGTATCAGTCAGGTGATGATAAACCAGCCTTTGAGTTTGCGATAGGCTTTAGTCAAACGGCTAGGGAGTACTATAAAGCTCAACAAAGAGCCCAATCCGAACAAGAAGCATCAGTTAAAACTGAAACAGCCGCAGCGACGACTGATGGAGCAGGAATTGAAGCTGAAGATCATAATCCAGCGGAAACGATCACCAACCAAGCAGAATTGCCTGATGATAAGCAAGCACAGGATGAAGCCAAGAACGGGCAGTCACCATTCGCACACCTCTCCAGAACGGAATTCCTCAAACGCATTGGGATAAACTAATAGGAGGATAACATGAAACAGGGAACACTCGTCAGAACTCAGAACGTGATAGCCGCAGACAAATGCATAGAATACCTACTAACCCGACCCAAACTGGAGATGGTCGGGCTCGGATTGCTGTATGGCAGACCGGGACTGGGAAAGACCACTTATGCCAGTCGGATAGCTTTCAGTAATGGCTATGTCTATCTCAGACTGGAAGCCACTGCCACACCTAAAGCGTTTGCTTCCAAGCTACTCTTAGCCTTGTACAAGAGATTTGGCATGGGCGAGTACATCCCATACGGAACCGCTAATGACCTATTCATGCTGTGCTTATCGACTCTGGAAGACCATCGTGATACGATAATAGTGGTTGATGAGATAGACTACGCCTTCCGGCATCCCCAGCTCTTGGGTGCAATCAGAGATATCGTGGATGTGACCACCGCGATTGTCATCCTGGTCGGGATGCAAAATGCCAAGGACAGGCTCAATCAGATCAATGAGTATTATTTCGACAGATGCAATTTCTTCTATGAGTTCCAAGACCTGCCCAAGAAGGATATCGCCCAGTTATGCAGTGAGATCCTGGAGATAAAGTTCCATCCCGATATTGTCGAATATGTCCACTTCCACTCTTGCGGCAATGTCCGAAAAGCCATGAAACTTATCCGCTCAGTTGAAGAGATAGGTATTTATAAGAACCTTGAATTGATTACCCAAGCCGACCTGGATGATTGAGGGCATTATGACGGACAAAGAGTTGATCCTCAACTTCATCAGTCAGTATGATCGACCTTTTAATGCTGAACTTACAGCTCAGATGACCAGTATCAGTATTGATGTTGTTGAGAGATCACTACCCGAACTGCTCCAAAGCCAGGCTATCAAACAGATTGAAGATGATCCACCTATATACGTCCGAGCCAACCGTTACCAAGCAAGGATTGGCTATCAGCATTATAAGGGCTGGACTTTCAGCATAGCAGATGCCCACAGGCTACTGGACATCCTGGAACAAGGCAGATACAAGTCCATCCGAGATATTGCACAAGCAATAGGCAAATCCAGACAGTGGGTCTACATCTATCTGGAGGCACTGGCATCGATAGAGGTGGTGGATCTGATAGGCTTCGTATATGTGGTTATCTCGCGCCAAAACGTACCAAAAATCGGCAGAAAAGTCCAGAAAGGTATCTTGGGTCAACTCCGGGGTTTGAATCGCTTAGGTGGAAGACGATGCTTAAACTAATCTCGGCTGTCGATCGGATGGAGACATTCTGTTTAGTTCACTCAAACAATCATGTACACTTAAAAAGTGAGTTGAAAGCATAGGAATTTAATGATGCAAAACTAGAACATCAATTGAACCAAGTTATTTGATCTGTTGGACTATATTCGGCACCAAGCATAAAAGAAGGTTCATGTGTTTGAAAGCACTGCATAACTTCATCTGGAATTGTTACACTAGATGCTGGGTTGACAATATGCACTTTAAATGGGAAAACAGTCTTATCCCCATATTCCAAGGGAGTTTTAACCTCATCTGGTAATGGCTCACCCCTAGTTCCACGAATTATCTGAAGTAAGTGTCTGGTTAAAACTACACAATCAATGTTCGGAAATTTTACCGCATTCTTATCTGTGTCAATATAGAATGATGCTTCCGTAAATAGACCTGAGCCTTCAGAGAGCAAAGATGAAATTGGCTCGTAAATGTAATCATCCCAGACAATAACTAGCACGCCATAATAGTTCGGAATTGTTTCTTTAAAGCTTTTAAACTTTGTGTCAGCACTTATCAAAAAGTCTTTTACAGGGTTATCCCTAGGCAGAGTAGTATGTTCTTTTCCATAAAAATCGATTATTGGGCTTCGTGCAGGTAATTGGAATGGGTTGCTAGCTCTAATATTCATATGATCTATTATCTTAGGGCTTTTGACCTCTACACCAATTGTGTAGTTATCTGTAACTATGTTTACTTCGGGATTCTTTTTAGATTCTCCAGTGGTCGGTTCATGCTTATACTCTCTTACGTTTTCCCATTCAAAAGAAAGAGTTTTCTCGACTATAAGTAACTCAGCGAGTATCTGCAGTAGCTGTTCATAATCTGATTGTTGTTTTACTCTTCCATTGATTGAAGCTATCCTATCAATAAAATTCTTCGCTATACCCTCTATTTTTAACTCACATGATATACAACTGTTAATAATAGATTTGCATAACTCATGCTCCATCTCTTCATGATAAAACGAAAAGTGAAACTGAAAGTAATGCCATTTTTTCATAATATCTGATTGTAATGCATATTCAATTAACTCATCTCTACTCATCGATAGAACTCCTTTATTATCTACTACTAATACTCGTTTGGCATTCTAAAATGGGACATCGTCTTCTGGTGTTTCTTCTTGATGAACATTTTCTTCAGAGAGAGGATGAATACCCTGCCAGTCATCTGCAATTGCTTTCCAATTGATATGACGCTCGACATTTCCAGTCCACACTTCCCAAAATTTAGGGTCTTCAGAATGTGGTCTGCTATCTTTGGTTAGTTCCGGTACTTCTATCATTACTGGAATTTTTACAGCTGCTCCTAGCATGATGCAATGTCTTGTTGGCAGACTTGGAAGCTCTCTCAATAATCCTCGTGCTGTATCGGGAACGAGTCGATTAATAATATCTTGATCTTTATCATTAGTTATTCGATGTATCATAAAAGTGTTGCATTGAGATAATACTGATTCCGATATCTCCGATGGACGCTGAGATGAAACAATTAAACCTAAACCGAATTTACGTCCTTCCCGGGCGATTCGTTCAAATGTAAAACGGCACATTGCAGCTGGATTTGGTATCTCATCACCCTGAAAGGAGAGTTTAGATACAAATGTATGTGCTTCTTCAAGAACCAATGATGTAGGAAGGCTGACTTTATTACTTTTCATATAACGTTGGAGTGCCTCGAAGATTATTCGACCAGCTACGGCAATAGTTAAATGAAGTACTTCGTATGGGATTAATGATAAATCAATCACAGCTATTTGTCCATTACTTGATTGATCTTTTCCAATAGTGTTATCGAGCCAGCTTTCAAGAGTGCATGTTTCTGATGCAATAACTGATGAGATTCTTTTGTCATTCAAGAGAGATTTAATTCTAACGATTAAAGTCGCAATGAATTGCTGGGCATTGACTGCTCCATTTCGAGTAATCTCATCAAGTGTTTCAGGTAACAAGGTTGGATCGAATTTTACTGGCGAATCCTCGTTGACAACTATTTCGTGGTCATCCGTTGCAAAAGATCCGATTAGACTCTCGACTGCATTGATTACAGAATTGACATTACTATCACCAAAATCATTATAACCATTTCCATTATTCCATCTACGAGAAACTCTAACTCCCTCGATTATATTAATGCATGCATCTATTGGCTGGTGTTGATTAATGTCAAGTTGGCCCTTGTACAGGTTTAAATCTTGAATTAGTATTTCGATCCCCAACCCAAAATTACTGTTGTCGGGGAATCCCATAGCCCCCTTACCTATAAAAGCGCTACAATTTGCTTTATAAGACTTACACCGTGTTAACAGTCTCCCATTTGTATGGAAAGTTAAATGACCACCAGATTTAAGTAGTCTAAGTGATTCCTGTAATAGTGGTCTCTGAGTGCGAGGCGCAGCTTGGGCAATGGCAGCCCATTCTGAACTGTTCCACATCCAAGCAGGAAGAGAAAAGTGAGTAATCCCGTTTTGTAAATCGTCTTCATTGAGCTCAGGTCGAAATACTCTTACTTCGGGGCAAATATCTTTAAAGCACTTGGAGTATTCTCCATTGGGGTCTAAGATTATAAATCTTGCATTGGGTTCGCTTCCATGTGTATGTTTATCACGTGCTTGCTTAAGCATAGATCTGATAACTGAAGCGACAGAGCATGATTTGCCACTTCCGGTATTACCCAGAATTGCTAAATGACGACCCAAAAGGACGTTGGGATCGACCTTCACGTCTGCATCAAATGCTGATGGACATGTTCCTAAGATAATATGTGATCGGTCATCTTCGCCGGTCACTATCGCCTTTATTTGTTCTGGCGTGGGGATAACAACGTTATCACCAATTGAAGGAAAAGAAAAGACACCTCTTTCCAGTTTCCATTTATTATCAATGCCTCTTCTTGAGACAAGTGTTCCAACTGGAGTGATCTTTAATTTTCTTAGTGGGAAAGGAAGGTCTATTAGCCCAAAATCTGAATATCCTTTTCGCTTTGGATATGGAGATCTTTCAATACCTAACCAATAAACCAATCCAACAATAGCACCAGATTGATTCGGTATTAAAACATAACCATTTACTTGAGGAAAAGCGGTAGGAGTACCAGTATTTAGAGCCGTAGATTGAGGTGCATCTGTATCTAATAGAACAACAATCTCGTCAGGTGAAACTCCGTCTACTGTTCCGATAAGACAGCTTGAATACTCGGTCATAGGTGTTCTCATGATAGATTCCTAAAATGGAACATCATCATCTACCGGAGGTGTAATGATAACTTCAGTTTGATCATTGTTTTCAATGACAGATTGATCTCCAGCAATAGGCGCAGTATCTACAGGATCTTTTTCCTTGCAATTGCTGCGCTTACTTAGCAACTCTGACATCTTGTTTGTTATGCGGTCGATTGATGGCTTGGGAAGATATTGTTCAACTAAGGTCGAGAGATCCCCAAAATGTGAACCTATCAATAACGATATCTGGGATACAAACCCTTGATTTACATAAAACCTACGAATTCTGTTATCTTTGTCATCCCACGAAATGATCAATAAGTGTGTCGAAGGGATCGTTAGCATATCCGAAATTATCCGATTTATGTGGTCGTCTCCAAATCCATAGCCATAGGTCACTAATGTAGAGTTAGGTTTACATACTGCAGCAGCGAAGTCTCTAAATAACTCAACATACGGGTATTCAGCTGTTTCTCTATCCTTCATTGGATTTGGATATATCATAACACTTTGGGCAGTGTCTAAAGGGATGGAACCATGGTCTGCAGCTGCTCCAAATGGAATACCTACCTTCTTTATTACTTTTAGGTCTTTGTCATACCGCCAATCCAAAGAACCATGTAGTTTTGTTAGTCTCACGACTCCTTCTAAATACCGTGGTTCTCCTCTAATACCAGGAGGGTTATAATGCATGTCAATATCAAGCCGAGACGACCTGAAAACAGGTTCTAATGCTCCAACGAAGCGGTCTAAAACTCTTATACCTGCTGCATCACAGCCCGATTCTACGAGTCGATCATAATTTGTTGTGAACAAATTCAACCTTTCGCGTGAAGCGGTTCTCGATGCAAAACTCATAAGAAAAGGGATCAAGGTATTTATTGGGCCTTCTTCAATCGAATCAAACAGCTTTTGACTAATACCGCGCTCAGTTTCAAGTAACCCTTTCAGAAATGATGATAACAATTCGCTTAATGAAGCCGTGAATGCTTCAGCATTACCAGTCTCTCCAAGTGCTCTTAAGCCGTCAATAGATTGACTTAATACTCGAATTTGATCTTCAATATTTGGCTCACTAAACCGGATCGATTTAGCGGTTTCCTTTGTGTGTTTATCAAGAATCACTCTCTTAGTTTCGGGGAATTTGGTCGCGTCGTAACTCATGCCTAGAGCAGTACAATTGCATTTATTGGCAATGGCTGTCGTGAATCCACTTCCGATTAATAGAGATAAATGTTCACTCTGAAACAAAGCTGATAACCAAGGTTCAATGTTCTTTCTATACTGATCGATGAGTTGGTTCTTTTGAGTTTCTATGTCTGTGCCATTTTCCGCAGTTACCTGATCAGGATCCTTAGCATTAAAATCAATTTTTGGACCAACCTTTAGTATTTGACTTCCCCATTCTATCATCTATATGCTCCTTTTTCATGGACTGACTAATACAAGATTCATGGGTATCTCATAAAATCTTCTATCTGTCATTTTGTTGTTTCGTCCGTCTAATAATCATTGAAACATAAGTGTCTTGGTCTTCCATAAACACCACATTATTCTTCTGATACTCATCTGGATCATAGCCTCGGAGCTTAAGCTCTTGTTTTGGAGTCCAGGATAATATCCAACTACTAAGGATTACATTGGGATCGGCAAGTCTTGTCTCTATCTCCTTGATGCGTTTGTGAAACTGGATTTTCTCACTGTTTACCCCTTCATGCATCAGTCCGTGAGGTTCAATGAAGTGAACATACTGCTTGCCCTCCGATAGGAACCAGAGGATAAAATCAGGATGGAAGTTGCCTGCTTCAAAGAAGCCAACTCCCTTACCCCTGCTAAGATTGCGGAGAAGATATAGCTCCTGCCCCTTATCCTTCATGTCCTTCCGGTTATTATCACACCATTCTTTCAGGTCAGTAATAAACTGGTATTCGCTTTCGCCTAAGGAGACTGGCAGGATTGTAATATTCCCACCATGGCGCACATGAAACAAGGGTTGGAAGAGATGATTACCAAAGTTACAGGCATGGAGATCACCCACATGCAAAAGCATGTCTTTCTTGTTGGTGATCTCATCTTTGAGCTTCTTAATCCCTTCGATTACATGGATATCATCACCATCGACAATTAACTGATATTCTTTGTCTGAAGGCAGGTTATCGTCATCAGGAGTCAGTTCTCTCAATTCTAACCGAGGTTCAATATATGACTTTTTACAGAAGTTGTAGTATTTATCACAGAAACGCTTTACCAGTTCCGTGGCAATTTGTTGGAGGATGAGCACTTCATCATAGTTTTGGGGAGTGAGTCTTGTTTCCGGTAGAAAGAGCCGATACCATGATGTGTCTGATAACAGGCTGATAATCCCCTGTTTACTGAGATTTAGATTGTGCCAGCTTCGTTCTCGTTTGAAGCGTTCCAGTTCAAAATACAAGCGATCCATGTCTAAAAGACTAATTTGCTTGTTTCTAAGCTTTACCTGGTCTTTTTGGCCATCCTGCAGAGTACCACGAGATTTAATAGTCTGTATCCTGGGGTACCAGTCTGATACTACCGGATTGTTTTGCAAGTACTGTGGTATACTGCCAAGGGTAGGTACTGGTCCGTCCTTCTTAAAATCATACTCAGTGCCATCTTTCTTCTTTTTCGGTCGTATTATCTTCAGCTTCTTGCCAAAATCAGCGGTTACATTCATTGGGATAGTAATAACCATCCTTTTCTCGTTGCCAGGCAAGCCTTCATCACGTAAGAATTGTCTGAACTTATCCATGAAGTCAGCTTCGATGCCAAAGACATTCAGGGTTTCGATATCTTCAATGAATCCAGGCTTTGTGGTGGCATAAGTATGACCGCTGCGCTTCAGACTCCATTCATACCCTTTGAGTCGCACACCGCGCCCAAATAGCTGGATAATTTGCGTTCCTTCGCTCTTGCCGACATGCATCAAACCCATAGTACTCACACGCCAGCAATCCCACCCTTCTACAAACTTCTTGGAACCGATCAAAAGGTTGATGGGAGATGAGGAATCCTTTACTGAAGCAAACATCGCTTCTGTGAAATCGCTATCTTCTACATTGAGCTGAATATCATTGTGTTTGGCAGTCTCTTCGATGTGGTCACACAAACCCTTTGCATCTCCGACATTGATCAAACCAAAGGGTGTGTCGCTATTGCCGAGATACAAAGCGACTTCTCCAGAATCACCTTTGAGCCTTGCCAAACTAAGCTGTCCACCGGCTGGGTTGTTGAACAGCAGCTTCAGAATATCATGATAAATCACATTAGTGTTATTAGCAGAAATAGCTGTCTTGAGAAGGTAATTGAATGAATTAGCAAAGATGTCATTGCCAGCATCATCAAGCAGCCCGGTACTGCTTCCATTGTCATAGAGTATCTTTTCGATGCTCTTTTGGAAAATAGCAGCATTACTTAAGAACTTGGCGATAAAGACAATAATCTGTCCGACGTCAGAGAGTAACT
>CAZWIS010000060.1:0-11434 GCA_964634275.1 uncultured Candidatus Cloacimonadota bacterium | reverse complement strand
CTGCCCGTATGGCTCAATTCAACCGACACCAGTATAGGATTGTTCAACGGTCTTTCCCTGATAACGGCAAACTTACTTTTGATAACGGAGGGGGCTTGAACGTCCTCCCCATGATAAAGAACAAGCAGCAGAGCATGTTCTCCCAGTTCCATTTGATAAAAGTCATGACTGTTGACCAAATACGCTGCCAACTGATTGCGGAGAAACTCGCATCGGCTGATTTTTGCCTCCATCCCAATTACCTTCAGGAGGTACTCTTTCAGTCTATATATTATCGCCTTCATCTAGTCCTCACTTTCATAAAATCATCTCACTTACACAATATATGAAAGCGAGATGATGTCAAGAAAATAATCCGACTGAACTCTTGAATGCTTACTCCCAGTATTTCTTGTCCAGGCTACGGTAGTTTATCGCCTCTGATATGTGTTCGGCTTTGAGCTCTGTGTCTTGTTCCAGGTCAGCAATGGTGCGCGCTACTTTGAGGATGCGGTCAAAGACCCTGGCAGAATACCCTTTTTTGTCGATGGCGTTTTGGAGCAGGGAATGGCTGGAATCATCGAGTTTGCAATGCTTTCTGAGCAGCTTGGAATTCATCTGGGAGTTGCAAAATATGCCATCATCGGCAAAGCGATGACGCTGGATCATTCGGGCTCTGTTTACCCGGTCCCGAACCACTGCTGAGGTATCTCCACTGGGTAGTGAACTGAGGTCGGCATAAGTAACAGCAGGAACATCGACGTGAATATCGATTCTATCCAATAGGGGGCCAGAAACTTTTCCGCGGTAGCGCTGGATTTGATGGAACTCACAGCGGCATTCATGATTGGGTATATTGCTCCCAAAATAACCACAGGGGCAGGGGTTCATCGATGCGATGAGCATGAACTCAGCGGGGAAATTGAGGCTTTGGACAGCCCGTGAAATTGTGACTACGCCATCTTCCATGGGTTGACGCAGGACTTCCAAACCTTCCCGCTTAAACTCTGGCAGTTCATCCAGAAACAATACTCCTCTGTGAGCCAGAGAAACCTCTCCCGGACGGGGAAAAGCACCGCCTCCAATCAGGGCTATGCCGGAAATTGTGTGATGAGGAGATCTGAAGGGTCTGGTAGTCAGGATGCCATTCTTGAAATGCTTTGCATTACCGGCTACAGAATGGATCTTTGTCGCCTCCAAAGCTTCGTCCAAAGATAGCTCTGGCAGGATCGTCGGAACCCTGCGAGCCAGCATTGTCTTTCCACTACCGGGAGGACCTACCATCAATAGATTGTGGCCGCCTGCGGCTGCTACTTCGAGGGCACGTTTGACCTGGAACTGGCCTTTTACATCGTGCATATCAATCGGAAACTCGTTCAAGACCTGAAAGATTTCATCCCGGTTCACGGTGGCGGGGTTTATCACTGCTTTACCCAAAAGATGGTGTACCGCTTCCCTCAAAGAGGTGACGGGGATTACAGTAAGCCCCTCGATGATAGCGGCTTCCTCGGCATTTTCAAATGGGACGATCAAAGCATCGATTCCATCTCGTCTGGCGGCAATGGCTATTGGTAATACACCTTTGACGGGACGGACATTTCCATCAAGGGAGAGCTCACCTATGATACCTGTTTTGCTGAGGTATTCGATGGGAACTTGCTTGAGGTTTTGGAGCATGGAAACCGCAATGGCGAGATCGAGAGCAGAGCTTTCCTTTTTCATATCAGCGGGCGCAAGATTGATGGTATAGCGCTTACCGGGAATAGTCCAGCCGGAATTGTTCAGCGCGGAGAGTACCCTGTCCTTGCTCTCTTTGACCGAATTTGACGCCATCCCGACAATACTGACAGCAAACAACCCCATCATACTATCGACTTCGACTACGATCTGATGAGCATCTATCCCAATTGTTGTATAAGATAATACAGTTCCGACCATTTGACCTTTTCCCTTTCCTTGTGAAATTATCAGCTTCTTTCCACGAAATGCGTAATTGCCGTAGCGTCAAGAGGTATTTTTTATGCAGGGATGAAAACTGCCCAAGGTAGTGTAGCTTTCCGAAGCTACGAAAGATGTAGCGTAGCTTTCCAAAGCTACGAAGAGTAGTGTAGCTTTCCGAAGCTACGAAGAGTAGTGTATCTTTCCAAAGCTACGAAGAGTAGTGTAGCTTTCCAAAGCTACGAATGATGTAGCGTAGCTTTCCAAAGCTACGAAAAGTAGCGTAGCTATCCAAAGCTATCCGAAAAAATGATCCACATATTCCAGCACTTTTGCGCTCAAACACAGGGGCAGATTCAAAAGCCGAAAGCTCCTGCCATCCGGTAGTGAAACCTGATCAAGCCCCAAGCTTCCCTCATAAATCCGAACTGCCATATCGTGCTCCGCCAATAACATGAACTGGATCAAAGAGCGTAAAGAACCAGTTTTGCCGGATTTGACTTCGATCGGAATCAGCTTTCCCCGGTGAGGTATCACAAAGTCTACCTCTGCAGATGACTGGTGCTTTTCCCGCACCCAAAAACCGAGCCTGGAGGTTGCTGAGTTCCATAGTGTCTCCAGTTCCTGGTTTACAATATGCTGGATGATCAGTCCTTTGTATACCGATGCCAGGTTATCGGTAAGATAGAACTCTTCCTGGATACCAAGCTGGTAGTTTAACATGCCTGTATCGAGCATCTGCAGCCTGGGCTTACGACGTAAGTTTGGGATGCAGGGCAATGAAACTGATGTCACAGGATAATAGAGCTTTAGCAATTGCGCTTTTTGCAGTTTGTCAAAAGCTTCACGGATTATCTGTGCTTTATATCCGGAAGATCCAAAGCCCTCCAGAGTAATACGTTTTCCAGCTTCGCCGGGAGCAGTTTTCAGGATGTGAACCAGTGCCCGGGCAAGCGTTTTGTCATTGGCATATTTATCCACATCTTCCAAATAGGCACTCAGCAAAGATTCATAAACCCGGTTTACGATTACCATGTCCGAATATTCAATGTATTTGGCGACAGCCTCTGGCATGCCACCGAGCATCGAGTATATTTTGAATTGACGGCTCAACTCTTCAATATATGGCATAGAAGCCGGGATCGAATGAAACCCATCCAGGAGATCGCTTCTATCTATGGCTCCCAGATATTCTTCAAAACTGATGGGATGAATCCACAGATTTTCGGTTCTGCCGACGGGGAAGCTTTGATGCTCGTCTTTCACTACCGCTTCCAGCAATGATCCGGCTGCAATCACAGCCAATTCAGGTATTTCCTCGTAAAAGTAGCGGAGCATCTTAATCGCCAGAGCACTGAATTGAATCTCATCAATAAACAACAAAGTCCGTTCCGGGATGAAAGGCTGAGAATGGCGAAGACAGATTAATTGAAGCAGTTCATGCACTTTGAGCTCTCGTTCAAAGAGAAGCCTGTCTTCCTCAAGATCAAGATTCACATACAGAAATATCTCGAAGCCCTTGGCAAAGGCTTTGACTGTAGTGGTTTTCCCTACCTGTCGTGCTCCCCTCAGGATCAATGGTTTGCGGTGCTTATCATGTTTCCAACGGTTCAAATCCCGCCCTATCGTTCGCTTGATCATATCTAATCTCCTAATTTACTCACTGGTATGTACATAAAAACAAAACAGAATATTGTGTCAAGGCAATTCTGAGCATATTTGAAGGCAAACTAAGGGCAATTATTGGTAAAACAGGTGACAAACTAAGGGCAAAATCTGTGAATATCGGTGACAAACTAAGGGCAAATGTGAAATGTACTACGAAGAATCAAGCATGAAAAGCGGGGATGTTATCCTCGAGTGCTGTAGAAAAGACCGTTGAATAATCGGGGCATGTGGTAGCGCCCCATACAATAAGGAGGGTGGGTGGGGATAGATTACTGTTTTTGTGCGCTCAAATTGGCTGAAAACACCCAGTTTACTTTTCGGGAAGACACGTGCAAGGGTCTTTAAAAGTATAATTGGAACTGCCAGAGAGCTACATGACATACACAGAAATATCTTGACGGCTATGCTCCATGTACTTAGAAGGAAATTCACAACTTTCAAATGGAGAGATTATGTTCAGAAAGCTGTTGGTAGCGTTTTTTATATTTATAGGCTTGCTGAGTTGTAGCGAGCGGAAGTTCAATAATCCGGTCGATCCCTTGTTGATTGATGATAACCTCATCGCTCCCTCGGAGTTTTCGATTCGAGTCGTGGATGTAAACGTACTGGAACTTCGCTGGAAAGATAATAGCGAGATCGAAGATGGCTATGTCATCGAACGTAGCACTGATGGGCTCAGCTATTCCCAGGTGGCTGTTGTAGGGGCAAATATAACGCAGTGGCGGGATACAAATATCAGCCTCGGCAATACATACAGCTACCGGCTCAGAACAAAACACGAGTCATATTCTTCCGTGGCAACCACTGCTACATTCTATTACAGGCTATTGGCACCAACTGATTTGACAACTGAACAGCTTACCGACACCCGGATCAAGCTAAGCTGGAGCGACAGCAACCATTTCGAGGATGGCTACAAGATTGATCTGAAAATCGGCGAAGAGGATTGGCAGGTAGATTTTGCCAGTGTGCCGGCTGATAGCAGTCATTGGTTCTACGACAACACTCAGATCAATTCACCAGTTCTCAAATGGCGTATCCGGGCTTTTTACAAAACTCTATTTGGCACCTACTCTATCGAACATAGCTACACTCCATTTACTGTAGCCAGTCCGGTCTTCAGCGTTCAGCCTGGTTCATATTACAATGAATTTCTCGTCCAGATATCCTGCGCCAGCGAAGGAGCGCAAATATATTATACAACCGATGGTAGTGAGCCTACGACAAGTTCCAATGTATATCCCGGATCGGTTCAGGTAAACCAAAACACAGAGTTAAAAGCCAAAGCTTTCAAATCGGGATGGACAGCCAGTAGCACTGCTTCTGCTTCATACGCGCTAATTGTGAGAACGCCAATAATACATGTGCTCTCAGGAACTTACAATAATGTATTTGATGTGTCAATATCTTGCGCTACAATTGGAGCTACTATCCGCTACACAACCAATGGAAGTGAACCTGCCTCAAGCTCTACTCAATATACGGGTCCCGTAAGCATAGCAAGCAATACCACTTTAAAGGCTAAGGCATTCAAGACTGGCTGGAATGACAGCCAGACGAGAAGTGCTGACTATACATTTATGGTTGCGACTCCAAGTATCAATCCCTCTGGTGGAACCTACACCACAAATCAGAGTGTAACGATCTCCTGTACTACGCACAGTGCTACGATTCGCTATACAACCAATGGCAATGATCCAACACCAAGCTCGCCGATATATACGAATCCAATAAGTATTACAGCTACAACCACCCTTAAAGCCAAGGCATACTTGTCAAATTGGGATGACAGTGCCGTAGCAACTTCGATCTATACAATCACGGGAACTGTAGCAACTCCTACCTTCAATCCAGCCGGCGGGACATATAACAGTACTCAGAGTGTAACGATCTCCTGTACTACGCCCGGAGCAACGATTCGCTATACAACGAATGGAACTGAACCTACCTCGGGTTCGACTCAATATACTGTCCCCGTTAGTATAGCAAGCAATACCACTTTAAAGGCTAAGGCATTCAAGACCGACTGGAATGATAGCCAGACAGCCACGGCAATTTATGTGATTGACCTTGTATTCGTACAGGGCGGAACATTCCACAACGGCACTTCCAACGTAACCCTATCCTCTTTCTACATTGACAAATACGAGATTACTCAAGCAAGTTATCAAGCGGTGATGGGGACGAATCCTTCAAATTTTGGTGGCAATCCCATCCGTCCGGTGGAGCGTGTTTCCTGGTTCGATGCGATTGAGTATTGCAACCGGCGCAGTACTCAGGAAGGACTTACGCCAGCATACAGCTATAGCACTCATGGGACTAATCCCAGCAACTGGCCTGAGGGGTGGAATACATCTGCTACCAATCACACCAACGTATCCTGCAACTGGAGCGCGAATGGCTATCGCTTACCCACTGAGATGGAATGGATGTTTGCCGCCAAGGGTGGCAACCAATCCCAAGGCTATACCTATAGTGGCAGTAACACCATTGGCAATGTGGCATGGTATGATTCAAACTCCAGCAACCGAACCTGGGATGTGGGACTAAAAGCCTCCAATGAGCTTGGCACTTTTGACATGAGTGGCAACGTCAGGGAATGGGTTTGGGATATCTGGAACACCATTTATCCTGCGGGTAATCAGACCAATCCGACAGGTCCAGTGAGCGGATCGTTCCGTGTGCAGCGCGGCGGTAGCTGGCACTGCATTGCCGACCTCTGCACTGTTTCGTATCGTTACGCCGACTATGCGACGTTACCGTACGGCTATGTAGGGTTCCGCGTTCTCAGGGTATCCCCTTGATTTTTGTATTTTGTCCTTTTTGCCTTTTGCAAGGTAGCGGAGGATTCCGATCCTCCGATCTTTTGGGTATAAATGGCCTGCGTTGTGATTTTTTTCGTAGCTTCGGAAAGCTACGCTACATCGTAGCGGAGGATTCCGATCCTCCGATCTTTTGGACATATAGATAATTAGTTGTATTATGTGTTTTTTCGTAGCTACGGAAAGCTACGCTACTTAGTCATAAACAGAAATGAGTCTTAGGAAGATAGATATGAAATACTTAGTGATTGTCATATTGTTGATGCTACCAATGCTTTTGGCAGCACAGCTAAAGGAATTTGAGATCAGGGAAATCCCTGCTCCTGCGGGGATAGCACTCGTAATGGAGCATCCGGATTGTGCGCAGTTGATTATATACAGCCAGCTAAGGGATCTACGTTTTGAATCGAACATGGCCGGCATCCGGGATCAACGCTTCGTTCCCCAGGAGGACAAATACATTGTGTTTATAACGAGTGTCCGGCAGATCATCACGGTCAAATCCACCGGCTATATCGAAGCTCAATTGAGTGGAGCGTTCAATCTCAACCCAAAGGAACGCAGATACTTTGGGATCACGGAAAAGGTGATCAGCAGCGGAACGAACAAAGGGGGCTTTGTATTGGACAGTAAACCCTCCGGAGCAGAGATCACCATCGATGGTATTCCCAGCTTTAGGGAGCGCACTCCCTACCGATTTAACGACTATATGGCAATGACATACAGTGTCACTTTGCGTTTGAAAGGTCACGATGATTACAGCTATCAAATGCGCATAAATCCGGATCAGCAAGGCTCTGCGACCCTGGAACTAAGGGCAAACTTTGCTGAACTGGTAGTAGTATCCAATCCTCCGGCAGAGTTATACCTCAATGGAGTCAACAAGGGTATTACGCCCCAAAACTTTCAAGGGGTAAGTGCTGGCTTGGCACCCGGCGAATACAGGATATCTATCCGCAAGCCGAGATATCAGACACATGAAGAAAGCCTCACCCTCAAAGCCGGAGATGCAGAGCAAAGGCGCATCACCCTTGCTCCCCTGTTTACGGATGTGCTCATCAGTTCCGAACCCCCCGGCAGCAGTGTGTATCTGAATGACAAATTGATCGGCAACTGCCCATTGAATCTGAGTGGTGCGGAAAAGGGAGTGGATTCCGGTACCTACAGCATCCGCATCGTGCCCCAGAATAGCTTTTACGATACGATTACAGAGACGGTGGAATTTCTGCCGGGAGAGCTATTTTCGAGGAACTTCATCCATCAAGACCATAGACGCTGGCTAAAGATCAATGTAAGCGAAAAGCCCTATGAGGCTTTTGTGGATGGGAATAGATCGGCAGTTTTGGAACGCGGAGGAGAGCTGGAGATCAATTCTGAATCCTGCGAACTGAGGGTAGTCTATACCGGAAAGGACAAAGACCGCTATCCTCCCTATGAGAGCCGAGTCCGCCTCCTGAGCGGTGAACATCGCGAGCTGGATATTCGCTTCGATGCTTTTCGGGCAAAGCTAAGCCTGCTTTCTGATTATGATGGGACAATTCTGACTATAAAGGATCAACGGAATGGGAAGATTGTTTTCCGTGGAACCGCCGATGCGAAGGCAGAGCTTTTTCCGGGAACATATAGCGTCACTGCCTCCAAGCCTTATTTTCACAATCTGAGCCAGGATATCGAGGTTACCAGGGAGGCTGAACAGCTCTTTGAATTCAATCCTCGTTTCAAAACCAATGTCCCAAAGGCAAAGCGGAACGAGATGCTATTCTCGATCGCTGCTTTTGCCGGAGTGGGAGCTGCCACAGCTTTTAGCTTTTATCAGTCCGAAAAGTATTTTGACGATTACAAATCCTCAAACAGCAGTGCAAGCGCTGCTGATTTGCGCAACAAGACGGAGGACTGGGATAAATACAAACAGATCGCACTTGGGGCGGAGGGTCTGCTATCATTATGGCTGACCAAAAGCATCATCCAATATATAAGGGTAAAAAGAGCAGAAGCGGAGGTAAAGCGGATCCAACGCTTTGACAACAAGTTATGAAAAGACTATGCTTGATATTGATTCTCTTGCCGATATTGGCAGCCCGAGCGCCAAAACCTGTCGACCAAGCGATAATGATCAAAATGGCGGAGCAGGAATATTGGTGGGGTCAAAGCTACGACCTTGCCCGTAATGCCAGAACACCCGAAGCCAGGCAATTACTAAAGGACCGGGCTTTGGCGGATCTCAATAACAGCATTCGTACCTTTGTCTGGTCTCAAATCACCCATTCCGAGACCGACAGCGGAGCGCAAAGCTCCTCCCGCACAGATTCCAGTATTCAGATCAGTTCTGCGCAGTACCTCCAAAATGTCCGATATCTGGAGTACACCGAGAATAAACGCTACTACGTATTGGCATATCTTCGCCGGGAAGACTTTGAACAAAGCGAACGGGAGAATATCGAGCGGATTATGAGCCTCCTTGGCAGTGCCATAACTCATGAAAAACAGCGTAAACCCGGATATCTGAATGAATATCTGCGTACCTATCTCCATGCCCAGGGTGTGACTCGCAGTCTCCAGCATGAAGGGTCGGAGCTAACCTCCTGGCTCAATGCCAAGATCGTATCAGAATTGCAAAATCTACCTCTGAAAGCGCAAGTGTCGAGCCCGGGAACACGTTCTGTTTACCCTGTCGAAATCAGTAGCCAAAACCAGGAACTCGCTTCCGCATTACTCTACGATATTCCGGAGCTGGGATTTAGAGACCTGAAGATGGTAGAGGGCAAGCTCAATATCTTTTACGAAGGAGAACCTTCCCGTAGTGAAATTGAGCTGCAGCTTGTCTTGCGTCCGGATACCGAAAGCCTGAGGGAGGATATCAGCATCCGGGAAGGGGCTCAAAAACTACGGATGAACACAGTTCGCAAATTGAGCCTGAACTTTGGCACCCATATCAAGGCGGATTGGCAATTCGTAGCCGATGGGACAAATGTGAGCTTTAGTCCAGTGATAATGGGGATGAGTATTTCCAGTATTGAATGGGATTTTGGTGATGGCAAAAAGGTGATGGCGTTGGATAGACCTATTAATCATAGCTATGCCAGTAGCGGACAGTATGAAGTCCGGATGATGGTCAATAACGACATCAGGATCGCAAAAACTATCTCAATCACCAATGTGGCAGAGGCATCGGCACTGGTAGAGAATACCAGGATCAACCCCGATCCCGAGCTTCCAGAGCTGGTCCACAACGACTTTGCAGACCACCTTGGCAGCTTTTCCAATCTGCAACTGCTGACCCGGTATCTCGATCAGCAAAAATGGGAGGGGAACCTGGTATGGGGCTGGCTGGAAAAAGGACAGGATACAAAGGGAGCCTGGATCGTGATCGTAGAACCAAAGAACATGGGAATCATAGATTTGCTAATGCCTGAATCCGGTTCTCATCAAAAGGTTTCGGATCGTACCAGGGTAAGCGATATCTTTGGGAGTTACAAGGGAAAACTGGGAATATATATCCACCAGATAACGGAGGAATTTTGAAGAAAGCCATTCTCTGCATCCTGCTCGTGTGCCTGATACAAAGCATAACCTGGGCAAAACATCGCACTGATCTGTATCTCAGCGGAGTAAATGACGAAGCCCGGCAAAGCGCACTCCAAAAGAATGCCGGCGACCTCCTTTCCGAAATCAATCGAGCTTTTTTTGCCAAAAGCCAGTTAGGGCTGGACAAGCTGTCTCTCACCGAAGCCGCAGCCAAAAACCTGAGAGAAATGTGGGCTGGCAAGTCTTTTTACTGCCCGGAGCAGCGCATCTTTCAGATCCTCGTTGGCAGGAGTGATGGCCAGTTTGAAGTACGAGGCATACCGATCTTTTACGAGCGCAAATCTCAGGCTGTGATGGATGATGAAATCGTGATCATATTCAATCAAAGCTCCCGCATCACGGATTTTAGAGTAGCTCTGGACAAAGAAAAATACGTTCGGATGTTTGAACAAGCAAATACCATTCAGGACAAACAACTTCTGGAGATCGTTCTGAACTTCGTGGAAAACTACCGCACCGCCTACAACCGCAAGGATATAAACTTTATCGACAAGGTATTTAGCGACGACGCCCTCATCATTGTAGGCAGATACCTGAACCAAAAAGAAGCCCTGCCGGATAACCTGGGTCTCAATAAACTCAGCACAAACAAAGACGTCAGCTATACCCGCATGAACAAAAGCCAATACATCAGAAACCTGCGCTCCTGTTTCCTCAAAAACAGCTTTGTGAGAATAGAATTTGCGGATTTTAGGGTGCAGCGTCATCCCGTCTATGAATATGTTTTTGGAGTGCAGATGCACCAGAAATGGCGCTCTTCCACATACAACGACGATGGCTATCTCTTCCTGATCATAAATCTCAAAGATATAGACGAGCCAATGATCTGGGTACGTACCTGGCAACCGGATAAATCCGTCAAACCTGCCGAGGCTTTTGAACTGGGTGATTTTATTATAGAATAAAGAATATGGATCTGGAGCATCAGTTTCAACTGGTCGCTTCGCCAGATTCATCTGGTGTAGGGTGTGTCGGGGCTTTCGCAGCGTCCAGATAAATCAGGACTTCCGATAGAATAAATTCTGTGTTCCAAGGTCTTCCAAATTCACGATTAACGATTAAAGACCGTTGCACGTGTATTCCCGTAAACTTGGTGTTTTCAGCCAATTTGAGCGCACAAAAACAATAATCTATACCCACCCTCCACCCTTTTTGTATGGGGCGCTGCCCCATGCCCGATTAACGTTTAACTATTCATTGTTCATTCTTCATTCTTAACCTATGTTTAACGTTTTTTTTTGAATGGCTCCTACTTGTAAGCCTTAATCAAGCGTTAATCAAGCCTTAATCAAGCCTTAACTTTTAAGGCTAAATTAAGGCTTGATAAAGAAGTGATAAACGCTCTGCTCCAAGGGGGGAAAGTGAAAAATAATGTAGAATGTGTATTGGTGAAGAGTGAAGAGTGAAGAGTGAAGAGTGAAGAGTGAAGAGTGAAGAGTGAA
>CAZWIS010000059.1:0-11642 GCA_964634275.1 uncultured Candidatus Cloacimonadota bacterium | reverse complement strand
AGTAATACTTCATGCGTGACTCCTGTTTAATTGTGCAGGGAGGGATGTGCTCCCTCCCTGCCATGTAGGTTATTTCAAGAGCAGCATCTTATGAGTGATGCTACCGTTTTCCGTATTGAGGCGATAGTAATAGATTCCGCTGCTCACTGCACGGCCGGAATCATCTTTGCCATCCCATACTATCGTGTGGGAACCAGCGTTATGTTGCTTATTTACTAATGTAGTTACTCTTTGTCCCTTGATGTTATAGACTTCCAGGGTTGCCATTCCGTCGCTTGCCAGGTTATAAGCAATGATGGTAGTGGGGTTGAAGGGATTGGGGTAGTTCTGCTGCAATTGGGTAACAGGATTAATGCTTTCGATCTCAGACTTATCTGATAGTTGCATAGTATAATAGGTCAGTCCAGATCCAGTTTGCATTACCAATTCTCCTGCAGTAGGTATAAAAGACATTCTTTGACTTACTGCACTTTTACTGCCATAGTAAAGCACAAATTCAGTGTTTTGCTCATCGAGAATTTCATCTTCCTCCAGATAAACACAGACATCTGTAAAATCACCTTCCACTACTACGGCACCTTTGCACTCCCCATCCACGTAGATACCAAGCTCAGTGGGTAAATCTTGAAGATTGCTCATATCTACATACATCGGTGTGTAATCCGCCTTCTCCTCAAAAGTGAATGCTGTAGCCATTGCTCTTACTTTGGGATCTACGGGAATAGAGTAATTCCACGTGAAACTACAATCCTGATTTACAGTAACAATCACCATGTCCCCATAATTCAGAGTGAGATTGCCGGAGGATATGGCCCACCCGCCCGTCTTGGGATCTCTTACCATGCTCCAGTACTGAGTACGGATGGAAGTAACATGATCCAATACTTGGGCAAATGCGTCCAAAGGATGGGCACTGCTACGGTGGAAATATCCGATCCAGTTTTCGTTGGTAGTGGTCGTGCCGGACAGATATCTGAAGAGCTGGATCTGGGTGTTGGATGGGGCCCGGAATCCCGGAGTTGGCAAGGTAATTGACTGGCTGACATTATCCTTAAGCTTCACCTTGTAGCCCAAGACGCTTTTAACCTCAGCAGTGTAATTATTCAATAGACCCCCTGTGAATGCCATAGTCGTAGGCTGCTGGTCTTCTTCCTTCCACTGTACCCAATCTAATTTGTAGATATTTACAATGGGAGAAAAGAAGGATCCACCAAGATTTTGACCAATGGTGAGATTGTTGACAACAGGGTAGCTCATCCATTTGATGGCTCCGCCTGCAGGTATAATATAATCCTCAAACTGATGCAGATTGGCACGACGGGCTCCAATGTCCAAAGGCGTCCCATCCGGATCGGCATCATCAGGATCACCCGTTAGATACCCGGCAGTCGAGCCCCAAGGGATTCCATCTCCATCAGTATCACGATGACCGGCATCTATACATGGCGATCTTACAGTGCTGTTCAGCATCGGTTTGTCATTGGAGTCCAAGAGCGGATTGCTATTGATTTGCCCAGTCACAGTCCAGCCGCTGCCAGAGCCGGCGTTTATGATGTCGCTCACGCAGTTGTAGATCAGATTATTCTGCACTTGATAGGAGTAATCGGCAAGGTTGTCGCTAAAGAACTGGATCCCGGCACCATTCAGGTTGCTGATCACATTGTTCAATATCGATACCGTATAGAATCTCTTGTCAATTCCCATGGCTGAAACATTGTTGTCTGTTCCGCTGGTAATGAAGGTGTTGTTGATCACATTCAGTTTGTTTGTTCCCACAGGATTATCCGGGAGATATGGACTGTAGATTCGAAGCTGAAACAAGTCACCTGGGTTGGTGTTTGTCCTGATTCTAAATAGGTTGCCAACCCAACTTGAGCAAAAATAGATCTAACGTGTTGATACATATGCCTCGTCTTTCATTTTGGGCACTAATCTCTACACTTTTACTTTGCTTATGATTTGGTGCTTTGAGACCTTTACTTTGAGTATTGAGAACAGCTTTTTTGCTTCATCCTCGGGTTGGCCGGTTTGTCTGATGTGTATCCTATAACCTTCAGGATCTGAGTACATAATGGTAGCTCTCATATGAGTGCTGAGAATCTGCTTGATGCGCGTCCAACTCATATGGATATCCTGATCAGCAAGTTTCTTGAGGATGCTCTTAAGAATGGAATAAGCGAGTACTGAATAAAATAGGTGAGCCTCAACCCGGGTGTCGTTTTGATGATGTATTGGTCTCGTGCCCAGATCCGTTTTCAGGCAACGAAAGGCGGCTTCTACCTCATTCAGTTTCATGTAAAAACCCCAGATTTCTTCTGAACTGAGATCAACACTATTGGTTTCTATGACATAGCAACCCGGAAATTCTGCCTTGCTAGATTTCCGGTTCAGAGCTACCAGCTCTATTTGCTTGACCTGCTTAGGATTGTCTTTATCGGGATGCAAACAAAAATCATAGCTCCCCGCTACAGAACCATATCTTTCCTTCAGTCGGCCAATTCTGATCAGAATCTTCTTTTTGTCAAGCAGGCGTCTGCTTTTGTTGACGCTTATCAGTTGCTCTGCCTCAGCCAGGAACTTTCGTTCACGCAGACTCACCATACCGCGTTCTTTAAGCGCTTTTGCTTCACTGTAAACCAATATCCGAGTCAGACTATTGTCCGTGGCTCTTTTTAGATACAGCTTGCCTTTCTTTTTGTCCCGACTCTCGGTAAACCCCTCCATGCTGCTGAACTCTTTCCGAAAGTCGTTTACAGCGTTACGGCGCTCAATTACAAAGTAAGTATAGCCCTCGTCCCTGAGCCAGGTGATGTTTTCCTTGGTGGCAATCCCTCTGTCCATTACTACCATGGGGTAGGCAAGCCGATCAATCAGATCTTCCTGGTTGTTGCGGACTTCTTCCAGCACTTCCTTTAGGGTCTTGGGTTCGGATTGATTTCCGGCATAGATTCTGCTGAACACAGGAAAGCCATCTTGATCCACCACAAGAGCAAGGGTTACCAAAGGACAATCATTACGCTTTTCTTTGCTTTTGCCTCGTTTACAAAGCTTGCTGTCTAGCTTGTTACCCTCAAAATAAGTGTTGGTCAGATCATATAGATAGACTCGGTCTACCAAGGAATGAAGCTGTTTCAGGTTACTTCTGAGCTTGGTCTCTATTTCCGATTTATGCTCCAGGATTTGGTCTCCAATTCGGTACAAGGAATCCTTGGTTATATCATCTCTGAGTTCTTTGCAAAACTCTCTGAGACTGCTCTGCTTATTGAACCATCGCGTCGTATGACATTCACTGCCAGGCGATATTAAGCGTCCCAGGATGGCCACTTGGGCAAGTTCAATTTGTCGCTTACGAAATCCACAATCTAAGAATATGCGGTTAAATCTCAAGGCTCGCCAGTAATGTAATGCCAAAAGCTCTGCACCAACACTGCGGAAAAAGCCTATCTCAAGGCTTTCCTTCAGTAATCGCAATTCGCCAACAGCCTCTTCTGAAACAGTGTGCAAGGGAGCCTTACCAAATGCTTGAATGTATTTGAAATATATCTGTTCAGCAATCTGCTCGATCTTATCGCTAAATCTGCCCTGACGGGCTTGCCCTTTGATTTGACGGTCAACAAGCATGCTCAATATCTTCCGTTCATCCTCACTAATATCCAAGGGCCCGATGTGCAATAGCACATTGAGACGAGGCCCCCTGGCTGTGCTGATGGACTCAACCAGCTGGTAGTAATAGCTTGTGCTACCGGTTCTTGTACTTGTTACAGTCTTTCTTCTTATGAACATGAGCACACAATCCTGTGGCCACAAAACATGTCAAGCTTTAAATCAATTTCATAGTTGCAATTTTGGGCACTAAATCGCATTTTCCGACACACCCGATGTATATATATCAATAAGTTACGAGTCAAAAAGGGGCGATTTGGGATTTTTTCTGCTCAACTTGGGCCAACGATATTTACGGCTTGTACTCCTGCTACCTGGATGGCTCCGGGACGCCAATTGCTTTGGCCATTGCTGGCATATTTGGCGTCAAACTTGTTGTCAATAACATCGACAGCGTGCAGGTAATGAAAGGTAGGCACTCCCGCATATTCACCTAATTTGATAATATGCCCGTAATAATGTCCACTAAAGGTGTTGCCTTTGATTGTGGCGATCGTCGATGCAGCGCTTTCATCGTAGCCGTCTAACAGGATGGCTCCTTCACAGGCAGCATAGTTTTGATTTGGTTCAAAAATGCAATTGGTGATACTGATTGGCACAGTGGACTTGATTGACCATCCTGTATTATTCTCGAACTTACAGCGGTTTATGGATATATCAGTATTGAATGGATATCCATCATCAAAAACCCTAATACCGCCAGGACTTCCCTGAATACACAAATCCTCTATTATGAGAGTAGATCCAGGGCTTTGCTGAGATTCTCTGATGTGTACTAATGCCTGGTGCGTTGTGGGCCCGGATATCGTGGTCATGTACTGCCCGGAAGCCATTGTTCCCATTACTTTTACTACACGATTTGCTTTATTGGTAGGGGTGGCTACAAATGAAGGAAAATCACCTGCTGCTATCCGGACTATGGTGTTTCCAATATCGTTGTTGTAAGCCCAATAAATTGCCTGTCCAATAGTATTGGTGTTATGAGGATAAGCGTTAGGTAAAGATGGATCAACAGTGATCTCGTGCACAAAAATATGCTCCGACCATGCCATGGATCCGCAAAACAGAAACAGTATTACGAGGATGATTGGTAGAATCCTTCTAGAAAATGCTTGATTTGACCGTTCACTTCTCATGACATTGGTAGAGTCGATTGATACTTTTGAATGCATTGCTTTGTGAGACATTTAATTCTCCTTTTGTGTGGTGCAAGCTAAAGCAATGAGCGCATTATGCTCGAATGCGCTACCTGATTCTTTATAAGGTTGAATTGCGCTTAGCCGGCAAGGTGCAAAAAATCTCCTTATCCCGCAGGCAGGATAAGCCATTATCTGATCTATGTCTGGCTCCGTTTCGCGTGCAATCACACATTGCAGATTGAGTACTGTTAACAGCAGGGGAGATAAAGATTTTTCAATATCTCGCAAGTGATAAGGGAGCATTATTGGCCTTCACTCATGACACACTGGTTGAGTGGGGTCTAAACATTCTGTAACTAAGGCGTATTTCCGGAATCATATCTTCTCCTTCATCGTTAGCACTAACAATCGACATTCAGGCGCAGATAGATCAAATTATTGGAACCATTATCCAATAGAAAAGCCCGGGTTGCCCCGGGCTTTATATGGTATCTATGATACTATTTAAGCATCATAATTTTCCTAACTGATGATGTCTTACCTGTTTCAATACGGACAAAATATAAACCGGAGCTAACACTACGGTTTCCGTTATCCTTTCCGTCCCAAACGACTTTATGAAATCCTCTTGGCAAACTGCCGTCTATCAGTTCGCGTACCCGCTGCCCCCGGATGTTATACACCGATAAACGCACTATCCCTTCATCCGGAAGAGAAAATGCAATCGTGGTTGATGGATTGAAGGGATTGGGGTAGTTGGTTATAGCCATTTTTGTGGGGACTGGAACGTTGTCTGATGTAGAATTGTCTGATTTAGCTAGTATCTCCCCCCATAAATGCTGAACGGTTTGTCTTGCGTCTTTTAGTGAAGTGATGTTCAGTCCATTTGCGAGATAGGTCAGGCTGCCATAAGACCCCTTTCCCAGATCATCATAATACATGTCTTCAAGCGTATAAGCAATATCGAGAAGGCACAACAGCGAATCCAGTTCTGTTGTGGATAACTGCAATTGAAGATCATACTCCTGTAACGCTTGAAGAAACAGGCCATCAAATCTGTCAATCATGACACTCTTTATTTGGGCATTCTTAACCAAGATACTATCGTCACAAGCAACTAAGTAGGCATCGTAGAGAGTTCTTAACTCACTTAGCAGACTTGGGGATCCAGAATATATGGAATTCAAACGCCCCAAACTTTGTAGAGCATACAGGCTGTCTGGCTCTGTTGCAACAATAGTTGAATAAAGCTGCTTAGCCAAGGATGTATCACCGCTTTCCTCAGCTGCTAACGCCTGTTTAAATAGATTGTCATAGACATGAGGGAAGAATGTATTGGGCTCAGTACTAAAAGGATCATACACCACATCCCAGTCTAAGGGATATATCCACTGTCTGATTCCAAAGGGGTTGGTGCTGCCCCAATAGTTGTTTCTAGCCATCAGTTGCTTGATCCTGCCAGTAGAATCATAGAACAGCGAATACCCTAACCCATCAGCGTTGATGTCATTGCGGGCATCGTCTATAATAGGGTATGAGTCACTTTCGAGTCTGATTTCCGGTCTGGATAGACCATTCTGTTCCGTGAAGGAGATATTGCATCCCTTGACGATTGGCTCGGAACCCCGGACTAAGTACAAGCCCGCTCTAGTGTTGTTGTGTATGTCATTTAAAGCAATTTTTGTGTTACTGTTGTAGAGCAGCATTCCAATGCCGTTTTGAGTTATCTCGTTGTTTTGAATGCACCCCAAATCGCTGGTGGTATAGTTGTTTGATATCACAATCCCGTATGTATTATTTTGGATCAGAGACCCATCAATTGAGAAAGGAGTTCCCGTTTCTATGGATATTCCTTGGTGGCAATCACTTATTTCACTATTAGAGATTGTTGAGTTACCTCTGATCTGTATCCCGGTGTTCGCACCAGTAACTACGGTGCCATAACAAATCAAACTTCCATCACGGTAAGTAATGATGCCAGACCATTGTTGCGATGCTGAGCCGATGCTGACCGTGCGGGAAGCCCCACCGCTGATATTCAGAGCGCCATGATTCGAGATACCCACTCCATCTGAAACCAGCATTGAGCTGTTGGAATAGACATCCATACTTGCGCCGTTGTTGATTGTGATCGAGCCAGTTATGGAGACATCTCCCTGAATGTTTAAATCGGTGTTTAAGTTTGTACTTGGGATTTCACCCTTAACAAAAACCAGATCATCGCTGATCAGTCCGGCAGCATTTAAGTCGTTCCAGCTATAGTTTACGTAGAAATACTGATCATCGTATGCCAATGATTGAACAATGTTTGTGGTGAAATATCTATAATCAGGATCGTCGGGATAAGGTATGGGTTCAGGAATCTGGGGTTCAAGCTGTGTGCGCATAATCGATGAAAACTGACTTGGATCAGCACCAGATCTATATATCTTAAATCTTGGAAACGATACTGCAGTTCCATGGAAAACGACTGCAAGCTCATCTCCCTTGTATGTCGAAGTAACCCCATTTACTTCACCATTAAACATCTCAAACAGCGCTGTGTCATTAGCTCGTAGATAATCACCCCCTAACAAGATCAATGAACGATCCAGCGCAACTGGATTTGCTGTTACATACCTTGTTGCAACGAACATTCTTCCGTTGGTTTCAATGGTTGCATTCGATAACTCAATAGCTTGATCTTCTCCATTAGTACACCCAATATAAGTAATCGTATCAATTGTTGGGTCAGTTCTTGAGATGCCAGATATCACTGTACAAAAACTTGCATCTTCCTCAGTTTCTGATAGTACTACTCTAGATGCTGAATCATTTCTAGGAGCTATTATTGTTAGGAATCTTGGATGCTGGACTCCAGCAGCAACCTGTCTTCCCTGTAAATGGTAATCATTTTGCAATCCTAAGTTTGGGTCATTGGGAAGGTTAAGTGATGTATCCAAGTTTATCGAATAGTTCGGAGAATACGATCCGCAAGCTATATCGACATATTCTAAATCTGTATCATAGCCTTGTGTTATTGAAAAAACATTACCATTTAACACCACATCGTCAGCTGAATAACGCCTTTTACCAAAATGCAATAGATTCCAATAGTCGTAAAAGTTCTCATCGTCAATTGACTCTACATCATCATATACTACAAACAAATCATCGTCCCGAATAAATGTTCTTGATAAGCGAGCAATTACGTTTTGCTGAGCGAGGGGTTGGTTGTAATCATCCGCATTACGGTATCCAAGCCTCAACTTCAGAAAGTCTAGGTCTGGACTCTTCTGAAAGTAATCTCTAATACAAGGGTCTTCAATCATTTGCTCTTCAGTAACAGATTCACTCTGATAGTAGTTAAAAGCACTGATTGGGCGATAGACACCATCCAAATTGTTTACAAGATTGGATAAAACTGTAGCAGATGGGTTAACTATAAGCATATTGTGCGCATAAGGTGATCGGCAATATGTTCTTCCGTTAGTCCATCCATATCGATAATACCCAGGATCAATTAGAACTCGATTCCCTTTATAGAAGAAGGAGAAGCTTGATTGATCAGCTTGACCATGATAACCAGAAAAACTATTCTCGTGGACTATTTGCATTGTAGGCTTTAATCGGTATGTATCACTTGTCGGCGATGAGTTGAAAGGAATCTTTGAAAGCACAGAAAATTCGGAATTCGACCATGACCCCGAACCAATAGTACCAGGGACCTCGGTGTAACCCAGTATCTTTGGTTGTTTATACGGATTGGAGAAATATAGAACAAAAAAATTACTGTATGGAAGAGCATTGCCATAGTCAATAAACAGATCACAGTTTAAGTCATTTTTTGTTCGGAGGTACCATGAGCATTTTTCTGCAATGCTCTGGAGATTAGTTGTATTTTGATAGAAAGAATATGCAATGCAGGGATTTGTTTTCAGAAGATGTTTCGAATCATTGTATGCCCAGTCTTCTCCAGTAGGAGACATCTTCTGCGTCATGTCACAAGTCCACGACACAATTTTTGGATTATTGAAATAGTTTACGCTTCCGTTAGATAGCCTTGTTCTCGCCACAAAATACGGGGATAGCTGTTGCATAAGAAATCCCATATATCCCATGCTCTCGAAATAAGCTCCACTTTTCGAAGTATGAAAATCCAACATACCTGCCTTCTGATGTTCTGGTAAAAAAGTGTCGGGTACATTAATGGAAACCAATCGGTTATCTATATCCGTAACTAAGCTCGCCATTTCGTCATGCAGACTTGGATCAGTAACGGATAACAACAAGGCGGTCAAGCCTAATGCACCGTACATCCCTAACCTGTATTGAATCAAGCTGAAACCCGGATACTCAGGCTGGTCATAACTCGGAAAGTCATGAGACCAATATCCATGTTGGTACTTATTATAATTCGGATAACTACCCGGATTGTTAAATATTGATTCATAATACGTCTCAGTATCCAACATCAGATCCTTACACATTATTAGTATGTTTTTTAGTTTAACGAGATTTGGTTTATATATTATGGTGTCAGGCATTGCGCTGTAATAATAGTACAAGCAATCGTATAACATCGACGTGCTTATGGCTAAATAACCTAGATGGAGCGCTCTAGATGTACCTTCAACGGATGTGTCTGTGAATGATTCCGCTAGGGTGGTCAAATAATCATTCGAAATGGAGTATAGCTCACTGTTAATGCCGGCAATAGCAGAAGACTGATCTGTCCCAAACATTGCGTTTTTCAGATATGTACGTACTGAATTTAGGATATGTTCATAATCTGTCCCAATAACATAGGATGGCGGATTCATCTCTTCTACTTCATGTTGGGAGCCGTCTGATCGATATGGAACCAAGAATTGATCATAATACTCACTTGATGGATTGTTAATCGAGTTTCTTATATCAACTAATGTCTGGGCATTAATAGTGATAGTACGATCGATTAATGTCTGAGCGTACATGAAACAACATAAAGCAATTGATAAAGCGAAAAGAACTTGCCTTTTCATTATACCTCCTATTTGATTAGTATAAGTTTTACAGAACTGGTTGGTTTGAGTGAATCCCGAACCAAGTATATACCTGCAGGGCATGTCTTGCCATTGCTATCCTTCCTATCCCATACTATCTTAATGGGTAAATCAAACGTATTGTTAGTCCTTAAGCGCCTTACTTTCTGGCCTCTGATATTGTAGACATCAATTTCGATTATTCTTCTTCTATCCTGCGCGTCTATCTTGAGTTCGACGGTTGGAAAACCTTGCGCTGGATTTGGATAGGCATTGATAGTTCGTGTATTCGGGATGTTTAGCTCGTCCAAGTTCGACACCTGTCCATTTGGTAGTAGCTTAACCGCAACAATATTCGTGACACCTGTAGTCCCTACAAAGTAAATACACCCCTGTTGATCAAACTCTATATTTTTTATTAGTGGAGGTGGAAATGGAAAGCTTATCCTAATCGTGTCATATGCAACTGACCAAACTTCCGATAGATATTGATTGAATTTAGTTATCCTGATGTGTCCAAGGATGTCACTCCCTAATAATATAAAATACTCTGGTGAACCTACTACGGAGCATAAATAGTACATTTCCGATCCAAGGATATATGTCTGTGAATTACCTGAGATATCTATTGAAGTCAGCAAAGTGTCATGATTACCACTGCTGGAGTCAATAGTAAAAACTGACAAAGAATCAGAGTTTTGGAACATTGTGGTGCCATAGCTCTGATTACTATTGTCGATATTGTATCGGTTGATGATCGAACCGTCCATATCTGTATGCAAAATACTCAGATTATCAAAATTCAGATAACATGCAACATACAAGGAGTTATCGTCTCTTTTCTCCAAGTTAAAACCATTAGTGCCGGAGTAATAATCTTGAGTATCTGGTGGATAATATGTTGCTGCGAGAGAATCTCCAACTGTACTTAAACGAAACAATGCTGCCTCGTACCCATAGGATGTCAGGCCAATTCTACCGCAAGCAATGATTTCACCATTATCCAGGCGTATGCCTTTGTTAAATCTCTGGCTCATGAACTGATTGTTAACAAATGATTTATGCCCACTTAGGGTAAAAGAGCCGTTTGTATCAATGAACCCTACCCGATATCCGGATGGTTTGCCCATAACAAAGTGTACAAGGTCGTTTTGCTCAATCCCTACCCCAATAATATTTTCATAGAAAATATCAATCACTCGATGCCACTGCAGGTTACCCTGGGGATCGAGTTTGATGATTACAGGCACAAAATACCACGGCATTGGATCCTCAATAAAACCAGCATCCCCGAGTATCACCAAGCCATTATCAGAACAGACATAAATTGTTTTGGGGGTAAAATCCCTCAGATAACCCAACTCAAGTTCATGAATAGTAAATGATCTTAAATATCCAGTTTGTGCATGGCAAGCAATGTAAAAAAATAGACCGATTAATGAAACAAGCATTTTTCGCATAGAATCCCTGCTATGTATTCTTTTGCTGATTCGAGAGTACGATAATGTCATATCTCTTGATAAGTTAACGAGTATTCGTTTATCCATTGTAACTCCATTTAAAAGTCAAGTTAACATTCGAGCACGAAAATACATCAATACAAATCAAAACAAAGATAAATCCAACTCTACTTTTTACATAAGCAAGTTCTATATCTGCACATTTGTCACGTTGCGTATAAAATAATCGTCAGTCAGAAAAAAGCAAACTCAATTTCAAGAGATCGTTTTTCTGTCTCATCCTTGCTCATCCTGATTTGTCAGCATACAGGGTAGTGCTTTCCTGTTGAGTCCCAAATGTTGGTGTAAAATTCCAACTCGTTGTTTCTCAGGTTGTT
>CAZWIS010000058.1:0-11725 GCA_964634275.1 uncultured Candidatus Cloacimonadota bacterium | reverse complement strand
TCGGAATCCTCCGCTACCATAAACCATACTTAGCCTGTATCTCACCCATATCAAGTGTATTCGTGAATACACTTGATATAGGCTTGATATAGGCTTGATATACGCTTGACTACTTGGTTGACACCTACATGATAAGTTGACATTGACTATGTTCTTAACACATGTTGACATGCTGAAGTGCGGCTTCAATACATATTGTTACCTGTAGATACAGAAAAGGACGGATACTGATATCCGTCCTTTTCATTATTTTATATATCAGATGATGCTATTTCATCAACAGCATTTTCCGTGTGCTGGTATAATTCGTAGTTTCCAATCTGTAGAAATACACTCCGGATGCTACCGGTCGGTTTGTTTCGTCCCTACCGTTCCAGATTATGCTATGTCTTCCCGCAGTCTGGTTTCCATTGTACAAAGACTTTACCAATTGACCCTTTACATTGTAAATACGGAGCTGAACTTTTCCAGCCTTCGAAAGATCATAGGCGATTGTCGTGGTTGGGTTGAATGGATTCGGGAAGTTTGCCCTGAGGTTTGTTACCAACACAGGGGTCAGGTTGTTATCATCGGTGCTTACGTAAGGATAGTAGAACGATACTACTTCGCTCGGAGTTCCGATCGAATTCAGGTAATTGACAGCGACATAAAACTCGTAATTCCCTTCCAAAGACAGAATTTCGGAATATGCCATGTTGACCGTCTCTGATACCATTTCGTAGGGGCCGGAATCAAATTTGCGATATACCCTATAGGCATTGACTGGTAAAACCGCATCGTAGGGTTCTGCCCAACCCAAAAGAAATAGACCGCTGTCGTTGTTCACACTAAATGATACTTCAGTAGGAACCGGCAGATGAATCAGTGTAAAATCGGCTGCGTAGAGCAATGCACTGGGGGTGATCGGTACATTGCTATAATATGATGATTTGTGATTCTCCATATAAGCACTGGAGCTGTACATGCCATTTTTCAGATAGAGGCGATAGCTTCCATCATCATGTGGTGTAGTACTGAAGCCATTATGAGTAATGATGTATGCTCCTTTTGGATCATATCCCGAGGTAGGTATTACTACTCCATGCATAAATCCTACTTTTTTGGAAATGCCGGAAACATCGATATTGTCAATAAACCAGCCGATACCGTTATTCTGTCCGTCACTACCAAATTTGAAACGGAAAAGAGCTTCTGAACCGGCAAACTGCTGAAGATTGAACACTGCTTCGACCCATCCGGCGCTGGTACCGGAAAACCCGGGTTCACCGTTGAGGGCAGGCAAAGAACCATGTGCATAACCGGTTGTAGGAGCAAGAATAATCCAGCTATTTCCATTATCGGTAGAGATGCTGACATTTGCACCATCAAAACCAGCTTCAGTACCATAATAGTGCATAAACCGCAGTACTGGTTCCTCAGTAAGAGTATAGTTTGGAGAGTAAAGATTAAACTCTACATAGCTGGGATAATTACCACTCAAACCTGTACTCCATACTTTTGTTCCGGAATACGGTGTTACCTGCGACGGTGTTCCCCATTCCCATCCAGTTTCTACTACAAAATTTCCATTGTCAAGTTCCAGATCATAAAAATATCCCGGCATGGCATAAGGGACGTTTATCTGCTGAGTAATTGGGCTTCCATTAGATAGGGACGCCTCATACTGGAATGCTACAAAGGAATTCGGTGTGATTCCATTTTCAAAGGTTACCTCATGTACAACCTGCATTATTGCATTTGGTGCGATGTTATCGATCACAACAAACGGATTGAGGATATTTACAAAGGGATTGTTTGTGCTGAGAGTTCCGTTTACGAAACGTGAATGAACGTCGGATGCATTCTTTAGGTTTACTACAAGCTTTACAGTCTCACCAGAATCAACTATACCGTTAAAATTGGTATCGTAATCACTAATGTAGAAGGAGTGATACTGCAGATCAGAGGCATCGATCCTGATGCTGAAGTTTCTATCCCAGCTCAGATCACCGGCTGTGATAGCAAGGACGAAATTGAGTACATGACCATTTGGTGCCGTTGGCGAGACAGAGAAGACGAATGGAGTACGGTTGAATCCGGAAGCATCACCTGCCATGGGAAAGTATTCCGAGCTGCTATTCACAAAAGTGATATGCGGATCGTTTGAAGAGAGCACAGCCTGGATATTGGTAGCCAGGAGGTTTCCGCTGTTTGTCAGCTGTACTCCGAGTTCGACAGTTTCACCCGGTTCCAAAATGTTGTTACCGTTAGAATCAGTTACATAGGTATTTTGAATTATCAGATTTGCCACCTCATGGTACACAGGAATGTTTGTAATGTAAATCGCTCTTTCATGTCCCAAGGGAGATGCAGCTGTAGGATACTGGTTGTTAAATGTGTACTCCAGACCTACAAGTCCAGTATGGTCAACAATACCAATAGTGCTGAAGTTACCGTGTTTGTTTCCGGATTGAACATTCACATTATTAAAGACTTTGTATTGGATTTTGATCGGACCATCACCCAACGAAGTGGAATACACAGATTGGTCGTATAATATGATCTGGAATGTTTCTTCTGAGGATCCATTATAACCATTTTTCATATTGTACCATTCGATGATGAAGGCATTGTTTCCTCTGTCAAACCAGGTATATATACCGCTACCCGGATGAGTAGCAAGGTCATCCCAAAATGCTGCGATCATGGGGTTTGGTCCCATTGCACCCGGAAGCCTGAAATTGCGGAACTCCGCATTTTCTGAAACTCCCAAAGCAATGAATCCGTTGGAACAAACGGTAATTTGTTCGTAAATTCGACCGTAAAACTGGAATGGGAAAGGTAGATTGACCACTGCCAAAGACTGTGCACCTACCTGATCTCCTTCGTTTCCGGAGTTATATATATCGGAGATTGCCAATGCTGTCCCTTGTCCACCTTCTGCGGGGGCTATGCCAATCCAGCTATAAACTGGGACCAGAGGATATCCAAGATCATTGTCATCATAGATTACATAGCCATAGGTGCAAGGACCCAATGGATCGTGGACTGTGACGACTCCAACCGTTAATGTGAACTCAATTATCTGCTCAAATCCGTCGCTGTTGAACAACCTCAAACTCATCGGAATCAGCATTCCGGGCAACATTTCAGGCCTTGCTGTCAGGATAAAATTATCTGCAGTTGTAGCACCCAAACCTCCAACTGCCACATCACCAAAGTAGCCGAGGTAATCTGTTACACTGACGAGGCCGTTATGGCTATAAAGCCGGCCATATAGATCATAAGCCATTGCAGTACCATTGTTTTGAATCGTAATACTGAATGGAGAGGATTCTCCTGGATCCAAAGCCTGGTTTCCTCCATCTATGATCTGGTATGATTGAAAAGCCAGATTGGGACTTTCGACCTGAATAAACTCGGAAATATCGTATTCATTGCCAGAACTATCTGTCAGAATAATATGAAGCCTGATCATCGTTTCGTGTGGACATTCGGGAGCGATATGCATTACGATGGAGCTAAGGTTAAAGCTCAATTCGCCACCAGGAGTATCAGGATAAGCTACGGAGGCATCATAAAACGTCACATACTCGCTATCGGTGGTAATATAACCACTGATTCCAGATATGGTATCCGTTCCGGTATTACGCAATCCAAACATCAGTTCAAGAGTTTCTCCGTTATTGGCAATACCGTTTGCGTTGCCGCTGGAAGGAGGATTGTTATCATCGTCCAGTACGATAGGCCCAGGTACAAGTGTACCGGAGTTTTCCACGATAATAGTCTGTTGAAGTGGTTTGAAATTATGTTTTGAGACGGTGATAACTGCTTCTCCTACAGAGATGTTTTCGGGCAGGATCAGAATGACATTTCCTTCTACATCGGTGTATCCACGTGAGATAATCGTTGTGCCCTGAGAAACAGTAACAGAAGCTCCTTCTACTGGCTGTCCAAGATGAGAAATCGCTACATCCTTCAAGATCAATCCTACGGGTATGGATGTATCCGTTTGCATAGTAAACTCACCAGGGATACCGACGAAAACTTCCAATGTAGGATCTCCCATCAGATTGCCCATCATGGCAAAGTTTTGGGCATTTGATGGTGATGATACCCCGTATATCTGATGTAAATAAAGTTTACCATTTAGCAATGCCTCACCCATGGTACGCATTCCATGGGTGAAAATACCGTTGATTATTCCACCATTCAGGGTGTTATTAAACGATGTATGTGTGCTTGATGTTGCCATACCGATTGAAGTCACGGCTCCCTTTGGAGATGCTGCTGTACCAAGACGGATGAATTCTTCTGTCGTTCCGGGTGTGCTGCTATTAAAATTACCGGTTCCGCAAGTGATGATTATTGAGTGGGGTAATCTATTGCCATTAAACATGCTGGATTCGTTGGGGCTCCAGCCGCTCATCCCTAACCAACCACGATAATTAAAAAATCCGACACCTTGATTCATCGCAGCATTCATAGCCGTCGGTGATGGATCAGATCCGTAAAGCTCGGTATATGTGTATTCAGGATTGACATATGAAGATATCTCTTTCATATATTTGCTGATATACATACAGGAAATACCTGATGGGGACCAGTCTCCCACCAGCAACATTCTGTTCAGCCAATCAGCAGTCGAAATATTGATGTTCTTTTCGTAAGCGTATCCTTTGGCAAGGATGGTATCGAGATGAGTCAGACTTTCAATGGAGATTCTGCCAATGAAGCAATCGCCCAGCATATCATTGCCGGCAAGATGAGTGTATGGATAGTCTCCAGGAAAGGATCCCAAGGTATGGGTCGGGATTGCATAGGTACCCATTGTGTCACCGATCAGGATTATAAAATCTGGTCTGGTAACTGGGTTGTTGTACAAGCCTTGGATGTATGTTTTGATTTGAGTGTTTGAAGTTCCTGTCACAGCCGTGCTGACAGCGGTAACATCAGCTCCCTTTTGCCTTTTCCAAAACACGTACTCGTCTATTTTGCCGAGGTATGTAGGATCAGAATTGTTTCCGTAAATCACCAAATACCTGGGAGGAATATTTGCCTCAATAAGGTTGCGGTAATCATCAAAGTTCAATATAGTCGATTCGTATATTTTTGCAAAGCTTCCAGAGATAGATACTGGTTCCATTGGCAGTTCGTTTATCGATGGCTCTGAAGTATAATGGATCTCAAAATCTATTTCAGTATTGACAGTCAGTTCCTGAGTTTGAGCGTCCCATACAAAAGGAGTGATCTCGATTGTAATTACTCGAAAATCCCTGATAATAGCGGGTTCTCCGTGATTTATGAGCGTCGCTGGGTACAAAGTAGAACCATTGTACAAGGAAGTATTATACTGAAGTGATTTGGGGGTATCGGTCTCGATACCTGCCTGCACTGGGTAAGGAACAATCCCCGGGAGGCTATGGCTGGTTTTTCTGGTTACTTCCACATTTACGCCTCCACTATGAGGTATAGCTATGGTCGTAGTAAAAATCGGCAGTTCCGGCATTCCTTCCTCAGCCAGGAATTCGGCTCCGGATACGTGTATTTTCTGGAAACTGGTTCCAAAGTGATTTTCAGATTTTACCTCAAATTCTGGTAAAACAAATCTTAGATTCATCCTGTCAGCATTTCTGGAACTGATAGAATACGGCCTGGCAACACCAGTATTGCTAACTTGTGCAGCATACAATAGCGATGTTAAAACCATTATAATGACGAGTAGATGTTTTTTCATGGTTAATCCTCATCTCAGTAAAGCGTTTTACTATGCGTAAAGCAAAAAGTGTTCCTTATATGTGATCAATTACTCATATTCTGTTGGTTACATCATCTCAATTGATTTTAGTTCAGTGAAAAACCGCAACAATCGAATCGCTAATTTAGCAATCCAACAAGAAGTCTGCTAATATTCCGCTTGACAACTTTGCTATGCTGCTTATTATTTGATCCAGATAGATGAAATAATTGTAAAGAATACAAGGAGAATATCATGGCAGAAAAGAAGATGGAAAAAGGAAGTCTCTCGATTCATACTGAGAATATTTTTCCGATAATCAAGAAGTGGCTATACTCCCAGCACGACATATTTCTGAGAGAACTGGTATCCAATGCGGTCGATGCCATAAACAAGCGCAAATATGCAGACGAAAACTTCAAAACCGAAGACATGAAGATCGAGATCAAACTGGATAAGAAAGCAAAGACTTTGCAAGTGATCGATAGTGGAATCGGTATGACATCTGATGAAATAAAGAAATATATCAATCAGATCGCATTTTCCGGGGCTGAGGAATTCATAAACAAGTTCAAGGATGTTCAAGCCAATATCATCGGTCACTTTGGTCTGGGATTTTACTCTTCATTCATGGTTTCAGAAAAGGTTACTATCGATTCTTTGTCCTTTGAGGAAGGAGCTGTTCCCGCTTTTTGGGAATGTGATGGCACTACCGATTACAGCATGGCAAAGGGAAAGCGCAAGGAAGTAGGAACAACGATTACTCTTCACTTCAATGAAGAATCATCCGATTACACAGAAGAAGCCAAAATCCGCGAGATACTGGAACGCTACTGCAATTTCATGCCTTATCCTATTTTGTTTGAGGGAAAAGAGATAAATCAAAAGGAAGCCCTCTGGAACCGAAAACCAAAGGATGTAACCCGCGAGGAATACATAGAGTTTTACAAACAGATGTTTCATGATTGGATGGAGCCGGTGTTTTGGATTCATCTCAATGTGGATTATCCATTTAATCTCAAAGGTATCCTATACTTTCCTAAGCTGAGAAACGAACCGGACTTTTTCAAAGGCGAAGTAAAGCTGTTCTGCAACAACGTGTTTGTTGCGGACAATCTGGAAGATTTGATCCCCGAATTTCTACTCCTGCTAAAAGGTGGTATTGATATTCCTGATATTCCTCTGAATGTATCCCGTAGTTTCTTGCAAAACGACAAGCAAGTCCAGAAGATTACCAAGTACATAGTCAAAAAGGTGGGAGATCACTTTGCCGAGACATTCAAAGAAGATCGTAAGAAGTACGAGGAATACTGGGAAGATATCCATACCCTGATCAAGTATGGCTTGCTCAAAGATGATGAGTTCTTTGATGCTCTCAAAGACATCGTTGTATTCAAATCCGCCTCTGGGGATTATGTCACGATCGAAGAATACAAATCCAGAAATCCTGAAACTGAAGGTAAGACAAAGGTTTGGTATGCTTCTTCCGAGGATACACAGGTCAGTTATTTGAATATGATGAAAGAACAGGGAATTGAGGTCATCTTCCAAAACTCCCCTCTTGATACGCATCTGTATCAAAGATTGGAAAGTAAACTGGAAAAGATCGAATTCATGCGCATCGATTCCGAGCTTAACGATCTACTGGTAAATAATGACAAGACTGATATTGTGGACCTGAACAACCGTACCGAATCTGACAAACTAAAGGAGATATTCTACCGAGCTCTGTATCAAAACATTGAGGCTTCCTTCAGTAAAGAGAGCTTCGCGGAGTTTATCAAGAAACATCCTCAAGCTGCCACTATCCTGGCTCCATACCAGATCCAAAAGGAAGAACAGACAATCATCAAACCTTATGAAGTGCCTCAGAATGTACGTACAGAACTTGGTGAACAAGCGCTGAAAGATCTGATGGATCATGTCTATACCGAGCTGAAAGTAGAAGTCAAAAGCCTGAAAACACCCGAAATACCATCGATGATCGTATTCAGTGAGTACATGCGCCGCTGGCACGATATGGACATGGCAATGAGAAGGGAATCCTCTGATATGCTAAAGCACCACTCTCTGGTAGTAAATCAGGAAAATCCGGTTATCAAAAGACTACTGGTGCTTGATGCAGAAGGGAAGACTGATGAAGTCAAAACCTTGTGCTCTTATATCCACGATTTATCACTTCTGGAGCAGAAGCCATTCAGTGGCAAGGAACTCAAGAGTTTCATCGAAAAAGCCAATAAAATACTGAACTATCTACAATAAATACTTCTCTCGATAATTCTATATGCCACGAACACCGTTTCCTCGTTGAGACGGTGTTTGTGACATAATCTGGGATGTAATGCTTGACAGATAAACTGAGTGTTTAGCTTTGATTTTGCGAATATTATGATGGGAAAATGACTATGAACATCGACCAAGAACTCAAAATCATCCGCAAAGGTGTGGATGAGATTATTCCTGAAGAGGAACTGATAAAGAAGATCCAAAAGTCTCACAAGACTGGAAAGCCCTTACGGGTTAAGTATGGCATTGATCCAACCGGTTATGACGTCCATATCGGACACCTTGTACCCATTCGCAAAATGAGAGAATTTCAGGACTTGGGTCATACCGGCGTTATTATTATCGGTGATTTTACTGCTCAGATCGGAGATCCTACAGGGCGGGATGATTCACGTCCTCCGCTTACCAAAGAACAAATCCTGATCAATAGTGAAAAGTATATGGAACAGCTCTTTAGTGTGCTTGATCCAGATAAAACAGAGCTAAGATACCAGACGGAATGGTTTGGAAACATGGGAATGGGGGATGTGATCAAACTGATGGGTAAGTTTACTTTGGCTCAGTTTCTGGCACATGATACATTCCGTAATCGATATGAGCAGGGTATGCCCCTTGGAATGCACGAAATCATGTATCCTATTCTCCAAGGATATGATTCTGTAGCAATTGAGGCTGATATTGAGCTTGGTGCCACGGAGCAAAAGTTTAATATTCTTGCCGGTAGGGATATGCAGCGCTATTTTGGACAGGAACAACAGATAGCTATCTTATCACCGATTCTGATGGGTACAGACGGCATCAATAAAATGAGTAAATCAATGAACAATTACATCGCTGTCTTTGATTCACCCAACGACAAGTTTGGTAAGGTAATGTCTATTCCAGATTCCCTGATATTAAACTACTTCAATTATGCCACAAAGCTCGATCCAGACGAAATTGAGCAGATAAGGCAAGACCTCCTGTCAGGAGCTAATCCCATGCTTCACAAGAAGAGATTGGGACGGGAGATCGTGAAGCTGTATCATGGAGAAGAGGCATCTCTCGGAGCTCAGGAAGCTTTTGAAAAGGTATTTTCAAAGAAAGAGATTCCAGATGACCTGCCTGTACACTTTGTGAGTGAGAATCCCATTTCCATCATCAAACTGATCGGAGAAACTGGCGCATGCACCTCAAATTCTGAAGCAAAACGGATGATCCAGCAAAGTGCTGTTTCTATAGACAACGACAAAATTACAAATATTGACGCCATCATCCAGATTACTGATAACTCTGTATTAAGAGTAGGTAAAAGGAAGTTCTATATGCTAAGGACTGATGGCTAAACTGAGCAGGATATGAAGTCCAGCACTGGCATCAAAATACCTGCTCTCAGACCCAAAGGAATATACTAATGACAGATTTTACCATTAGCCTCATCCGCTTTGGCATGAACGCTGCAATCGTAGCCTTGATCTTTTACTCGATCATTCTACACGAATACAGTCATGCCTTTACAGCAAACCTTTTGGGAGATGATTCTGCCAAAAGGAGCGGTAGGCTGAGCCTGAACCCGATGGTGCATATAGATTGGTTTGGTACAGTAATCCTGCCACTTTTGCTGTATATGACAGCCGGGTTTATCTATGGATACGCCAAGCCGGTACCTTTCAATCCCTACAACTTTCAGAATTACAAGCGGGATGCAGGTTTAACCGCACTGGCAGGACCGATTGCAAACATACTGGTAGCTGTCTTTTTTGCCTTGGTGTATCATCTTGTACCAGGTGCAATAATAAAGTACATCAGCTTCTATGTCGTGTTTTTCAACCTGATTCTGGCCTTTTTTAATCTGATTCCTTTTCCTCCGTTGGATGGATCAAAGGTTATCGGGATGTTTTTGACCGACGATGCTTATTACAAGTGGACGATGCAAGAACGAAAAGGGATGATAATCCTCTTTGCCGTCATTATTGTGTCCAATTTATTAAAGCTAAACCTGATCGGCAGAATCATCATCCATCCGGTTACGTTTTTTATGAGTTTACTGGGGATTGGCTAAAAACTTGCATGTGTTTCCTGTCCCCTTATACGTGATGGCTATATCGGTCTATGCTGGCGTCAAGTAAGCTTGCTCCAGCTTTAATGATAATACAAATACGGGATGTGTCGAGTAATAAAAATGGAGAAAGTCATGAGCAAAGAAAACATTCTGAACATGATTGTTGAAAACGAGATCAGAGCAATCGATCTCAAGTATTGTGGTTTGGATGGCAAGTGGTATCATATCACTTTCCCAGCCCGTAGATTGGACTTTGTCCTTGAACATGGTGTCCCTTTTGACGGCAGTAGCATACCTGGAATGAGTTCCGTTGAATCCGGCGATATGGTTCTGATGCCAGATCTAACGACTGCATCAATCGATCCGTTTTACGAGACCGCTACTCTCAGGTTGATTTGTTCCATCTGTGATGCAGCCACCAGGATCGGGATCAAAAAGGATCCTCGCAGCGTTGCTAAGCGGGCACATGATTACTTGCTTTCCACAGGAATTGCTGATAATTCTCTTTGGATCCCGGAATTGGAGTATCATCTGTTTGATACTTCGGAATACAATTCGGATCGGTATTCAGCAGGTTTCACTTTCTCTTCCGCTGAATGTAAGGATTGCCTCCCGATGGATTTTGATGACATTGATGGTGTATCACAACAGGATGTCAAAGGCTATCACATGGATACTCCTTTTGATCGCTACTATGAAATCCGACAGGACATGGTCGATACAATGGAAGAATTCGGCATCAAAGTCCGGTATCATCACCACGAGGTAGGACTTTCTTCCCAACAGGAAATTGAAACTGAACTGCTCGCATTTCCAAAAATATGTGACGACGTGATGGTTATGAAGGATATCATCCGCAGGACTGCTCTTGAGAACGGTCTGACAGCTACTTTCATGCCAAAACCAATATACAACCAGGCCGGAAATGGAATGCACTTTCACATGATGTTGCTCAATGACAACAGAAACATCTTTTACAAAAAAGGTGGCTATGCCGATCTTTCTGACGAGGCTATCTGGTTCATCGGTGGGATCTTAAAACATGGAAAAGCCATTGTAGCATTCACCAATCCGAGCACAAACTCATACAAAAGATTACTTCCCGGATTCGAAGCTCCGGTCAAGCTATTCTATGGGCTGGCAAATAGAAGCGCAGCCATCCGTATTCCGAAGTATGGCAATACCGAAGAGACCAAGCGGTTCGAGTTCAGAACCGGTGATGCCACCTGCAATCCATATCTGGCAATGAGTGCCTTGCTGATGGCTGGTTTGGACGGAATCAAAAACAAGATCAATCCTACTGAACACAAGCTCGGTCCTTACGACGATAACGTTTTTGCCTGGTCAGAAGAGAAGAAAGCAGAGCTTGCTTCTATCCCCGCAAACCTGAAGGAAGCGATGCTCGCGCTCCAGGAAGATCACGAGTTTCTGCTTGCAGGCGACGTCTTCAATGAAGAACTGATCCAATCCCATATCAAGATGAAGCTTGCAGAACACGAAGCTGTGAACAACCGGCCTCATCCACATGAAATGGTCTTGTATTACAGCTTGTAATTCTGCGTATAACAATATTGCAATCCCCCAGCTCCATAGGCTGGGGGATTTTCATATATGCCTTGGGAACCAAAAGTAATTTGAGGTATTTGCACATTAGCGAATACCTGTAGGATCGGAATCCTACG
>CAZWIS010000057.1:0-11829 GCA_964634275.1 uncultured Candidatus Cloacimonadota bacterium | reverse complement strand
TCGACAGAGTCAGAATGTAGAATGTAGAATGTGTGGTGTATGGTGAACAGTGAACGGTGAACGGTGAACGGTGAACGGTGAACGGTGAACGGTGAACGGTGCGTAGTTTGGCATGAGGAAAACCGAATATTTGAAAGATTTCTCTTGACGATTCGACCGTTCCGGTAAAATGGTCAAATAGTCCACGTAAGGTATGCGTCTTATTTTGATTAATTTGTAAAAATTTTATTGACGAGGTAACGATGTCCGATACTTGGGATAAAAAATACGAGATACTAAGGGCTGCCTCCGGCCTGTTTCGGAGATTTGGCTTCAGCAAGACGTCCATGAAGGACATTGCCAAAGCTGCTTCGATGGGCAAGGGATCAGTGTACTACTACTTTAGCAGCAAGGAAGAAATCTTTGTAGAAGTAGTGAAAGTGTTTATGGACGAGTTCTTTGACCAGCTACGGGATTTGGTCGATGCGGCTGAAACTTTTGAGGAAAAATTCAAGGTTTATCTACAAACTCCCGTAAGGCTGATGAAGGACAATGTAATGATTCTGGCAGAGGTATTACGAAACCTGCCAGTGCAACACATGAGGAAAATCGAATCGTTCCGAAATGAAAACAAAGAAAGACTAAAGGGGATTCTCAAAGAAATATTGGATTTTGGTATAGCTCAGAATTTGCTGTCCGAATCTTTGCCTTACGATCGTTATATGGATATCATCAACGACTGGTTTTTGATTGGTGATGACAATCTGGAGATTGTGGACAAGGAGAAATTGATTCAAAAGATCATACGAGACCACGAGTGGATCATTCAGATCATACTTTATGGGATAATCAAACGAGGTTAATGTGAAGAAAATATTGATACTAGCGAGCCTTGCTATTATGGTGCTCTGCCTACCGGGAATCAGTCTGCAACAGAGTATCGATATGGCAAAATCAAACAACAAGACTCTCCTGATGGCATCAGAAGAGATTTACAAAGCAGACAACACCTACCGTGATGTGCGGGGAAATCTTTTACCCCAATTGAATTTGCAAGGTGCCTACCAGCTCAAAACCACAAATTTGCCGGATTCTGCGCTTCCGTCAGCAGTTGACTTTAGTGGTGGGCTTGATGATCAAGCCACAGACAACGACAACTACCTGAGTGATGTTTTGGGAAGTGTAGTCAATTCCATGATTCCATCCAAAACCCAAAAGGAAGGCTCTCTGGCGATGCAGCTAAAGTTTGAGCAAGTGCTCTTTCTGGGTGGAAAACTGATCAATGGGATCAAAGCCGTCGATCGATATCGATCCATCCAAAAGCAACGATACAAATTGATCGAGCAGGATCTTGTCGTCCAGACCACCGAGATGTTTTACCAGTGTCTCTTGCTCGAAAAGCTGTATCAAGTTCAGCAAGAAGCGCTTGATATAGCACTGCGCCATTATAACAGAGTGGAGCTATTGAATCAGGAAGGGCAGGTGTCCGAATTTGATATGTTGCGGGCAGAGCTCGAGGTAGCAAAGCTAAAGCCACAGGTGCTTCAGGCAAAAAACCAGTATGAGCTGGTTCTGGCAGCATTCCGCAAGCATTTGAGTGCAGAGGATTCGGATTTGATACCGGAGGGGAGTTTTGATCTCCCGGAAGCTTTCGTAATCGAAATGGAAGAAGCTATCAACCAGGGATTGAAGAACAGGATAGAGCTCAATCTGGCAGATATAAATACAGAAATCATGCAGATCCGTTACAATGCCGAGAAAGGGAACTATCTGCCAAATGTGGCATTGATGGCGGATTATTCTGTTTTTACTGCAGCGGACGAGTATTCTATCCAGTCAAAAGACTTCGGCACTCAATACACAGTTGGGATCGGATTTCAGATTCCGATCTTTTCGGGGTTTTCAAATACGGCAAAAAGAGCTTATGCCAGGCATGATTACACTTCAGCAAAGCTTTTGCAGGCAAATACACAGGACATGATCGAGCTTCAGATCAAGCAAGATCATCAAAGATGGCAAAGTGCCAAAGAGAATCTGGAAGTCCAGCGCAAAAACATCAGCCTGGCAGAAAGAGCATTGGCAATGTCGCTCTTGAGATACGAAAACCAGGTGGGTATCCAGCTGGAAGTATTCGATTCGCAAGTGATGCTCAATGCCGTCAAACTACAATATTATCAATCTGTTTACGAACTGATCGCAGCAGATATCAGCCTAAAAAAATCCATTGGATATAGATTGTAAGGGAGTTATAATGAGGAAATTACTAGTTCCTGCCATATGCATAGCACTACTTCTGGGTGCATGCGGAAAGAAAACTGAAGAAAGCAAAAACATAGAGCAAATACAGGCAGAACAGGGCATCCCGGTTCGCCAGAAGGAGATAAATCCTTCTACGTTTAACCAGCAACTGAGCTATAATGCCGTCCTGAGCGGTATCGAGGAATCAACCGCCAAAGCCATGGTCGGCGATATTATCGTCTCGATCAAAGCCAGGATTGGGGACAGGGTACAGAAAAACCAGGTGATCGTCACTTTTCCGGAAAACACACCTGCAGCCCAGTATGAACAGGCTACAACGGCATACAACAGTATAAAGCTGGTTTATGAGAGAATGCAGAGGCTTCATGCCCAGGGAGCTGTCTCGCGCCAGGATCTTGATAACGTCGAAACGCAGTATAAAGTTTCCCGGGCAAATCTGGAGACGTCCAAAAAGATGATCCAGGTCTCTGCGCCTATTGATGGTATTATCACCAATATCATGGTGAATCCTGCGGATCACGTATTCCCCGGTGGTGATCTCTTTACCGTAGCCAATACCAGCAGGTTCAAGACGATCCTGTGGATTCCCGAATCCGATATCAAACTGGTCAAAATCGGGACGCCTGCCACAGCCAAATGGAATGATGAGGTTCTCACGGGTCGTGTTACCCAGATATCAATGGCTTTGGATCCAAACAACAAAGCATTTAGGGTAGAGGCAGAGTTTGCCAATACAAACCGTAAATTTGCGCCGGGTATTACTGCTGAAGTAAACCTGATGGTTACTCAGAAAGCCAATACGATCATCGTGGAGCGGCAATATCTCGGGAACGAGAATGGCGGACACTATGTATGGGTCAATGTCGATAACAAAGCAGTGAAGCGCGCTGTCGTACTTGGTATGGACAACCAATTGGAATACGAGATAATCTCTGGACTCAATCCCGGTGATCTACTGATCACAGCAGGATTAAACCTGTTAACAGAAAATGTTCAACTCCTTGTAATAGAATAAGAGGCAACATGTTTTTAGCCAAATTATCAATCCAAAAACCAGTAATGGTGACAATGGGGATATTGGTATTTATCGTATTTGGTATTCTGGGGTATATTGATATGCCCCTAAACTTTATGCCGGATATCAAGATCCCATACGTTACGATTCAGACGGTTTACCCTGGCGCAGGACCAAACGAGGTCGAAACCCAGGTTTCCCAAAAAATAGAGGAATCGATTGCTACCGTGGGAGAGATTGACTATATCCAATCCTACTCCATGGACAACGTAAGCGTCGTCGTAGTCAAATTCAATATGGGCAAAAACGTCGATATAGCCAGCCAGGAGATCAAGGACAAAGTAGATGCAATCATGCGTGATCTTCCTGCGGATGTGGAGAAACCAAGCGTTCAGAAAGTGGATATCGGAGCCTTTCCGTTTATGGAAATTGTGCTATCCGGCAGTCTTGATGGCAAAGCTTTGTACGAAATTGCCGACACAAAGCTAAAAGAGCGGTTCTCCCAGATCGAGGGTGTAGCACGGGTTGATTTGACTGGAGGCGACAAACGAGAGATCTCCGTCAGACTAACAGATCGGGCAATATTTGAAAACAAGATCGCGATGATGCAGCTGAACCAGATATTGGCAGCCCAAAATCTTGATATGCCTGTAGGAAACTTTAGCCGTGGAACCCAGGAATATTCAGTTCGTTTTAAAGGTGAATTCCTGGATATCAACGAAATCAAAGACACCATGATTCCCACTGCTTTTGGACCCAAGAAACTCCAGCATCTTGCTGATGTAACAGATGGTACCGCAGAAGTCCGCGAACGCGCCATTTACCTGAATGTACCGACCAAAGCGCGGGATACGAATGTAATCCGTCTGTCACTTACAAAAACGTCCGATGGAAACGTGGTCAATATTGCCAAACAAGTGAATCGGGATCTTCCTGAAATCCAAAAAGAACTGCCTACAGGTGTCAGCCTGCGCATTATCCGTGATGATAGCGATTTCACGAAGGCTACGGTATCCGATACATTGACGAACATACTCTTGGGAATACTCCTCACCGGACTGATTCTTTTGGTCTTCCTGCAAGACCTGCGTTCGACTTTGATCGTAGCGCTATCTATGCCTGTCTCCATCGTCTCTACCTTCGTCTTCCTAAAGATGAGTGGGTTTACCATCAATGTCATGACTTTGATGGGAATATCGACGTCTGTGGGAGTTTTGGTGACAAACTCTGTGGTCGTGATCGAAAACATCTTCCGCCACAAGGATATGGGCAATAACAGGATCGAAGCAGCAGACAAAGGTAGCTCCGAAATCGCAGTAGCAGTAATCGCATCTACACTCACCAACATTGTGGTGTTTTTGCCTATTGCTTCGATGACATCCATGATCGGTCAATTCTTCAAGGAATTTGGTCTCACGGTTACTTATGCTACTATATTTTCGCTGATTACTTCGTTTACGATTACTCCGATGCTGGCATCACGCATCTTGCCAGAAAAGCGGAGAGAGAGTGGTTTTGCCAGGTTGTTTAACAATTCGTTCGAGCGATTCAGCGGATTTTATACCAGATTTCTCCGTGGAGTTCTGCTCTCCAAGCGGAGGAGCGCATTCTTGCTCTTGGGAGCTCTTGGCGTCATGATCTTCTCATTTGCCCTCGTTCCAGGCTTGGGAACGGAACTGATGCCAACTATGGATCAAGGTAACATAACGGTTAGCGTAGAACTCCCCCAAGGCTATAACCTCGAGCAGACTACTGCTATCATGACAGAAATCAACGATAGATTGCAAAAGTTTGAAGAGATCGAGCATGTCGTCACCAGCATTGGTTCATCGGGACAGATAGACAAAGCTACAAACCTCGCTACAGCAGGAGTCCAGCTTTTTGACCGTAAAGAGAGAAAGCGCACCACACCTCAGATGGTGGCAATCCTGATCAAAGAATTGGCAGACATCCCCAATGCCAAGATCAAGGTAAGCTTACAAGAAGGATTTGGTGGTGCCGATGCTCCGATCGAGTTTTTCCTGCAGGGTCAGGATACTCAGATATTGGAGAATCTCAAACCCCAGGTTCTGGACAAAATCAAAGATATCCCTGGATTGATAAATCTTGATACCAGTACCAGAACTGGAAGGCCTGAGCTTACCATTTATCCAAACCGGGTCAAAATGTCCGAAGTAGGTGCCTCAGTTTATGAATTGGCTCTTGCGCTCAGAACCGCTGTGGAAGGCATGGTAACTACGAACTTCCGCGAAGCAGGAAATGAATACGAGATCAAAGTAAGTCTGGACAAAGAATCTGTCGATTCTCCCGATAAAATCAAAAATCTTACCGTCGTGGTTCACGGTAATACGTATACCCTCTCCCAATTGGCAGACATAGACTTTGCCGAAGGTGTAAACCGCGTCACACACCGCGATCGGTTCAAATCTATCCAGTTTACTGCAGGAGTAGCTCCCGGATCAAATCTGGGAGATGTCACTTCCCAAATCAAAGCAGCCTTGGAGGGTCAAGAGCTTCCCATTGGGTATAGAATTACCTGGGCTGGAGACGCTCAAATGCTTCAGGAAACGCTGATTGATATGCTCCGGACATTTATCCTGGCAGTGCTATTGACATACATGTTGCTGGCTGCAATCCTGGAGAGCTTTTCCCAGCCTCTATTGATTATGGCTACTGTACCTCTGGCTTTGATAGGTGTGTTTGTTGCCTTGTTTATCACTGGATTCTCGATCAATATCTTCTCGATGATGGCAATGATTATGCTGGTCGGTATTGTGGTGAACAATGCTATTCTGATCCTGGATTATGTGAATATGAAAAGGCGGGAAGGACTCAGTCCTCATGATGCCCTGATCGAAGCAGGAAAGGCAAAGCTGAAGCCGATTATAATGTCCACCCTGGCGATTGTTCTCGGTATGATGCCTATGGCTATGGGAATAGGCTCTGCCGGTAAAGAATTCCGCCAATCCATGGGTATCGTCAGTATCGGGGGGCTTATCGTCTCCTCGTTTTTGACCCTTGTAGTTATCCCAGCATTTTATTATCTGACGACCAAAAACATCGGGCTTGACACAAAACATACTGCCGATTAGATTGTGAGTAATAATGGTTAGGAGAAGTACGATGAAAAAGATGATCAAACCACTTGCAATTATTATGGTTTCCATCTTGTTGATGGTAAGCATGTTCGGTTGTTATGGCAATATGTCTTTAACCAAGAAGGTCTGGCAATGGAACGGATCTTTGGGTAGCAAACTAACGGTTAACGTAGTGTTTTGGATTTTGAACTTTGTCCCCGTGTACCCTGCCACTGTCTGGATTGATGTGGTAGTACTGAATACAATCGAGTTTTGGACTGGTTCAAATCCTCTTGCCATGGCTGATGGCCAGCAAACGATCAGAACCGTCGAAGCCGATGGTAAGACCTATGAGGTCAAGATTAGCCAAAATAAAGTAGAGATCAAAGAGATTGTCGGACCCGATGCCGGTAGATCCGTCGAGATTATGTATGATACAGCTTCTTCTTCCTGGTATCTGAATGATGGCGATAATAGCCACAAAGTAGCTACTATGGATGGTAATATGCTCAATCTCATATATCCTGATGGCAAGACTCTGGCGGTTGATCTGGCATCAAACTAAGGAGAAACGATGATAGATCGTGCAAAAGTAGAAGAAATGCTGGGTAAGATTCGTCCTGCCATCCAAGCTGATGGTGGAGATGTCGAGCTCATCAATATTCGTGAAGACAACGTAATCGAAGTAAGGCTAAAAGGCGCTTGCGGTAGCTGTCCTATGGCTACGATCACTCTCAAAGCCGGTATCGAACGCGTTATCAAAGAAGAAATCCCTGAAGTAGTCGAAGTAATCTCCGTCTAATTCAGAACTTGTTTATCCGGGTACTTTGGAGTCGAAACCAAGTACCCGGTATTTTTTTGTTTACAAATCCAATGCTTCCAATTTTTACTGCATCGTTACAATACGTTCCGAAAGGATGGACTGAATGAAAGCAATAAACATCGAATACGAAATCGACAGGATATTAGACTTTATAAGGGATTACACGACCAACAACGGATTTGAAAGACTAATTTTGGGTCTTTCAGGTGGTATCGATTCCGCTGTTTCTGCTGCTCTTGCTGTAAGAGCCATTGGCAAGGAGAATGTGATAGCTGTAATGATGCCGGGCTCGGACAGCCATCCCGACAGCCTGGAAGATGCTGTCCTGGTCGCTGAAAAGCTGGGGATAAACTACATGGTTCAAGGGATTGGCCACCTTGTGGATGAACATTTCAAAATTCATGAGCCCAATGCCAGCAAGCTAAGAATAGGAAACTGGAAAGCTCGCTGCCGGATGATGGTGCTGTATGATCTCTCTGCCAAGTACAAAGCTTTGGTAGTGGGAACTTCAAACCGAACAGAGCTTCTGGTAGGGTATTTCACTCAGTTTGGTGACGGGGCATGTGCTTTTGAACCTATCGGACATCTGTATAAGACTGAAGTTCGCAAAGTAGCAGAATACCTCGAAATTCCCCGCAAGATCATAGATAAGGCACCTACGGCAGATCTATGGGAAGGGCAGACCGATGAACAGGAAATGGGAATCAGCTATCCTATCCTGGATCACATCCTGTATGAACTTACGGAGGAAGATCTGAATATAAACGCCAGCGAAAATCTCAGCTATCCTTTGGAGCAATACACCCACGTATTATCTATGATCATCGGCTCCGAATACAAACGCAAATCACCTCCTGTCCTGGATTGAGCCTATGGTGAGTGTATTTCGAAAAGACCGTTGTGCCAAGTGTTACGAAGAGCGAGCCACAAGAAACTGCCTGCGACACGACAAGAATATAGGTTGGGAGTGCTGCAACGGCTCCCGTTCCGATCTGAAATGTCCTCCACAATGCCAGTATGCACCAAAGGTTACGGATGACGTTCCCTTTCCGGCTGTCAAATCCGATTCCCGAAGCGAATTTCAACATTTTTCCAAGCTATATATCGATTTCTGGCTAAACAAACACAATCCCGCATTCGACGGTGCCAGCCCAATCAGCATCGCCAGAGAGAACCCGGAACGGATGCTGCATTGGCTCAGTTCCTTCAAATACCCTTCGGGATTTCCTCTCAAGTATTTGATGGACAGGCTAAGCCTCAAAAACGATATCCCGGAAATCGACACCAAAGACCCTGAAGAACAGGTTATCGGATATCTGAATGAAGTCCTTAAAAGAGAATGGAAAAATCTGCGTGGATTCACTATCAACAAGCTGGAGTTTAACGGATTCGTAGAACGGTATGCCGAACTGATAGCAGAGATTCCTCAGCTAAGAAAGCTTAACGATTACAAGATTGTATCTGCCGGCATCAGTGAGGATGGAGGAACGGCTTTTGTATTGGTGGAATTGAACCATCGTCAATTGTGGACTCTCATTTTGACCCCCAGAGATGGATCGTGGAAGATCAGACAAAATATCAAGGGTTCTCCAGAAATCTTTTATGAACAGAACAAAAGGGCAAATGATATTGCTGAGCTTCTCTCCAAAGGCGACGAAGCACAGGCATGGCATCTCCTTGAAGAAGCCAGGATTCTGTATCCTGATAGTGCCGATATCTATTATTATTATGGGCTGCATAGCCAATTGGTAAAGCAGTTTGACCGGGCAAAAGTACAGTTTTTCTCTGCCCTCGTGCTCGATAATGAATGGTCTGTACCATACTATCATCTGGCAGCCTTGTATTTGAATGAAGACAATTACGAGGAAGCCCTCTATTGGAATGAGGCTTTGTCCGGCCTCCTACCCGATGATCCCAATGCCCTTAACAACGTAGCAGCATGTTATGCGGGGTTAAAGAACTACGCCAAAGCGCGGGAAATCTGGGAAGGACTCTGCAAACGGTTTCCGGATTTTGAACTCGCCCGGATGAATCTGCAGAAGCTGAACGATGGCGTATAATCCCTCTTTTATGCTCCGTGCCATCAGAGTGGCAGAAAAATCACGTGGCTTGTGCTCTCCCAATCCCTTCGTGGGTGCTATCATTGTAAAAAATGAACGGATAATCGCAGAGGGAAGCACAAAGGCTTATGGCTATGACCATGCAGAGGTATCTGCTTTGAAAATGGCAGGTAAAGCTGCAAAGGGAGCAGAGATGTATGTGACTCTGGAACCCTGTTCACACTATGGGAAGACTCCTCCCTGCGCCCATGCAATCGTAAAAGCTGGAATACAAAGAGTATATATCGGGATCAAAGATCCCAACCCTCTGGTTTGTGGAAAGGGGATTGAAATCCTTGAAAACAACGGTATCCACACAGAAACAGGTTTTTTTGCCACCAAAATCGAACAGCAACTGGAATATTATCTGTGCCGTATCCTGAAGCAGCGCCCTTTTGTGATCTGGAAAGCAGCATTATCGCTGGATGGCAAGTATGCTGCGCAGGATGGATCATCACGCTGGATATCCAATGAAGCCTCCAGGAAATACGTCCACAAACTACGCCAGGAAGTGGATGCAGTCCTGACTGGGGTTCAGACGGTGCTATGTGACGACCCGCTATTGACGGTGCGCTTGAAACACCCAAAGCGACAGGCTCTGCGAGTGGTACTCGATCCTCTGTTACAAATACCACTGGATTCCAAATTGGTACAGACCGCTTCCGAGTACCCTACTGCTCTGTTTTACCGGGCAGACATAGCCCCCGATCCAAAGATGGAAAGCCTTGTCGGGCACCAGGTAAGGCTATACAAGGTAGCAGGATCTGGCAATAGCCTTCAGCTCAATGAGGTATTGAAGACACTGCATTCAAGCGGGATTTATAGTATTCTACTCGAGTGTGGCTCTACCCTGTCAGAAGCATTTTTCAACGAAGCACTGGTAGATAAATGCCTGATCTTCTATGGCAGTATGCTACTGGGAGGCGACAAATCCATGCTTCTGAACCTGCCGATTGAAAACATCAAAGATGCCATCACCTTTGGAAGTACCAGATTCAAAACTATTGGAGATGGATTCCTCGTTGAAGGGTACCCGATGCAGAATGACGGGTAAGACAAGGAACGAGTTTATGAATGATCTTAGCAATAGAAAAGCTCGAGGCAGATACCATTACTTCGTTGAGAATATTGAAGCGACTAATCAGAGTCCTTTAATAAGGTTTTGGTTGGCATTACCAATGAGCCGTACTGGGCAACAAGTATCTGTGTTATCTCTCAATCCGCCACCTCAAGAGATCATTGAGGACGACATTAACGGCAATATGATAATCTTCTGGGAGATAGCGCCATCAACAAAAAGCCTGTCTTTCCAGTATGACTTCGAAGTCTATGTCACAGATATTGAGATTGACATAGATGTTCGTATGATAAAGCCTTATGATACAAAATCGGATCAATATCGTTATTACACAAAATCCGAACCTTGGATTGAACTCAGCCCAGAGATCAGGCAAAAAGCAAAAGAGATTATTCAAGCAGAAACTAATCCCTATCTATGTTCAAAGTTGTTCTATGACTGGGTTATTGAAAATATGGTATATGTTTACCCCAAGGTTGAAGATAGAGGAGCACAAAAGTCGTTCGCGCGTCTTTCTGGAGATTGTGGTGAGTTTAGCTTTGTATTCATAGCTCTCTGTCGTTCTGTAGGGATTCCTGCCCGTTCGGTTACCGCAGTTTGGCCTACTGAATCTGGTCATGCATGGGCAGAATTCTATGTTGAACCATACGGGTGGCTTCCTGTTGATACTACTATTGCTCAAGTGCTGGATTCCAAACTACAACATACAATCAAGTCCAAAAGCTTAGATAGAGACTATTTGTTTGGAAATCTGTATCCCAACAGACTCATTGTGTATGTCGGCTGTAACGCAAAAGTCTGTACACGGAGGGATAAACTGACGAGAGTCTTTTCTTTTCTGCAACCTGGTGGAGGATGTTCATATCCGACCAGTATCGAATTTTCCAACATATCAGATACTGTCATGCATGCAGGGTTTTATTCATTTGATGAGGAGATTGAGGATTCAGAGCACATCAGAACCAAAAAGGATAGAGAGTTTGCCTCCAGTTACTATCACTCTGATGATCTCCTACGTTCCGAAAGGGATCTGCTAAAACTGACAAAGATAATCCCTGATGCTCTTATGTGTTGGTTTTATCTCGGTCAAGTCTATCTGAATTTGTCGAAATGGGAGGAGTCTATTGCTTGCTTCCGTAACTCACTGAAAAGTGATCGAGTTCAGCTTCAGCCTGAAGTGAAAGTTTGGGTGTATAACTTGATGGGAACCAGCTTGTTACAAGCTAGAAATCCAACTGAAGCCCGAAGAGTATTTGAAGTTGTTCTTGCCCTCAATTGTGATCATCAAAATGCAATCAGCTATGCCCTTGATGGCATATCAAAAGCAAACTCAGGTTTATAAGGATGTTCAGATCGTAGGATCGGAATCCTCCGCTACTTAGAACCATATTTAGTGGATATAGGCTTGACTGTAGTGTAGGATTCCGATCCTACGACTTAAATAACAAGCATACCCCCAAAAAAGCGATAACAGATATCGGCAATTAGCTGTTATGCAA
>CAZWIS010000056.1:0-12322 GCA_964634275.1 uncultured Candidatus Cloacimonadota bacterium | reverse complement strand
GCGTTAATCAAGCCTTAATCAAGCCTTAACTATTAAGGCTAAATTAAGGCTTGATTAAGAAGTGATAAACGCTCTGCTCCAAGGGTGGTAAATACGAAAATTGAGAAAATGCATGTAACGTGACAACGAAATCTGCAAAAAGTGCAGGCAATTCTGCAAACTGTCGCATCCTTATGCATCGTAGGACATCCTTAACAAGACCCTTTTAGGTAGTTTGTGACAGGATTTCTGCAAATCCGATCACCGAAAATTGCAAATTGTGACAGGAAATCTGCATATAGAATTCTTGTGAATGTAGTGGGGTGGAAGAAAGGCTCGATAAAGTCGCTGAGAAATCGGGATTGACATCCGAACGTAGTTTTCAATAATTGCCAACATGAGGATGAAATGAACTTCAAGCACCAAGACCTTAAGACAAAACTGGAAAGTGCCTTAAAGCGGATCAGTGAGCTTGAGGCAGAGAACTCCAGATTGAGAAATTTGGGAATGCATGACCTTCATGAAGAATTCTTAAACACGGATAAAACTGAATCTACAGAGAAATCACTGCAGGAAAAGCACCGCATAACGCAGTCAGAAAGAGCTTCTTCAACAATTGCCACAATAAACCATCATTCCAACCCAGAGGAGAAAGTACGTCTCTATAGAAGCTTGTTTCAAGGAAGAGAGGATGTGTTTGCGATCAGATGGGTTGGGAAAGAAAATAAATCCGGCTACTCTCCTGCATGCTTTAATGATTGGAAACTTGGCGTGTGCGGTAAATACAAGAAAATACCCTGTGCCAATTGTGATAACAGAAAGCTAATCCCCTTAGATGACAAGCAAATCTATAGGCACCTTAAGGGAGAGATTATCATTGGAGTCTATCCCTTGCTGGAAGATGATACATGCAAGTTTCTGGCTATAGATTTTGATAAGAAGGGATGGCGGGATGACGTGAAGGCACTGATCGAGATTTGCCAGAATTATAATGTTCCCGGCTATGTTGAGATATCCAGATCAGGGAAGGGTGCCCACGTGTGGTTTTTCTTTGATGAAAAGATATCTGCAGCTCAGGCTCGTAGATTGGGAACTGCGCTGCTTACAAATGCTATGGAGAATCACCACCAAATCGGCTTTGATTCATTTGACCGCATGTTCCCCAATCAAGATGCTATGCCCAAAGGTGGTTTTGGCAATCTGATTGCCTTGCCCTTGCAAAAGAAAGCCCGGGAGAGTGGGCATAGTGAGTTTGTAGATCAGCAGCTACATAGAATTGATGATCAATGGAGCTTCCTGGCACAAGTAGAGAATATCAGCAAACACAGGATCAGTGCAATCCTCTCAGAACTACCCTCTGGTCACGGTTCGATGGGATTATCCCAGATAAATATATCTGATGAGGATGAAACCATGCCCTGGGAAGCAAAACAAGCCCAACCTGATGAGTACAAAGATTTACCCTCTCAGGTTAAGATTGTCCTGAGTAATATGATCTACGTTGAGAAAACTGGACTTCCTCAGAAGCTCATGTCCAATATTATCAGGCTGGCTGCCTTCCAGAATCCAGAATTCTACCGCGCCCAAGCCATGAGAATGCCAATCTACAATTTGCCTAGGGTCATCAATCTATCCTCAGAGATAGATGAATACCTCGTAATCCCAAGAGGGTGTTTGGAAGATCTCTCAAAGCTCGTTTCAACATTGGGCATTTTACTGATCCAGAAGGACTTGAGATTTCCAGGAGAACCCATCAATGCGAGTTTCGTTGGTAAACTGAGCAGTGAGCAATTACTTGCGGGTAGGACAATGCTTGAGTACGATAATGGAATTCTATCGGCAACCACAGCTTTTGGGAAGACAGTTGTGGCTATTTGGATGATTGCACAAAGGCAGACTAATACTCTGGTCATCGTGCATCGCAGGCAGTTAATGAATCAGTGGGTAGAACGGCTGAAGTGTTTTCTGATAGATCCGGAGATAGGGCAAATTGGCGGAGGCATAGATAAAAGAACCGGCAAGATTGATGTAGCTATTATTCAGAGTCTTACCCATAAACACGAAGTAAAAGAGCTGGTTAAAGACTATGGTATGGTGATAGTGGATGAGTGTCACCACATCTCTGCCTTTAGCTTTGAACAAGTTCTCAAATCTGTGAGGGCAAAGTATGTCTATGGGCTTACGGCCACCCTGATCCGCCAGGATGGTCATCACCCTATTGTCTATATGCAATGCGGCCCTATCCGGTATAGAGTAGATGCCAAATCCCAAGTTCTGCAAAGGTCATTCACTCACAAGGTAGTAGCTCGCCAAACAGATTTCTCAATGATAGAACATGGCGAGGAAGCAGAGATCAAAATCACAGACATCTATCAGGCTTTGGTGGAGGATTCAAGGCGAAATGACATGATTCTGGATGACATTATTGCGGCAATCGTAGCTGGCAGAAGTCCACTTGTACTGACTGAGAGAACTGCTCACGTTGAGTTCTTTGCTCAGAAACTCGCAGGATTTTCCAAACATGTAATCGCACTTCGGGGTGGCATGGGTAGAAAGCAGCTGAAAGCGGTAATGGATAAGCTCCATTCCATACCCGATGAAGATGAAAGAGTGATTATCGCAACCGGAAAGTATATCGGGGAGGGCTTTGACGATAGTAGGCTTGATACGCTGTTTCTGAGTCTGCCCATATCCTGGAAAGGAGTGCTGCAACAATATGCTGGCAGGCTACATAGGGCTCATGATAACAAAACAGAGGTTGTTATCTACGATTATGTCGATATGAACGAACCCATGCTTGCCAACATGTACAGAAAGCGACTGAAGGGGTATGAGGGTATGGGTTATGCTATCAGCAGCAAGTAAGAGCTTTTATGGTCGGAAATGTGTCCCTACTCTGCCATCCAACCATCTGGCAGGAAAAGAGGGTTATAAAGCCACTGATTATCTTGTCTAATCATGCCGATAGCTCCGGAAGTATCTGTGATAATGTTTGGAAACGCACTTAATCCAAGTGTTTTCGGATCGCTTTCAATCGCACTCTTTAGAAATTCGAATCGTTTTGTTATTGCTTCCCGATATGAATATGGGAGTGATCTGTCCTCTATGAGTAACAAATCCACACTATCTGAATAGACTTTGTTTCGCTTTGATTCTATGGTAGACAAGATGATAGAGGCCCATTGTTTTTCAGCATACCACCCATACATTCCGGTTCCCTGCAAACCATCTCCTTTATTTACAAGGTTTTTTCGCATTTCTCCCTTGTATGGCTTTTCAATTGTAAACATGTCATTAGATACTTCTGCCATCTCAATATCTTCGTCAGCCAGAGATAACTGATGCTCGAGAGCTTCATTCTTCATTGTAGTGGCACGGGTAATCTCGATTAGAATTACCTCTCCACTGCTAGTGACTACCTCGAAATCTGGCTCTTCGCGTTTCACCAAGGTATATGGATAACATAAGAATTCTGGCATGCTATTCATAAACAAGTTTTTCTTCAAGGTATTCAATAGGCACTGCCATTCAATGAGGTTACTGTTTGCTCGGATGCCATTGTAACCAAACACTCTTTGGTGATGATACTTCAAGTCTATTAGATTACTTATTAGTACTTCTTGTGGCATGTCCTTCTTTATCATGCTTTCGCTGCACCTACGATTAATGCTGTTGCAAGTCAGCAAATTTAGCATAGACTCTATCAGTCGTTAGATGCTCTCCATTATACACAAGCCTTGCCGTTTGTTCCAGTAATATCGATCTGGCTTCAACAAATCGAGCAAAATCCTGCTCAATTTTAGCTTTAGTTTCCTGGCTATCAAAGTCAGAATAGTCCACACTAAGCTCATGAATCGGAATCAAATGACTTCGTAATCTTCTATCTCTTTCAATTTCACCAAGATCGCAATTCTCAGCTCTTTCCAACAAATACTGCATTGGGTTTTTATCTGAGATTGTGCGGTTCGTTCTCCAGGATATCAATGCACAATTAACAGCGCTAAATATCCTGTTGTTTGGCAAATCGGCTTTGCCCAGTAATGCTGCGGGGAACAAGTGATGGTACTCTCTGCTCAGGATGCTTTGTTTGGTGGCAGGGGTATTGTCTGCAATATCATAGGCCCCGCATTTTATTTGAAGAGCCAAGAGGCCTCTGCCTAATATTGTTCTGTTTTTTGCCCAGGCTGCATCGATAATGATCTCTTTCACTGGCGCAGGATACTCATGTTCGTTGAAGATAGGGATATCTTTGTACTCTCCTTTACCAAGCATGTAATCCCGTATCTTGCGGAAATCTGTTAAAGAATTCGTGGTAGTTGCCTTCTCATACCTGTCTGTAAGAAATGCTCTCCATAGGTATTTTTTGAGTAGATGCCTGGCATTACCAAGTTGATCTGCTTTCGTTGGAAGGTATTTAGTAAGCGCTGCAAGTACAGGCAACGCTGTGTATGATGGGAGTCTCTTTTCATCGTATATATGCTCTTCTTCCAGTAGATCTACCATTTTTGTAAAGCAACTCACTAAATCGTCCCACTCAGATACTAACTGCCTATAATTGATGTTTACATAGCCAGCCTGGCTTGGGATGATATCTTGCAACAAAGCCACTGTGTCTAGAACCAGATCCGGCAGATCAGCATAATCTTTTGCCTTAGGGACTTTAACAGCTAGCGAATCCACCAGTTCATGCAGTGATGTTTCCGCCGCATCCTCAACCAATGCAACCACAATGTCATAAGCAGTTAGTTTAACAGAACTGGTATTTAGCTTGATGAACACATCCAAGGCAACATGTTTTTTTGTGGTGGACGGAAGCTCTAAATATGGCAGATTGAAATGTTTGATTCTCTCACGCAGTGCATCGATCAGATCATCAAGAAACTCCCGCATTTCAATATCCTCAGGTGCTGCTGCTTTTAGCCACGCTTTCTTCTCTTTGGAGATATCATCGGGACGGAGTAAATGAACTGGGATTAATCCCCTTTCCCAACATTCTTTTGCATCATTGACCCACATAGGATATCTACTGCCTTTTCTCTCGTAGATTGCTTGTGCTACCACCTCAATCTCATTAGCTTGCAGATAATCAGACGGATTGACATTGAAATCGATGGTCGATTTATCTATTGAAACGAGAAAGGTCCGGTTATCATAAAGATTATAAAGGCTCTTCCACATTGCTGTTAAGCGTTGTTGCCCATCCAGCAACTGCTCGGTTACGTTCCTTCCATCTTGTGGGGTTCCCGCTAAGTTTTTGCTTCTAAACTGCTCAGGTCCATCAACTCTTAAAATGAGAGCTGCCCCTGTAGGCAAGCCTCTTAACATGGATCGCAATAGGTTTGATACTTCGTTGTGTGTCCATGCTTCAAATCTCTGGAATCTTGGTAGAGTTAACTGTCCTAATTCGATTAGGTTAAACCATTTGTATAAAGGTCGGTTGTATGCTTGCATATTGTAGTCCTTAGTTGTCTCTTTCCCTTAATTACTAACTATTATCCTCAATAAGTAAGTCTAATGCTCTATCCTGATAGTACAATGGGTATTTATCCATGATTAGAGTCAATGACTCTTTATTCTTCCTTAAAGCTCTGATTATCTTCCTTCGATTCGTAGAATGAACAATGAGTGACGATTGTACATCCTGAGCAATGACTCTGTCAGAAAACCCCATTTCGTATAGAACAATTGAAGGCTCAGTGGGCAGTCCATATTTTAAACGTTTTTGAAAACACTTAAGTCTTCTTGCCAATTCACCTTTTCCATCTTGAACCAGAAGTTCAGTAAATTCGATCAGGGCACTGACTAATAGCGAACCCTCGTAAGCGAGTGTTCCTTCGCAGAAATCTACTATATGATAGATGTTTATCTCCCATCCACTTATCATTTTAGCACCATGACTATGTATAGTCTGCAATAAGTCACAGAATGGCTTACCATCTATCCAACGCTTTCCAATCTCAACTAGCGCTTCTGGTTGATCAATTTTCTTGAATAAACCAGTTTGAATATGATGGGAAAGTAAAGGCCAAATGAGGTCAATGATTTGCATATCATCTTCTGTCGAAAGCAGCATTTCATGGTTTGATTGAAACCAATTGTCAATTGCTTGAGAGTCTTGAACACCGTAAAGAGTTCTGCCATAAATCTTGCGCCGAACTGGATCAGTGATATTGGCAGAGATACCCTCAGCGAGGAGTTTGAACAATTCCCGAATAATATTCTTTTTTGTCTCATCAGCTAGGTAAAAGGCAAGAGTACTTTCTGCAAGACGGATGACTTCAGTAACCGAAAACCCATTTTCCATCTCATCCCATTGAGACAACAGAAAGCTCTCTATTGAACAGATGAGATTAACCTTTTCAGCAATCTGCTTCTCTACACCATCATTTGTAAACTTATGATTTTTATGAGTTTCAGCAATTTTTGCAGCCCATATAGGTATCTCTTCTGGATCATCCAGATATGCTTTTACAAAGTCCAATGAATCCATTGGTATATAGTAACGATCATCGTCGCTTTTAATAGGTTCGAATATTGAGAGCAGGGTACTTATGCATGGCTCTGTATTTCCAGGATCAAGAAACGTTTTCATTTGCTCCCAGCGCCATTTTCCTGTAAACACTTTCCTTTTATCGTATATCTTTGGATCAGCAAACAGGATACTGCCTTCGGTGTGCATGCCAGATCTTCCAGCGCGTCCAATGAGGTTATGGAAATCCCGAACTTTTATTGGGTCTATACCTTGGTAAACACTTGTGACAATTAGGTATCGAATTGGGAGATTGACCCCCTGAGCTAAGGTGGAAGTGCAAACTACAAACCGAATAAGATCATCTCGCATTGCATTCTCTACAGCTAAACGAATACCATGTGGGATATTACCATGATGAGAGAATATTCCGAATCTTGCGCTTTGAGTAGCTGAAGCATCTTCTCCAAGATTCAAATTATAAAGATGTGCCAGCCGATTGACCTCGTTTTTGTCGGAGTATTTATCAGGAGAATCAAAGGGAATACCTCTCTCAATACAATCCACTGCCTTTTCACAAATTGAAGCTGCTGTGTCCTTTCGACCACAAAATACTGCTATGCTACCATTGGCTATGAGCTTTAATCCGAGATATAATGCAATAGACTGACCATCTGTTCTATCAGGAAAAAAGCGATCTTTTCTTTCTCTCTCTTTCCTGCCAAGATTGTAACTCTCGATTACTCTGGGTACGAAGAATTCACCTTGCTCTGGATTCTGGCTGTCCACGTACTCAATCCTCCCCAAAGTATCTAACCAGCTTGCAAATCCAACTGACCTAAATGTAGGGATAAGGGATGTGCCTTCGACTACATTGGGTTCTCCGCTCAGCCATTCTCCAACGGCTTCGGCATTGCTAATGACTGCTGAGATGAGTACTTTTTGAGCATCATTTGCGATCATTGATTTCAACGAAGTCAGAAGCAATTCATACGTGATACCTCGTGTTCCATTGTCAAACTGGTGTCCTTCATCGAAAACCAATAACCCGATATGGGATGCTAGATCAGGAGCATGCCGCAGAACATAAAGAAGTTTCTCTGGTGTTACCACTAGAATCTGATGGGAATGAAGTAGATCCAGTAAGTTGTAGTCAGTTTGAAAGACATCGGATAGTTCATCAATGCCAATTGATTCATCTCGGAATGCTTCTGTTAAGCCATTCTTGATTTCGTGACAAAGAGCTCTGAATGGGGCAATAATTACAGCCATCTTAGTTCTACCTGCCAGAAATGCGCTTCGGATAATTAGCTCAACTGCCTTGGTTTTACCTGCACTGGTCGGCATTTGAATGATAGTTGATTTACCCTTTAGAACATCTGCCCTTCCCAAGAGATGCTGAGCTGGCCAAAGTTCTTTGATGAATGATTCCTTTTGAAGGGTTGGACGCCAAGATTGGAGAGATAATCCAGAATACTTCGGAAGCGATTTCCATGCAGAATTCTCCAGTTTCTTTTTAAGAACTGAACATAAAACATCACCAAATAGAAGCTGACGAGGGGTGCCATACTCATAAACAGTATGTCTTAAGCTCATTGATGCAGAGATAATTCCATCTTCGGCTGAACCATCTTCGTAGAATTGTAATATAAATTGAAAAATATCATCCACAAACTTACCAAAATGCCCTTCAGATACCTCATAGTAGCAGCTCAGATCTGATTGTAATAGCCAGAGTAGCAGGTCTTCAAAACCTTCTCCACTCAAATCAGGACAATCACGATTTATGCTCTTTGCTAATACTGAAGCACTTCCGGGAAGATCACAAAGATAGTAAGAAGCAGAACCTAACAGCACAAGATAAGGATCAAGAGATTTGTTTAGTTTTGTTAGCATGTAGGAATCAAAAAAATGGGCAGAGAAAAGCAGGTTTTCTTTCATTTGATTGATCACTGCGCTATCACCTGCTCCCCGATTTATTGCAGCTGAAAGATCGCCTAGTATCCCAATTGAGCTTGTGAAGAGTTTAGCTGGATCCTGTGTCAGTCTGATATGGTGCTCTTCTGGCACAAAGTACTCAAACATCTTTGCCTTTGATCTTGTTATACTAAGCAATGTTCGGGATCTATGTTCAAGCTTCATCTGCAGCTCTTCTATATAGATCGTTAACCAAATCCATCATGCTCTTACCCTTTATGACTAAAAGAGTTAACCTGTCTCTTTTAGGGTGGGGTATAAGTTTTTTAGATTTCTTTGACTTTGGGATAGACATACAATCCGACGTAGTCAACTCACTTGCATTATAAAAGTTTTCTGAGATTATGGCTGCCGCTCCAAATATCTCTACATATGGTATATCTACTGGGTTTTGAAACCTATCAATTTTTCTTGCTTGATCAATGTTATTATTTTCTAATAGTCTTTGCTTGATATAGTTAAGGGATTCATCAATCCTGATGTTATCCTTTGCGGAATCATTAATAGCGTCCTGTAACCGGTTAATTCTCGAAGCAGAAAATTTGGTTTTTGACTCGAAAACCACCATAACATCTTTTCTTGATATCTTATTATCTTCTTCAAATCTAAAACCTATGATATCGCTACCCTTTGGTGATTCATCTCTAATCACTTTAGATGACCATCGAACCCTAGGTACCCAGAACCCTATTAGCCACTCCAGATAGTCGGCAATTAAGATTTCCCCAAAGTCCCCAGCTCGTATTCCAGGTCCTAAATTAGACTCACTACTAGGAAATTTGATATTTCGTAAATAATCAGATCGTGAGAGTCTTCCACGTAGTAAATCGATCTGAGAATCAAGACAATAGTGATTTCTAAAATGCTTAGCCCATTGCGAAAGCACTTCATCGTCATTCTGGTGGCAGAACTCCCAAACTTCAACGTCGATACCATCTGCTGTTTGAAATGATTCATCAGTTTCCTTAAACCAATCAATATGCGTTGGTTTATTCATGCCAATTCTCACCATTACGATACATTAACAATTGCCATTTCTATTCAAACTCACTGTGATCAAACTTGAGTGTGTTGCAGTTTTCCTTTATCGTACGCTGGGTCGCTTCATCGAAACCTTCGAGACAGTCAGCTTCGATCTCGATTTTTATGCTGGCAGTTACTGTCGGGCTGTTAATCAGATGCAGGACAATCTCTTCCACAATGGTCGCAAAGTCTGATTTGGCTTTCACAGGATTTAGCTCAATTCTACCATAAAAGCGCTTCTTGTATTGAACCGGTTTAGGAGTAGGCTTAGGTTCTCCACTTCCGCCTACTGGAGGAGTAATGCCTCCACCACCTGTTGTACCACCAGTACCAGTCCCACCTGTTCCTGGTTCAGTTGGCGGTTCAACTGGAGGATCAACTTTCACAGACTTTTGGGACTGATATTCTGCTGCCCAGAGGGGATCGATAAGCAGCAGTGAGCTATCAAAGACAGGAGTCATAGGCTTTCCATAAGAGAAACCAACATACTCATCGCCTTCCTTGCCGTAAGCTAAGCCAAAGAAGTCCCGGCTCTCAGCTCCGGCATTGATAGCATTCGAGAATGTGTTTTCGTTCTTGAGCCTAGGAAGATACAGATAACAACAGGTGCTATGCCATATATCCTTAGCTTTCACATCTTTCACATCTTCTTTCCAGTACCACTTTTTAAGCAGTTTATGCAGATGAATCGGTGCCCATTGTGTAATCAACTGCTCATTTTCTTTAAGTATCCGTTCAATCTCTTCCACAATGTTTGGCACACTCGGGTTGATGCTGAATGGCTCAAATTTATCTCCCGGCACTTTATCCTGCTCGGGTACCAATATCCATTTGTAGGTTTCTTTCACAATGCGGTCTAATGACTTCTTAGCATCTTCAAATCCTGTCTTCGCCTGTTTAGTTTGATATAGATCGAGATTAAGTTTCAGGGTTTGAATATCTTTGAGAATTGAGTCCCAAGCCAGCAATGTAAGAACCTGGTCTTTCAACCTGCCTATTACGTCCCCATCCGCAGCCAGAAAGATTAGTCGATTCTGCTTCAGTCTCGGTTGTTCACCCCGGGTTGTGAGTATTTTCTTAGCTCCATCACAATTCGGAGTACCGCCAATGGCAAAACTGCCTCCAGAACGCAGATAATAGGCATCAGGTGGCAAGATAACCAGTCGAAGCGAGTAATCATCCGGAATATCATCAGAACGCGTGAAAATGTGTATTCCGTCGAAACAGCCATTGGACAGCAATCGCTGAAGTTGATCTTTGATCACCGGTACTACATCGTCTTTATCATTAAAACGGCGTTTGCGGTCTTCCATCTCTCGTCTGAGGTTAGGACGGGTATCAAACCAAAACAGTTTGTTATCAGCATTGCTTAGGTAATGCAGCTTATCCACCAGTCTATTCATGGCATCTTTAAAGATTCCAATCACCTGATCAGGTTGAACACTACCCAGCAGGATTCTATTGTATTCTATTCCACGTGAAGTTCTGGCAGAATGCAGAGCCACAGCATGAGGAGCACTTCCAAAGAAGATGGTGCGTGCCAGCTTCTTGCAAGCCTGTAACTGACCAAACCTAGCTTCATTCTTTTCAATATGGGCAGTTTCAGAGCGAGAGCCATCAATATCCCTTTCCAGGACAGGATCCCAGCCTTGCGGTAGATAATATATTGTTTCATTACGCACGTCAGCATCATACAAAGGAAGATTGCCCGGCATTATCAGCGGGTCTTTGTTATCATCAATCCAGAGCTTGTGAATAACCTTTGCCATCAGCTTCAGCACTCCACGTGTCCTCTGGAAGTTATCCAAAGACGACCAGTCTTCATAGAGACGGTCAAAGATCTCCGGATGGATGGGATATGCCTGTTTCAGACGTTCATAGTAGTGCGTTTCTTGTGTTTCATTGGGAAAATCGTTCTTATTAGCGATGTAATAGTCTGCAAAGGTGCGACAGGTCTCTTCCATTGAATTTTGGTCTGTGATACTGGTAAACAACCTGCGGCGGACTATCTCAAATGCTTCTTCAGCAGCTACTGGCTTCCACAATGCTTGGATGCGTCCAAAGAAATGCTCCAGAGTTTTAAGAACATTGATTCCATTCTGGCTTCCGGCTTCCCGATTGGAATCTGGCAAGGAAACCAGCATCAGAGCATTCGGCACTGCCTTCAAAGCTTCAGTTAATGCTTGGATAAAAGAAATATTGGAGTCATAGCTACCACCTGTATAGGTCTTTCCAGGTTCAAATTGACGGATATAAGCCACCAATTCATCCACCAATATCACACAAGGTGCATATTGCTTTAGTAGTTTGATCAAATCTTCCTTGCCAGGAGAAGTTCCGCTGACGTCCGCTTGCTTCACCTGTTCATAGCCATTTGCGCCACCCAATTGCCAGGCAAGTTCGCCCCACAGGGTGTTTACTGTGATTCCATCACGTGACCTTGGACTACCGGGAGAGAGTTGATTGCCATCAATAACCACAGCTTTAGCTTTGGGCAAAGAAGTGACACCAGCTTTGTCTATGATTGGCGGAATACCCTGCAATTCAGATAGAGGCGTTTCTCCCTTGGCAAGATGATAAACAGCCAGCATGGTATGCGTTTTACCGCCCCCAAAAGCAGTCTGCAATTGAATAACCGGATCACCACCATTTCCGCTGAGACGCTGAATTACCGAGTCTAATAGTAACCTCATCCCTTCTGTTACAAAGGTTCTTTGAAAGAACATCACCGGGTTTTGATATTCTTCACTGGCATCTCCGGTATGCACCCGTGAAAGGTCTGCTGCAAATTCTGATTGTTTGAAAGTGCCTCTCAGCACGTCCTGATGCGGTATTGCGATGTCCCGCCATGCTTTTATCATGTTATCTCCTGAT
>CAZWIS010000055.1:0-13347 GCA_964634275.1 uncultured Candidatus Cloacimonadota bacterium | reverse complement strand
ATGGTACTGCATGGGCAACTGTGTGGAAGAGTAGGTCGCCGCCTTCGCTAACGCCTATTATTTATGGTCTTATTCAAATTGAGTCTGCAGTATAAATCTACTGAAGAATTTCCCTAATCACCCAGGAAGCTGCCATCATACCCATGATGGATGGCATATAACTGATGGAACCTACAGTTTTTCTTTCCCTACCCCTATGGATAATAAGCTCATCCGGTGTATCCTCGTCTTCATCTGGTTTTATAGCACTCTCCGAACTAAATACACAAGGAAAACCTCCATTAATTCCCCTCCTGCGTAAAAACTTCCGAACTCGCTTTGCCAGAGGACAATTATGGCTCTTGTTGATATCGGAAATGCATATCTTGCCAGGGTCGAGTCTGTTGCCTGCTCCCATTACAGATATAACTTTGAATCCGCTTTGGATGGCATATTCGAGAAGCCCGACTTTTGGGCCTAAGCTATCAATTGCATCTATGACATAATCCACTTCTTTGATAATATCGTGCCTGTTATCCTGAGCACAAAATACATTGTGAACAATGATGGATACATTTGGATTGATAGAGAGCATCCGTTCCCGTAAGATATCCACTTTGGGCTTTCCAATTGTCTCGTGCAGTGCCAGTAGTTGACGGTTCAAGTTCGTAAGATTCACCACATCAAAATCCACTATCAGAAAGTGCCCAATCCCAGCTCTGACCAGTGCTTCAACGGCATAGGAACCCACGCCTCCCAGACCGACCACAGCTACTCGTGCCGCTTTCAGCTTTTCAAATCCGTCCTCTCCAATCAGCAGCTTAGTTCTATTAAATTGATCCATTATATTCCTCACCAAGGGATCGTATGGTTTTCATAGTCATCATAATAAACAGCCTCCTGCATCGACAGGAGTTCTGAAACCCCTATGCCGCTGATTCTTGCAGTATTTTCTACCAAACCAATCAATTGTAACAGTGGATTGACAGTAGAATCCTTTACGTAGAATGCAGTCATATCTGTTTCAAACATGATCTTGCCATAACTCAGCATTGCCTTCAGCAGATCGTGCTTATCCGGTTTGAGTAATCGCGAACTAATTGTGAATCTACAGCCCAGTTTGCAGTAATCCTGAAAACTCTCTACTGAACCAGCAAAACCATGGATATGATACTTCAAGTCATACATACGCATCAGTTTCAAAGCTTCCTGGGGATGTCCCACCAAATGCAGAATGACCAACTGACCAAAATAATCAGCCAGTTCCAGCTGTTGATTGAACACTTTTAACTGCCACTGAAGATCAGGATTATTACGATCGAGCCCGATTTCACCAATACCCCAAAGTTCGTGACTTCTTAGTAACTTCTCAAGATGATTCAGCTTGATATCACACTCAGGATAGTTTGGATGAATCCCTGCCTGCCACAAAACTAAGTGATGGCGATTTTCCAAATGCCACTTTATTTCTGATTGTGATAAGGCTGTGCTGATAAACTTTGTGATGCCATTTTCGTATGCTTCACTTAATAAGTCGTTAACATCGAATACTGTAGCCAAGTTACCGAGGTGACAATGAGCATCGATTAACAATAGAACTCCTTTGTGTTCTCAACTACTCAAGACATGCAAGGAAATCAACCGCCCTGTTTTTCCACAAGTAAGTCTTTGCGGTTTGTATTACAGCTAAGTTCATCGATGAATACAACTCGGTATCGGATGATATTCTGCATAACAAAGCAGTCAATTCGGTAATGTTTTCAGGGGAATATAGCAGCGTATCTTGATCCTCATGAACAAAACACCTAATGGATGGTAAATCTGAAGCAATCACTGGAGTACCAAAAGCCCAGTAGTCAAACAGTTTATTGGGTGCGGTCAGAAACCGATTGTAAAAAGTATCATGCAAAGGGATTATCCCTATATGTATTTCTCTTAGTAAGTCGGCCACATTCTTCCAGGGAAGCCAGCCAAAAAGTTTTATCCTATCCTTTACTGGACAGAGGGATACAGCATCGTGTAAGGAACGGGGTTCTGTCTCGTCTCTCCCGCCAATAAGCCATAACTCTGCATTATCTATTCCTGATTTCTCAAAAGCAGCTATTATCGTATCAATACCTTTTTTCCATTGCATGGATCCGATATATGCAAAGATTACTTTATCCGAGATCTTCTTTGTGATAGCATGAGCCTCAGTATGACCTGGATGAGCGAATTTGACTTTGGATTCTGGCAGAAAGGCTTTGTACAGTTCTTGCTGGGCTTCCTGAAGGCAAATTACTCGATCTACATGTGGGAGAAATACGCGCTTTAAAAAACTATACCTACGTGCATTTTTTCGATTTACATCGGTATGAAGCTTTAGGTTCATATAAAAGTTATGTGGTTGATAGGCTGTTTTTATGCCCCAAAGCTTAAATATCATCAGCCATGGAAGGCAGTTCGGATCTCTGGATATGATAGCACTGAACTCATCTTTTCTGTGGCTTTTTAGTATTTTTACAAGCGTATTCAAATAGAAAAACGTAGCCGACGAAAAGCCGAGAATTTTAGTTTTATGATATATATCAATATCCAGATTTGGTTCTGGTTTACGTCCGTAGGTATTATATAGCTGTTCGACCCGATAGTTTACGTCGCGGCATTGAGCAAAGAAGCTTACCCGGGCTCCGGCTTCTGCCAATCCCAGAACAAGTGAAAACGAAAAATTAACCGCAGGAAGAGTGCTATCCAAAACTACCTTATTTATATATGCTACTCTCATGCGACTATCCTCATGTGCCCTAAAGCTCGGATATTGCGTCATCCAACGTCTTGCTAAGTGAATCCCAGTTCAAAGATTGGATGATTCTTTGCCTGCCTTGCTTCCCAAGTTCTTTCCGCAAAGCAGCATCAGTTGCCAGTTTTATCACTGCTTTGCTGATCGCATCCACATCATCTGCAGGGATTAACAAACCCGTCTGCATATCTATTATAGCATCGACTATTCCACCGGTTTTTGAACCAATCACAGGAACTTCACATGCGTTTGCTTCCAGAAATGTGATGCCAAATCCTTCAGTATCTCCCTTTGCCGTTGGTTTCTTGCTAACCATAATATATATATCTGCCAGATTGTAGTATTGGACCAATTCAGATTCATGTATCAGTCCGGTGAAAATGACATGATTTTCCAGCTTGTGATCGGAGATGATAGCTTCGAGTTTCTGCTTGAAGTTTTCATGATAGGGACCAACGATATAGTACTTGAGATTTGGCACATGCTCCAAGATTTTTGGGAGAGCCAATAATACCAGATCATGCCCCTTACGTTCCACTACCCGTGAGATTGTAATCAGCTTCAATGCATCTTCATCTGGATACTTCCGCTGAAGAGGATTATCTGCAATGGGATGGAATCTTTTGAAATCTACTCCATTGGATAAGATGAGTACGTTTTGCATCTTCTGATTCATGAATGTATTCAGGGCTTCAGCGGTAAAATTGCTAACACATACAATCAGATCGGAAGCATTGAAAGTAGCTCTTGCGATTCCTCGTTTTATCCTGCTCATCGGACGGGTGATTTCCAGTCCATGGATTACAGTGACCAGTTTGAATTTGTGTTTTTTCTTCAGAGCGATGAGAGCTCTGGAACAATTCCATGTCGTGGCTATTATGTACTCTGGTGATTCGTTTGTTTTGAGATAGTTTCTTATAGACTTCCACCAATAGAAGCTCCTCAATGAACGCCAATACTTTCCGAAGACGTATTCCACTGGATACTTAGTATCCTTATAATATCCTAAGCGGGCAAAATACCTTGTAACCACATTCACGGTATGTCCAGCGTTTTGTAGCCCATCTGCAATGCCCATAGCCCATTGGGCAATACCCCCGGCATTAGGAGGAAAGTCTTCACTGATGATTACAATATCAGCCCTTGGTTTCACCTAATACCTCTTGATATGCCAGATACACTTCATCCGGGGTTATATCACATATAGTGTGAGAAGTGGAAACAAGCTTTCGGGAATTCCTGGAAAGAGGGGCAAAACGCATATGGTGCACCGGATCGAACCGATATAACCCTATCACCGGAGTGTCTGATATCATGCTGAGGTGAACCAGTGATGTATCTGGAGTGATCAGTACAAGGCACTTTGATAACAGCAGGCTCGCTTCTGCCAGGTTTGTCGTAGTAGGGGAGACGATCACATGAGCAAATCTCTTTTCCAGAGCTCGTTTAAGTTCACGTTCTCCCGGCATAGCCAATATTACAATCCGCTCTGATATCAATTCAGCGAGTCTCACCCAATTCTGTTCATCCCAAAGCCGGTGAGATTCTCCAGCAGAAAGGTTGAACGCCACAGGTTTGGATTGCAAACTATCTGCAAAGACTTGCATCGTGTGTGAAATCTGTCTGGTTGGAAGGTAGGGGATCATATCATCCAAATCGATTGCCTTATCCCATAGTGTTGCCAAAGAGAGGTTTTTCCGGATGACGTGCTCGCCAAAGTCCACTTCCAGTAGTTTGTGATAAAACCCCTGATGTAGATCGTGATAGACAGCTACTTTGTACCGGGCTTTGATCAATGCTGTCAGCAGCAGAAATGTATTGGAAGGATGGTCTTTGGGATTGTAGAGCAAGTCATATCCGCGCTTTGCCAGGTTTGACAGCAAAGGCAATTTTGCCAGATTGATATAAAAGCACTCGTACACAAAGGGATCATTTTTAAAAAATGAATAGGTAGCTTTACTGAATGTCAGCAGTGTAATCCTAATGCCTGGAAAGTGCGTTGATAAAAAACGAATCAATGGAGTCAGCAGCAGCGCATCCCCCAGTTTTTCCTGAACGAAGATCGCGATAGTATCCAGCTTGTCAGGAATAGCTACCGGCTCTTGCTTGATTCGCGAAAAGAATAGCTCGGAAAGAAGCGTTAAGCTCCAGCGTTTTAGTTTACGGCTCAGAAACTTGGAAGATACTACTCTGCCCTGCTTTGGTTTTTTTTGACGGTCAAGTAGTTCCAATAGATGCATTTCGAGATTATCTGCCATGATATCATAAGTAAACTTTGAGCGGACAGTCTCCTGCCCACGACGACCCATGCTATCCAGGATAGTGGGATTGTCGATAATCTTCAAGATTGCATCTGATATAGCTTCAGGGTTGTGGGGAGGAACGATTTGCCCGGAAACGCCGTCTTCCATCAATTCTCTGGCTCCATTTACATCAGTAGCCACGACTGCTTTACCAACGGACATTGCTTCCATTACAACGTTTGGCATCCCTTCGAATCTGGAGGCAAGAACGAAGAGGTCACTCCCCATGATCAAAGGTTTGATATCGGCACGAAATCCGATTAAATGCACGTTGTTTTCCAAACCATAATCCCGGATCATGGTCTGTAGATCATTTTCCAGCTTTCCTTCGCCCACGATCAAAAAGACGATGTCGTTCCTGATTTTACATATTGAAGCCGCAGCCTGGATCAAATAGTCGAATCCCTTTTGATCTGCCAGTCGGCCAGCAGACAATACAATCTTTTTCTGAGGATACATCGTTTGCCAGTTCACCGGTTCGACATTTTCTGCCAGTTCTACACCATTGTAGATCACTTTTACAAAGTCATCTGCAAACCAGCCATAGGTTCCATAAGTATCTTTGATGCTGATGGTATTCGTGATGATTCCATCAGTGAGGTGAGTGAGGGTGAGCTTGTGTTTAAACTTTTTCCCGCAGAGTAGCATCCCATGCCGTGCCAGGACAAGGGAAGTCTTGGCTATCCTTGCTGCCAACCCTCCTACGCGTACGTCTTTGTTCAGATTGCAGATCAGGACATCGATGTGTTTGTCTTTCAAAAACTTTACTATCTTGATGGTAGCAATTGGGCTAAGGTCTGCATGAATGTCAATGCCCCAAGTTTGCACTCCGGCATCAGCAGCTTTTTGGAGCAGAACAGAGCCATTTTTAGCACCGAAGTAAACGTTATGCCCGCGTTTTCCCAGTTCTTGAGAAGCACGGATCATCCACTTCTCTCCACCACCATATTTCTTTTTACCGATCGAGTTTAAAAACAAGATGATCATGAACCGAGTATCTCCCCAATGAACTCCCGAAGGTCGCTTTGCATCTTGGGAATAGAAAACATGGCAAGCATTTTGCCTCTTGCCGATGTGATCATTTGCTGGCGTAGATCGGGCTGACTGCAAAGCCTGTGCAATGCCTCGCATACCTGAGTCGTGTCTCCAAAATCGACAAATATTCCATCAACGTCGTCGGCAATCAGTTCCTCAGCTCCGCCCGCCCGGGTAGTAATGATGGCATTGTCTGTGTATATTGCTTCTAATAGCGCATTCGAGATTCCTTCATTTTGCGATAGCAGGGCAAAAACGTCCGATGCCATCATATATGGATAAGGATTACTCTGAAAACCTGTAAATCGGATCAAATGATCTGTCTCCAGCTTCTTTGCCAGAGCTTTGCAGTTCGTCAGATCATCCCCATCTCCTACAATCCACAAGCCTGTTTCTTGTGATTCGTATTTATGAACGTACTCAGCAAATCCTCTGATCAATACATCAAAACCTTTGCGCGCAGTTACTCTGCCCACGGAACATAACATCATCGGGAATGGCTTTGGGATCTGCTCTGTTACAGCAGAATCCACATTTGTAGTATCAAATCCATTGTAAACAACCCTTATCCGCTCCGAGTCAAACCATTTCTTTTCTAATAGTGTTCGTTTGATCCGATCAGCATTGACGACGATTCCATCTGCCCAAACACCATATACTAATCTATGATAGAGTCCTTTCATGTCCCGCACTATTCCCAGACGCAGGATATTTTTGAGCCCCAGTAAGCGCGATAACAATCCAGCGATAAAATAGTCCTTTCGCTTGGTAGGAAATAAGACGTTTATCCTATTAGACCTGATGTATTTGTATAAATGATAGTAAGTAACAAAATCGAATATTGATGTGAACGGAAGACGTAGTTTTGAGACGTCAAAGCGCTCTCCCACGATCTCTTTCCTATAGGCAATATGGACATTGCAGTCTGGTAGAGCAGCTAAGGCTTTGCTTGCCATCAGGGTCCATTTTTCATTGCCTCCCCAATCCCGGGCTGAGAGAAGAAATAGTATCGAAACTTGGTGCATAGTTCTTTTGTCCTATAATATTACTACTGTGTCTATTATCGTCTGTGTTTCAGGTGCCGGTATCAAACTGCAAGCTGCTGAGGTATCGATACCTGGGGCAGCTTTCGAGTAATTCCTCATGCTTTCCGGTTTCAAGGATCTTTCCATTCTCGAGTACTACTATCATATCACAGCTCAGTACCGTAGATAGTCTATGAGCGATGATGATGACGGTGCGGTTTCTCGTTGCTTCGTTGATTGCATCCTGAACCAGGCGTTCGGACTCACTATCCAGAGCACTTGTAGCTTCGTCAAAGATCAGGATAGGCGGATCTCCGACGATGGCTCTGGCAATGCAAAGCCTTTGTCTCTGCCCACCGGAAAGGTTTGAGCCCTTGGTTTCCAATACAGCATCCAAGCTATTCGGGAACTTATCTATAAATTCCCAGGCATGGGCAATCTTGGCAGCAGAGACGATCTTCTCGTCGCTGAGCGAGTTCCAGCTTCCATAAGCGATGTTTTCTCTTATGCTTTTGGTAAAGAGGATAGAGTCCTGCGTCACGATGCCAAAAAGCCTGCGAAGGTCGTCCAGCTTGATGTTTCTGATGTCAATACCATCGATTCTGATGCTGCCTTCTTTGACGTCGTACATACGGTTAATCAGATTTGCCAGCGTGGTTTTACCACCCCCGGAAGAACCTACCAGAGCTATTTTCATCCCTTTGCTAATCTGGAGGTTTACGTCTTTGAGTACGTACGTACCGTTTCGGTAATAAAACCCTACCTTATCAAAGGTGATATCCCGGTCAAAACTCTTCTTTTCCACTGCTTCGGCAGAGTCCTTGATCAAAGACTCCTGATTCATCACCAGCGATATTCGATCCAGCGAAACAACGGCTTTTTTGATGTCTGTATACATCTGGGTAAGTGTTTTGAGTGGATGTAGCATTGAAAAGAGGGCAAACAAAAAGGCAGTGAAATCTCCAAGGCTAAATCCACTATTGGGGTCCAGGATCATAGCTCCGCCAATAATCACCACCACTATACCTGTAAGCGCAGAATTCAGTTCCGAAATCGGAACGTTCAGAGAGGCATAAATCTGGGATCGTTGCCACATCTTCAGGTGTTTATGATTGATGGCACGGAAGTTTCTGTATTCATGGTCTTCCCGGCGGAAGGCTTTGACGATTTTCATACTGTTGAGAACTTCTTCCACATTCGAAAACATCGTACTGAGTTGTGCTTGTATCCGCTTGGAGTACTTCTTTATCTTCTTCCCAAGGATGCTGACGGTGACAGTAAACACCGGTAGTACAATAGCGCTGTACAAGAACAGACGTGGATTCAGATACAAGGCTATCCGCATATAAACCGCGATGGTTACGATGTCGCGAATAGAATTTAACAGCGAATTGATAAATTGGTTGCTGACGTTTTCTACATCGTTTACCATCCGGACTATTGCATCACCCACCTGATTTTGATTGAAAAACTCCATGGATTGGTTCAAATATCGGTCAAACATAAAATTGCGTACATCGCGGATAGTCTTTCCCCGCAGATAAACAAAAAACATCCGATGCGCAAAGAAACATAGATTTTTGAGTGTAATAAGTATGATTATGATAACGCATAGGACATAGAGCAAAGCTAAGGAATTGGTATGCATCATTATGTCTTTCAGGGCTTCCCACAATGGTTTCAATGCGTCAAGGCTTCGTACTTGGAAAATAGACCCATGTGTAACAGAAAAATCTGAAAAAACCTTTGGCAGTGCCTGCAGAAATTCATCATAACGATGGTAAAGGATCAGGGGCTTATTGGGATTGAAGACATAATCAAACAGTGGGATCAATAGGGTAATGCTGACACCGCTGAAGAGCGCATAAAAGAGCATGGTAACGAGACCCATCACCATGTGGAACCAATACTTAAACATCATCCGGTAGATTTGGATGAGGTTACTCCATTTGCTCTTTGGTGTATCTATCATTTTCATCCTCACCATAAAAAAAATGCCAGCATCTGCTGGCAAGAAAAATCTGGCACGCCCTAAGGGATTCGAACCCCAAACCTTCTGATCCGTAGTCAGATGCTCTATCCAGTTGAGCTAAGGGCGCACTCTGTATAGTCAGGCTATTTTAGGCTGGATTTTTGTCAAGACAAACCTGCTGTTTTATCCAGTTTTTTGCATATTACCAGCATTTCAAAGTCGTCCGTTTTCAATTGATGCGCTCGGGAAAATTCTCCCAATCTCGCTCCAAAAATTCCGATTTCCTCAAAACCAATACTCTTTAGTAACCAGCTTATCTCGGATGGGACATAGTAGCGTTCGTTGCATTCAAGAGTCCGTGTGATGCCGTCATCATCGGTAAAGGTCGTCTGATTGTGGTCTCTAAAAGTCATCAGGTCAAATGTATTCTCGCTGGATGTAGCGTTTCCTTCGGCACTGTCCTGCTGGGAAAATTCTTCTATGGAATGGAAGAGGGGAAAGAGTCCATTCAGAGTGGTGAAGATAAATTTCCCTCCGGGACGCAGAGCACGGTAGGCACCTGAAAGTATGGAATAATTCATCTCATCCGTTTCCATAAGCGGAAAAGCTCCTTCACACATCATGATGGCAAGGTCGAATTCACTTTCAAAGCTCATCTTACAAGCATCCATCTGCTGGAAGCGAACCGATAAGCCTTCATTATCTGCCTTATCCTTTGCTCTTTGAAGCTGAGCCTCAGACAGATCGATCCCAAGCACTTCATAACCACGCTTTGTCAATTCGATGGCATGCCTTCCTGTACCACAGCCGATATCCAATATTTTCAGCGCTTTATCGTGCTCAATCTCGCTTTCAATAAAGTCACATTCACCTTTAGTCCCTCGCGTATAAGTCTCTCGATCGTACTGCTTGCCGCTGTTACGGAAAAACTCGATATACCATTGCTTCATAATATGTTACTCCTAATTCAGATGTGTTTTATCCGGTTTTGCAGAGATAAAGGGCTTTGGAAAACGTCTCTCCAAAGCCCCAATTTTCCATTAAATCTGTTCTACTAACTGCTCATATCCTGTTACGGATGGTAACAAACCAGCTTCCACGGCTGCTTTTATTGTGATGCAGGGCAAGGACTGAGCCTGGATCTGGCTGCGGGTAAGCGCTTTGAGATCCACATCCTCGGGAAATTGAGCCTGCATAGCCCACATCATTTTCACATATAGATTGTACCAATTTGCCACAGATAGCTCCGGATTATCGTCCCGGAGTATGGAAAGATAGCTTTTGAAGTTTTTCTTGTATGCCTCGCTGGGTTTGATTCCTCCCAGAATGCGCGATATCTGGGTGTAATCCTCATTTTGTGATAATTTTGGCATCTTGGGGAAACTGCGTACCAATACCCTTTTGAGCTTTGGATGAAAATAAAATATCCCCTCGTCGAGTTTGCCGGTAAGGCCGGCTATACCTGTCTTAAAAGTCGCTTTCATAGCGTTTATCCTCCATAAAATGTTCCGATGGGAGCCCTATTTCCCACTTTCGTGCGCCATGATATTTTCCTCCGGTATTGTGTCAATCAAAAGTATATCAAACCCATATCAAGTGTATTCACGAATACGCTTGATATACGCTTGATATAGGCTTGATATAGGCTTGACTACTAAGTTGACAGTAGCGTAGGATTCTGATCCTACGAATTTGCTAAGTAGCGTAGGATTCCGATCCTACAGGTACTAATAGTGTTGACAATGGAATAAAAAACGTAGCTTCGGAAAGTTTCGCTACCCAGTAGCGTAGGATTCCGATCCTACAGGAACTAATTGTGTTGACAATGGAATAAAAACGTAGCTTCGGAAAGCTACGCTACCCAGTAGCGTAGCTTTCCGATCCTACATGATCCACAAATCAAAAAGAGGTTGACCGAATATCACTTCTATTTGATCTTGCCCCAATGGAAATTTAGTAACGAATGGGATGCAATCCCGGAAGAATTTAAGAAGCGTATCTTAGCAGTCGACAGAATAGTGATAGATAAATATGCAGATTGGTTTGACTATCGTCTATTTAAAGAGTATATCAGCGTAATTAAGGCAAGGCTGAAAGCGGAAGGGGAATAGTGAAGCCTCATAGACAAGGAATGGTGATTGTTTTGGCAGTAGAAGGATAAAAGACAAGCTCCATATTAGTATATTGCTATGAATCTAACCGGCTTGATATCTGTAAGATTGCGAGGTTTCGCAAAATATAGACCTGGGCAAAGAGCTTTGCTTTTATGCTTACGAAAGTCCCACTGAGCAGTGCCGTCTGAGTTTAGTGTAACTGTATCCACTCGCTGGCCTCTAATGTTATAGATATCCAGTTCCATGTATTGTTTGATCGAAGCCTTGAATGTAATAACATCTTTCACCTTAGCCGGATTGGGGTATACCTGAATAACCTGGCCAAATTGTTCATTGGTTTCGTCCGCTATCGACGTAGATATCTCGACATGAAATGAATATACTTTTTGATTAGTGATTATACGCAGGAAATTATTGTCCGTAAAGACATTACAAATCAAAGGAGCAGTGTAGCTTGCGGGGAAATAAAACTCATGAACTGTGGGAAAATCATAAGTCCACAAGGCATGGATGGCAATTTGATTCGGCATTCTTGTCGTAATGGTTGTGATATCAGCGGAAATTGCCGTGAGTCTGGGATAAAAGTTACCACAATTGTAAGTAAAAATAACATCGGGAAATTGCTCCAAGGGGACGTTGTTACAAAACATGAAACCAGATTCGTAAAAATCATTATAATACAGTCTCAGCATCATATTATTGCCGAAAGAGAAGAAATCTGCACCATGCTCTTCTGTCGACCAGGGAGAATCAAAGAAGTAATAATGTAATGAATCAGGTTCAGAAAAGTGGCACTCCAGCCATCCATCAGTATAAACGAGTGTTCCGGCAGGTATATACCATCTTCCATGGATTAGTTTGGGGGTTCCCCCGATTACGCTCATTTGCAAATCAGGATCTAAACTTGTTTGAGAAAACAAATAATGACCATCGGAATCAAATATTACCCAAATTTCTTCTAAGCCTTGCGCAACTGCATCTTTAATATACATGAAATAGTCATCAGGCAGGGCAATCACAGTTGGAATCTGCTCGGCTGCGCATTGATACTCTGCTCCTTGAAGTAGTGTTTGGGAACTGCCGTCTATAAAATTGTAATAAACCAAACTATCTGCCAAAGCAATTGCTATGACATTTTCGGTCACAATGTCCGTTAATCGTTTGAGGTCAAAATACTGATCAAATGAGTATTCGTTAATGATCCGGCTTTGGCAAGTATTTTGATCCAATTTGAACACAGCCAGCCCTGATTCCAGCTTATGTATCAGATAGAAATTGCCAAATCTCTCTATCATGTAACGGCGCATTGGGTAAAGGCCATCCAAATTTGTAATAGTTACAATATCTTCCTGCGTGGTGAACTCATTGGTTTGCGAGAGATATCGAAATCCAAAGAATTGAATTGATGTAGTAGCGTAGTTCAGTTTATAAAACTGGAGATCGCTATTGGGGAGTTGGATCACGTAATCGTAGGAATACGGAACCGTTAGTGAATCTGACATAGTAATCTCAAGAAAAGGCTCTTGAGCGACCAATGCTACTGATAGTAAACAAAGTGCCACTGTAAAAATGGCTGACAAAAACACTCTCATCATTCCTCCTTACTTGGTCTTGTATATTTTTGTTATGCTGCCGCGGGTATTGCTCTGCCGCAACAGGTAAATACCTGTGGGGCATTCTCTACCAGCGGTGTCCTTACCGTCCCATTCTGCTGCACCTACGCTGAGCGGAAGAGACCGTACCAATTGACCCTTTATGTTGTAGATACCTATCGTGTTGATACTGCCTTTTGACAGATCATTTGGATGGACTACTATGCTTAGACGATCCTGCATCGGATTTGGATATGCTGCCATGCTGTGGATTGGGGGTAGCAGATGCTCATCTGCTACCGGCACCTGACCATTGGGGAGCAATTTGATGATTACCTGCTCACCACCATAGTTCCCCCATGCCCAATATACACAGCCGTCAGAAGCAAGAGCAAGTAAGGCGGTCGAGTATGACACAAAATCATCCAAATAATACTGGTTATCCCCCTGAAAACCGAAACTCCAAACAATATCTCCAGCCACGTTAATTTTGACTAAGGAGCCATGTATTCCAAGACTACCGCATATATAGATACTGTCCGGTCCCA
>CAZWIS010000054.1:0-13725 GCA_964634275.1 uncultured Candidatus Cloacimonadota bacterium | reverse complement strand
TGCAAAGTGACAACGAAATCTGCAGATTGTGCAGCGAAAACTGCAAACTGTCGCATCGTTACTCATCCTTACTCATCCTTTCCAAGACCCTTTTGAGTGATTTCTGACAGGAAATCTGCAATTTAGATCACCGAAAAATGCAAATTCTGACAGGATAACTGCAAATGCAACGGAACAGGTATTAACCAATCAGTGTCATAGACTCGGATATACGAATTCATTTTTGCAGAGGATTTGATTCATACAATATTTCTCGTCTCATCTCACCTGCAAACATCTGATAATTGCCTCGAAGGACGTCTGTCGGCCTCAGAAGTGATAAAGCAATTGACATATAGTCCCTCTCTGCAAATATATACTCAGTGCTGAGATTACGTTTGAATAATCGGCTAAAGTAGTAAAAATTAGTTCATAGAATACGAACCCACCTAAGCATGATGGAGAGAAGCTCCTGGTTTATGGAGATTGAAAAATGGGAAAATATGATCAAATACTTGAGTACATAAGTTACTTTGAGCTTGCGAGCAACGAATATGGCAACTGGGTGGTTACTCCCAATACCTTGCCATACATCGTATATGAAGATAGGCTCAGTTCTTTTATGCGATGCATAAGTGAATCAGATTTAATGTGTGTTGATTATTTGAGCAAAATTGATATGACCAGCCGTCTGCAGCTTACAGACAAAATCGAGTCGGCTGATTTTGAATTGCTTAAAGCCATGTTAACATACTACAATCGCCAAGAACGATTTCAAGAAGGATTATGCTCAGTGGCTGCACAAAATGGAATCCTACTGAGGCTGTTGAAACGTCTCAAAACTATTCTTAAAGAAAAATCGAACGAGGGGATAGTGTGTCAGGTGTAAAACTGGGTTGGATTGATTTTTCCAAAGAACATCGCAATAAAGTAATCAGCGTGATGCACCTACTTACCGAGCCGGGAGCAATGGATGAGCTTGGAGTTGGTGTCGTTCGAGATGTATTCTCCAATATCTTTTTCCCAGGTACTTCGACTATCCAGACACGAGCCAAGTACTTTCTAATTGTGCCCTATCTTCTTTACGAACTTGAACGTCAGAAGATAAGTAACGCAGATGAACTCATTATCAAACTGCATAAACAAGAATCAGATCTGATACCAATTCTGATGAAAGGCGGAGAGGATGGGATAATCGGGTCATCTGCAGGAGCTAATTTGAAACGAAAGCCTTCTGATGTTTACTGGAATGGTATCAGTACCTTTCGCATATTCACTGGAGAGAGAATGTCGATCTATGATTATGCCAAAGTCATATGTATCCTGCAAACCAGAAAGCAGAAACTCAAGGATCAGGGTAGTATCAAAGCCAAAGATGACGAGATTGATGGAGATGATAAAGATGCTGTGTCCGGAGACCTTTTAGGTAGGTTCTGGAGACTCCCTGACATTCCTGAACATTGGAAGGACAATCTGAGTATCAAACTTAGTAATCAGGAAGCGTTTTATCTAAAGAATCAGATTGTATCATCCTGTCCAGACTCAATGCTGAGCTATGTTCTTAGGGAAAATGATCACGATTTCCTAGCCATCCAAGAATTCGACCATATCGAAGGAATTCAGGATAGGCTTACCGTTAGACTCCAGAAACAATTCTTGCTGGCAAAGCAATTTGCTGATTTCATATATGGCACTCATCTGAGATACAACGTGATCCTATCCAAGGGAGAAAGCCGTGATATTCTAAAGAAGTGGGACAAGTGGTATGTTGGGATTATGGAACATGCGAGTATTGATTTGAATCTAATTCTCCCTTTCCTGGGCAGAAACGGTAACCTCTATAGGTTCATGACTGAATGCAAAAAAGCCATGCAGCAAGATGATATCAAGAGACTCGATCAACTTGTTATTAAACGAGAAATTGACCTTAAGGGTAAGTCCCGTTCGAAACTGCATAATAGAGAAGATTTCGCATACAACGGGTGGGTTGGCATCAGCAAGCTACAATACAGGCTTCCCAATGCCAAGAAGCTGTTAAATGACATATTTGATGGATTGGGGGCAGTTAATGTTTAGGCCAGTCAGTGACCGTTTAGATTACAGCAAGATACTCGCTCCTCCCGCTGAATATGAAACCGTTTTTGCAGTAGGAACAACTTACTCACTGGATCTGGATGCTCTTATCGGAGCATGTATAGCTTTGGGATTATCGGAAAGCACTGATAGCGCATTAAAGGATAACCCACTCTATCTGCTCGAAGCACTTCGCAAGACATCCGATAAGTTGTTGATCTTTTGTGAGGCTGGTCAGATTAAGGCTCCCGGTATATCTAATAGATTACACCTCCTTCTGGAAAAGATGGTGGTAGAAATAGTGATGCAGAAAGCAAAATCCTTCCATCCCAAGCTTTGGTTGGTTAAGTATGAAAATGCAGAGAAAGATACTCTGTACCGCTGCGTGGTGTTAAGCCGTAATCTGACTTTTGACCGCAGTTGGGATGTATCAGTTTGCATTGAAGGAAAGCCTGTTTCTGAAGCCAGCATCGATAATACCAAACCTCTATCTGACTTTCTTATTGCTCTGGTGAAACTTGTAAATCGACACGACATTGATAAGATAAAAAAGAAGTCTCTATTGAGTCTAAGTACTGAACTCCAGAATGTGGAATTTCAGCTTGAGAGCAAGATATTTTCCGGTTTCAGCTTCTGCCCTGTGGGAATACCCGGTTACAACAAGGCACATAGCGGACTGTTCAAATCATACAACGAAATGCTGATAATCTCGCCATTTCTGAGTAGTAACATAGTTTCTGAGTTTAATGCAATTGCCTTAACCAGTCCGCTGCCTAACACACTCATCACCCGTAGAACAGAATTGGCTAAGCTCAAATCGGAAGCTGTATCCAAATTTATCCTATTTGTTATGAAAGACATGGTCATTGATGGAGAAGAGAGTCTCAGCGAGGGTGATAATGATGACAAGCAAAGCCAGGATATACATGCTAAGCTGTATCTGAAGACCAAAAATTCAGATAGCGAGCTGTTTATAGGCTCTCTGAATGCTACACACAGCGCTGTTAATGGCAATATCGAGTTCATGCTGAAACTCTCTGGAAAAAGAAGGAATCTGAATGTTGAAGCATTCAAACAAGATATCTTTGGAACCGATGAAAGGAGCAATCCATTCGAACAATTGGAGCTAAAAGACCATGATGAATCGATTACTCAGGACATTGAAAATCTTGATTTAGTTATCAAGGCAATCTGCAGGTTAAAAAGTAGTGCCAAAGTCATTGAGACGGGCAGCGAGTACTCAGTAGAGATATCTCTAACAAACTATCGTCAGAATGACAATGTGTTTATTTCGCCTTTAATGAAACCGGGCATGGAGAAGAATCTTGCAGCGGAAACCAGGTTTGATAATCTTGATCTGCTTCAGTTGTCAGAGTTTTACCTTATCCGTGTGACCGGTACAGAATCAATCCTAAGAAGGGTTATCAAGATAAATACTGAAAACATGCCTGATTACAGAGAAAGCATGATAGCCAATAGCATTATCAAGAATAAAAGTGATTTCATCCAATATATCACTTTCATTCTGGGTGACAATTATCTTATCACAATGCTTGAAAATACAAATCGGTCAAACTCGTTTAGTTTTAACAACTCAGAACCTGTACCAGCTCTTTACGAAAAGATGCTCAAAGCAGCGGCGCATTCTCCTGGTAAACTGGATGAGATAAAACAAATCCTGGAGCTTATAACCGACGATAGCAAAATACCGGACGGCTTCAAAGAATTATATGATCTATTTATGAGAGTGGTAAAGAAGAATGCTGGAAAGACTAAAGTTAATTGAATCTACAGTACTGGATGGATTGAAAGACTTCCAACTGGCAACCGCCAAGCGAGTCTTTGAGCTATACAAACAAGGTCAGAAAAGAGTCTTGGTGGCAGATGAAGTGGGACTCGGTAAAACCTTGATCGCTAAGGGAGTTATTGCCCAAACAGCCAGATATCATTATGAAGATATGCAAGATGAACTCTTTAAAGTAGTTTATGTATGTTCTAATCAGGTAATAGCCAATCAGAATCTAAATAAACTGAAAATCTGTGAAGATATCACAGTGGACGGAGTAACTGATACGAGGCTATCTATGCAGCATTTGAAGATTTTTGAACAGGAGTCTGATCCTAAGATAAAAGCTAACTATATCCAATTGATTCCACTTACTCCCTCAACATCGTTTTATATTACAAGTGGCGGTGGCAGTGCCAGCGAAAGGGCGTTGATCTATGCAATTCTTAAGAGAACAAATCTCTTCAGGGAGTTGTTTGAAAGGCATGAAGAGAAACTGAATGACATCTTTACTTGCACTGCAACAACTGGATGGATAGCAGAAAGAAACAGATATGAAGAACGCGTTGTAAGATGCAACACTAATTCTGCTGGTTTGTATTTAAAATTGATCACCAGCTTAGTAGAAAAGAGTATCTTAGACAATGGCTTGTTCGACGACATCGTATCACTGATCATAGATAAAAGTGGGCAGTATGTCGTTATGGGTAAGCTAAGGAGGTTGTTTGCAGAAATCAGCGTTGATCTCTTAAATCCTGACCTGGTTATAATGGATGAATTTCAGAGATTCAGATCTTTGATTCAGGAAGATAACCCCAGCGAAACTAGCGTTCTGGCTCACAAGTTCTTGATGGGCAATGATGTAAAAGTGCTCTTACTCTCTGCCACTCCCTACAAGCTATATTCCACTCTAGAAGAAATATATGAAACAGGCAATGATGATCCATATTATGAATTTCTGGAAGTTATGAAGTTCTTACAGCCTAACAAGCATCAGGAATTCAAAGAAATCTGGAGTAACTACTCGCTTAAACTCAGAGAACTGCACCAAGACAAAACATCGATCATTGAAGCCCGCGATGTTGCAGAAAATGCTATGTATCAGGGAGTCTGTCGAACTGAGAGAATGGCTGCAATTAAAAATGCAACCTTGATCGATGACAACAATGCTAAACAAGCAATCAGTATAAACGAAAACGACATCGTTGCCTTTTTGGAGGCAGAAGATTTGGTGAAGAGTATATCTGGAATCAGCACTGTGCCCGTTGAGTACGTAAAATCCTGCCCATACCTACTCTCATTTTCGAATCAATACAAGTTCAGAAAGAACATCGATAGCCATTTTCGGCATAATCAACAGCTAATCAACCAAGCTAAGAGAAAGATGCTGTGGATAGATGAAAGCGGCATTAAGAGATATAAAGAACTTATAACACCAAATGCCAGGTTGGAGATGCTCAAAAAAATAGCTTTCGAGAATAAATCTGAACTGCTGCTCTGGATTCCACCATCAAAGCCTTACTATCAGCCACAGGGGGCATTTAAAGAAGCACATAACTTCTCAAAGATACTGGTGTTCTCGGCTTGGGAGATGGTTCCCCGAATGATTGCTTCCCTCATTTCATATGAGGCAGAACGACGTTCTGTTGGCAAGCTTGTTGCTTTTAATAAAGACAAGAAGAATACGACATATTCAGCACCAAATAGCAGACGCTTCCCGGTTGCCAGATTACGTTTTAACATTGAAAATGATATACCACAGTCAATGAGCTTATTCTGTCTGCTATATCCATCTCAAACCTTAGCTGAGATTTATAATCCAATCAGTTACCTTAACGAAGGTCACAATCTACATGAAATAGAAGATGAATTGAAGAGCATTATTGAAACCAAGCTTAGCAGATTGAACGTTTATCAAACTAACCCCAACAGAGTGGATGAAAGATGGTATTATTTAGCACCTATGCTCTTAGATAATGTGGACTACGTAGAGAAATGGCTTGCTTACGGCAAGGAGCTTGTCTCAGCCAGTTTAGATGAGGATGAACAGCAGAGTCAAAAAGGTTTTGAGGTTCACATTGCGAAATTAAGGGAGTATTATAGAAATCCTGATGCTGCTCAACTGGGACAGTTTCCTGGAGACTTGGCTCAAATCTTATGCAGCATGGCTTTGGCTTCACCTGCTGTATGTGCTTATCGAGCCTATGGTCAGAACGCAGCATATGCTTCTCAATTTGCCAAGGCTATGATCAATCTCTTTAACAGAAATGAAGCGACTGCCATAATAGAGCTCTGCTACGTGAAAACAAGTGAAGATGCACATTGGATGAATGTGCTGCATTACTGTAGAGATGGCAATCTCCAGGCGATGCTGGACGAGTTCATTCATATGCTTACCGAATCAAATGGCTTAGTTGATAATGAAAACAGGCACAAAGCTACCCATACTTTGATGCTGAATACCATGAAAACCCACTCAGCAAGTTATACAGTAGATACCTATCAAACCTTTAAGAACAGAATTTGCAAAGGTAAGGAGAAGGGTATATCAATCAGGTCTCACTTTGCTGTAGGTTTCTATAAAGGCGAAGGTGAAAGCAGTAAGATAGTAAATCGTAAAGAGAGCATCAGAAATTCGTTTAATTCACCATTTAGACCCTTTGTGTTAGCCACCACTTCCATAGGACAGGAGGGATTGGATTTCCATTACTACTGTCGAAAAATCATGCATTGGAATCTGCCTTCAAACCCCGTCGATCTCGAACAGAGAGAAGGTCGAATTGACAGATTCAAGTGTTTGGCAATCAGGCAGAATATAGCAGAAAAGTATGCCGGAACGATCACATTCAAAACTGATGTATGGACAGAGATGTTTGATAGAGCAAAGCTGGAATACAATCCTGAGTACTCCGAATTGGTTCCATTCTGGTGTTTGCCAGATGCACAGGGCAGCAAAATTGAACGCATTGTCCCATCCTATCCACTGAGTAAGGATATAGGAAACTATGAAAGGCTAATCAAGATACTATCGTTATACCGATTAACTCTGGGTCAGGCAAGGCAGGAAGAGCTCCTGGAGCATATCTTCAAGAACTGCGAGGATAGCGAGGAGCTACAAGATATCTGCATGAATCTAAGTCCATATTATAAGGGACGAAAGTAATCTTTCAAGTCGCTATAGGTATTCCAATAATTAGAGATTCAATAGATGCTCAGTCGAGATTTGGTGCGGTAACATTTGGGTATATCTATCCAGTATAGGTATTTGTCTCTAAACTCAAGCAAACTCTGTTCTATGAAACTATCCATAGCATCCACTTCCAGTAACACGTTGAATGTCTGTTGATACAAGGTTTCCCAAGTCATACATATAAGCTTTGTCCGAAACTCAGGCTTAACAAAATCACGAGCCCTAATAGCTTGGTTTTTAACTTTTACGTTTAACTCAGGATACAAGAAGATTAGGTAACTACTGTCATCTATATGTACTAAGTTCCTCATGATTTGATAGTTTTCAATAAAGTTATCACATGTGTTCCATTCATCTGAGATAACTTTTGAAGCTAATTTGTGATATAGGTCTTTGTACTTCTCCAAGTAGGTTGCCCTCTTTTTTTTGTCAGTGCCTCCAAATCCTTCTTCTGTATACTTCACTTCAAACAAGAGTTTTGTGCTTTCACTCGATATGCATAAATCGAAGTTGGTTGGGTTCTGGCTATTGTATCTGTCCAAAGAAGACTCATACTCAAACTCGTAGTTCATAAGTCCTGGGTTTTTAACAGGGATTTTTTCCAAGCATTGAATCTGGATAGCCGTGAAGAATGAACTCTTTATCAAGGTATTTACAGCAAATGGATAGAAGAAATTCAAGCACATTGCTTGGGATGAGTTTAAATGATGGTAGAATTGGTGCAGTTTGATTCCTTGTGCTTTTACATATGTCCAGCATGCGTTTCTGTATGTTGATAAAATGTTTTCTTTCCGAATATTGTCCACACAATGCTTATCATAGGAGTTTTCATTATCGATTACTGGAAGTATGTGATCATGTGTCACATAACTATTCTTTTTTCTGTTGAGCCACCATTTTCCATTTTCTTCAATTCTTAACACGTTCCGTTTATATTCTCCCATGTGTGTTAGCACTTCTGTTTTAAAACTCATGACTCCTCCTTGAATCTATCCCGTTAGTTATGCATTTTCCACTATATTCTTCATTGAAATTAGTTTTTAACCAGGCACAATGGTAAGCGATTTTTGTCAATGTCATCGCGTGATACCTTGGAAAAGCCATTCTACCGTAGCTCTTAAATAAGCTTATTACTTGGGTTACTACTGTTTCAGTGAAACCATTTTCCAGTGCTTTAGCTGTAAATGTCTCGTGGATAAGTCTAACCTCTTTGGGCTTTCCATGTATCAGTATTCTTTTGAAAATTTTTGCTTCTTCAACTGTGTATCCTGCTATCTGCTGCAACAGGCTAACAGACTGCTCATGATAGATGATCATACCATGAGTCTCTGCTACAATGCTTCTTAGTATTGGATGGGGATATTCCTGTTTGCTCTTGCGTCTTTTTACATAGTCATTTAAGCGTTTATCTGGTTTTATAGTGTTAAGCACAATAAATGCCATCAATTCATTGAAACAGCATGGTTTGAACTTTTGCAGTACGTCCCGAGTGCGACGTGAATCAAGATGAAAGACTCCCTCAGTTTCACCTCTTGCTATCATTGCATAGGTTGAAGAGTCATTGAGTGGAATCGTATCCCGGTTTATAGATTGCCCCCGGTTTTCCTTGATCAGAGATAAGCAGTTCTGCATAGCAGTAAGAGCATCCAGTTCAAAAATGTAAAAGATTGGGTAACCGAGCTGCTCTAAAGCGTGAAGATCAAATTGGCTACATGGTATTGATTGACTGCTTGGTACAATTGGCAATGGAGCATTATTCGGCACCATAGCCAAGACTGTGGGCATATATCCCATTTGTTCAAAAACTCCCCCTAAGCACGATGTTATGCTTACTGCTTCTGAGTAGAGATAGTTTTCCAATGCGAAACAAGAGAAATCTATGGATTGCATTATCGCATCAATAACAGACTTTGAGTGCTTTGGCATCATATCAGTCAACCATTCGACTTTATCAGCAGATACACCCAATACCTTGGCTACAGCAATAAACAGATTCTTTGTAGAATACCGTTGATAAGAGCTAACACGCTCGATTTGAAAGTTGCTGAAGTTATCACGAAGCGTTTCGATAACATTATCCAGCATTCCAGACGGAATGTGTAAGTTGATTTTATTCTTGGCTTTATGAGATAAGTAAGTGCATTCAGGAAGCCTACTCAGTAGCTCTTTGTCGAGAATACCCGAAAGCTTCTGAGTTATCTGTAAGGGCAGCTCAGACAAGAGGTCAAGATCAACACTCTCAGCAATTGTGATCGTATTTGATATTGCTTGTGGTGGATGATAGATGAGCTTTTTCATCTCTCGGGGCGTTTTGAAATAGTACTCATTACAGGCAAAACGCTTGCTCTCAGCAGATATGAAATCCATTCCCAGACGCATGCAATTCAATGCATCGATTGATACTGATTCACGTTTATCTATGTAATGGCAGTCGTTAGTCAAGACCACCTGAGTCTTCGTTTGGTACGCCAGGTTAAGCAGCATATTCATAGCTATCGCTTCTTTGGGTAAACCATGATTTTGATACTCCAGATAGTATCTTTCCCCAAATACAGACTTGTACCACTTAATGGTTTCAAGAGCATCATCCTGCTTGTCTTCGAGAAGCAGAGTACAAAATTCTCCCACGACACTGAACGAGAGACAACACAAGCCTTCATTATGTAGTGCTAATTGGCTTTTACAAATCTTTGGATCAGCGCTGTCATACTCATGGGCAAGACTGATCAATCTGGCGAGATTGTGAAACCCCACTAAATTCTGAGCTATGAGAATCAAAGAGAAAGCTCTGCCGTCGCTAATATCGTTTAACACACTGATCTCCAGTCCAATGATGGGTTTTATGCCTTCTTCATGACACCTCTGACTAAACCTTACTGCTCCGGCTATTGAGTTTCTGTCTGTAATTGCTACAGCAGGCATCTTGAGTTCCTTGGCTCTTTTGACCAGCTTTTCTATCTTGCATGCGCCATCGAGCCAACTGTATTCAGTGTGAACATGTAAATGCACAAACGACATATGCTCCTCCTAAAATCCTATATTCTTTATTGGGTTATTGCTTGCCCAGGGCTGCTCAAGAGCAGCGTACTTGACGATATCGGCCATCGTGAGGCGCCTTAACTTACCAGAGCGAGTAATGGCTTCACTACAGGCATTATTCACGACAAGGTCTATCTGTCCACCTGTGAATTCGTAGGTCTTTGCCAGATACTCAATATCGATCTCTGTAGCGCCGGGGATTCCTTTACTGAGGTGTAGCTCCCAGAGCTTTATGCGGCATGTGAGATCGGGTGGATTGAACTTTAGTTTCAAGTTAAACCTGCGGAAATATGCTTCATCGATGTTTTTATCAAGATTTGTGGTGAGAATCATTATCCCAGGAAAGCTCTCCATTGCCTCAAGGATGATATTCTGGATCGAACTGTCTGTTCTGGATGCATAGCTATTCCTTTCGCTTCTATTATGAACAAGCTGATCAGCTTCATTGATGAGAAACACCGGGGGATTATCCAGTTCCTTCGACATTTTGTGCATCATATCAAAGGAGTTTTTGACCAGCTTCTCGGACTCACCATAATAACTATCACGAAGAGCTGAGCAGTCTAATCCGATTAATGGTTTAGCTAGGGCATTTGCCACTGCTCCAGCTGCATAAGTCTTGCCTGTTCCGGGTTGACCATAGAACAAAGCAATCATGCCCTTCTGAGGATTTAGTCTGTTATTTAGTCCCCAATTGGTAAAGTCTTGGCAATCCTGCTGTTGGTAGCGTTGGGTCAATGATATCAGCAATGATTTATCATGCATCGGAAGAATCAGCTCATCGATAGATTGCTCTGCATTCAGAATTTTTAGTGCATTGTTCTTCGACAGATAGTATGTTATCTGAGGCTTTTTTGCTGATTCTTGCTCTCCACAGAGTCGCTGCTTCAATTCTCTAGGGATTGAAAGTTCTCTTCGATTGGCAAAGCCTCTTACATCTTCTACTTGCAGCAGGCATTGGGCAGTAAGTTTTGAATCTGGTTTTAAATAACGGGAGTAGCAACTGATATCTTGGTCACTACTACAAATGATCCCAAGCAGCTCATTTTCTGTTATGCAATTATCTTGGGTTAACTGGGTATAGAGAACCAATACCAAGATGCTTATCTCGATCTTATCAAGTTTATGGTCATTAATGAGCTGGGTGATAACCAACTCATTTCGGGCTTGACCAAGCTTCAAAAGCAAAGGCTCAAGGCATAAGAAGAAAATATCCGCCTGAATACTCTTGGATCTTCTCCGGCGGTTTCCCTCAATCTCACCAAAACAACTGAAGATAGTATTCATGCACTGATTCAAAACACTAATGAAATCAGAATCAGACATCCAATCGTGGGCGATGAGTCTGGATATTTCACTTGGTATGCTCCTGCCAAGTATCTTCATAATCATCACATTGCTTAGCATAAACTCACCCGAGAGCAGTATTATCGGATTGATATGATAGTCGCTCTTGATCGTTTCATCAAATGTGATAATCTTGCGGTCAAGAAGGCTCTCAATGTATGCGAGGCAGGTATTGGTATCGTATACATTCAGCTTTAGTTCTCTGCAGAGGGCATTCCAAGGCATACTTGTACCCAAACACTCGATGTGCTTTTTCCACAGGGTGGCGATGCACATTACATCCATCGTAGTCAGATGATAATCAATAAATTCCGGATGAGAGATCAATGCTGAAATCTCTTTGCTTATCATTCTCTGTGATACTCGTTTGGCCGTAGTCTGGTTTGCCAAAGCGGCTTTTATTCGCTTCTTGTCTATCTCGTGGTTGCTGTCAGGGAATGACTCTCGATCATTCATAGTCATAACTTTGCTCAGGATTGTAACTGGGCAGATACATTCATTGCCATTCATCATATACCTCTTATCTGCGATTATCTAAAGCTTATCCACTGCCGTTATCTTATCCAAAGCATATTGCTTCTGATACTGTGTTTGCCCGCTTCTAATCCTGTCTATAACAAGCTTGAACATCTCCTGTTCAGCAGGATCATTGATGTCACTGAGGAAATCTATCACGTCACTATCCGTTAGTTTCCGATATCTGGAGGCTGTAGTAAAATACTTCAATGACTCCTGAGTGTCCGGATTGAGATGACTGCTGATCTTGACTCTCTTTTGCTCTACGATATAGCCATGCAACTCCATGATGATTTTTATCATGTAACCGATTACTTGTTTAAACTGGATGTAATCCTTCCCAGCTAATGGTAATTCTGGATAAAATGCCACCAGTCTGTAAGACATTGCTTCTGCAGCTGGTTTTTCCATCTCAGTTGCCGTTATCATGCGGATTGTGTTCTCTCTGGAGCAAAGAAAGGCCCATAGTCTATTCGATTCGTAGGTATCACTTTCCAGCAAGTTTCTAAGTCTGGGACTTAATAGATGTAAGGGAGTGGAATGATGATCGTCAAAAACAAAGGGTGTTTTATCTTTGCCATACAGTCTGGCACAAAGATCATTCATAAGAACTACTTCACCTGATGTCTGCTCATTGTTAAGAACTGCAAATAGTTTTGTAGCTCGATAGATTATACTAAGTGCATCCAGTTTCATTGTCTTAGCCTCCTTTGTTATATTCACTTATACTATACGTGCCAAATATGGGCAGTATGCCAAAACGGTCAAGAACTATTTTTGCAAGCTTAATGCGAATCTCATACATATAAATACGTTTTCTGGATTCTAACTTATCTGCCCATCATTCACAATCACTATGTGCCATAACCATCACTTTACTCGTTAAAACCCCAAAAGCCGCCTCTGTGGGCATATTTGCTGCAGAATAGACTAATCCCGTGTATTTCATCAAACAGCCGCATAAGGGCTGTGTTTTGACGTTTGAGCAGATGATCTATCCATCATCGGTTTGAATACTTCAGTCCGGATGAGATGCTCAATATTGCTTTTATCAATCGATGAAACATTTGAAACATCTCGCGGCTCGTTAAACGCATAAGATGTTAACTTGTGCGAAGGATTTTGTGATTGACAGAATGAGACTAATCCAGAAGTAGTATTGTTTCCAAAACTACTTCTTGTAGCATTGTAGATTTATAGGATACCTCATAAAAAATAGTTATTATAGGCAGGCGGATGATTACTGACTTCCATGCAAAGTACTATGCATACGAGCTCAGCCGTATGGGCGGAGCAGGCGTAGAAAGAGTGGGAAGAGCTTTGTTTGACGCCTGTGTTGATCTTAATCCCCATCAGATTGAAGCATCCTTGTTCAGCTTACGCTCTCCAATATCCAAAGGTGTTCTATTGGCGGATGAAGTTGGACTGGGGAAAACCATTGAAGCTGGCTTGACTATCTGTCAGTATTGGGCAGAGAAAAAGCGCAGAATCCTGATCATTTGCCCTGCATCACTGCGAAAGCAATGGGCTTTGGAGATGCAGGAAAAGTTCAATCTTCCGGTGCAGGTTTTAGATGCCAAAACTGCCAAAGACCTGGTGAAGAAAGGTCACGACAGCCCTTTCGATACTAAGCAGATAGTAATCGTTTCCATGCATTATGCCGGGCAGAACGCAGGATCAATCAAATTGCTACCTTGGGATTTAGTGGTGATTGATGAAGCCCATAAGTTGCGCAATGCCTACAGGCAAAGCAATAAACTGGGGCAAGAGATCAGACGGGCAACCGAAGGAATCA
>CAZWIS010000053.1:0-14455 GCA_964634275.1 uncultured Candidatus Cloacimonadota bacterium | reverse complement strand
TTGAACCATGGCAAATGAAAATCAGGCTGGTTTAAAAAATGGGGGAATGCCAGCTAAAACTAAGCTTGACATAAATAGTACAGGCTCGGGACATTGACAATAGCTGTGTTCAAAAGGAGAAAACAATGAGTAGATTTATGCTGTTGATGCGAGGATCGCAGAAAGAATTTGTAAACATGAGTGATGTCGAGAAGAACATCGTCATCGGAGAGCACGTCGCCTGGTCACAGGAACTCCGGGGAAAATCCATCCTGGTCGATGGCAATGGCTTTTCTAATCTGACGCTCAAGCTTATCCCTGATAACGGACAGATTCTTGAACAGATTCAGCCCTATATAGAAACAGCCGAAGAGCTAAGCGGATACTACATCATCGAAACTGAATCCATGATCGAAGCAGTGGAGATTTCCAGATCCTGCCCAGCCCTCCGACATGGAGAAAGCGTGGAAGTAGTCCCATTGGGGCATTAGAACACAAGATTGACTGGCTCGGATCGAAATCCAGCGTTTATCTTAAAGAATCGAGCAGCAGCTTCTGAAAAGTTACCTGTCTTGCCCAGTCCTTGCTAACAGACTTGGCATGGATATGGCGGGACATCGTGGTACTATAGCCTTGAACCCCGCCACATTATAGGCACATGTATGCAAGGACACTAATCCCAACCAACATCCAATAATATCTAAAAACACTACAGCACCTACAAAATGGGTTGAGTAAGACCGTTGAACGTGTCTTAATCAGTAATAAATCGGTGTCTTTTCAGCTTATCTGAGCATACAAAAACAGCCCTCTATACCCACCCACCACCCTTTTTGTATGGAGCGCTGCCCCATACCCCGATAATTCAACGATCTTAAAATGGATTGAGTATCAATCATCAAAAGCTCAAAAGGCTTACACATATTCCAATTTTGGATATAACACTACTCCATTCCTCGATTGCTCTATGCTACCCAGTTTTGTTTCAGTACACCCTTGACAGATTTATGACCCATCGTGAGCTTGTCCCATCGCCGAGTGTTTGATCCTACACCGCTAAGGCATGGATAAACACCGATAGGGTATGGCTGGAAACGGCTATGCCTTCCTTTGAAAAGGCGGGACAGAAATATTACAACTGTCTTGCCTCCACATTTACCATGGAGGTAAAAAATGAAACAAAGAATGATGTTCTTGTGCACAGTGGTTCTCTTACTAATCAGTATCGCAGCTTGTAGTGAAAAAGACAATAAGCCGACTGATGTAAACATCGAAGGTTACCAGCTTTCACAATTCATTTCTCAAAACACAATCCGTGATTACATTGATCCCACAGCAGCAGATTCGATAGACTACAGGAATCTCTTTGCCTATGAGATCATAGCATCTGATGGATTTAGTCCCAGAAACAGCTCTTTTGCGGGATATGACATAAACTGGGACACTTTCAAGCTGGGCTATCTTGTTCCCAGTGACAATTTTAGAACCTGGTTCGAAAACCCATCCCTGCCCGGAGCATTCAGGGTAAGGAATACCACCAAGGTAAATTTGTACCGAAAAATCGATGTGATGTCCAATAACACACTGCTGAGTATGATGGAACTAAAGGGATTGGAGGTACATCAGGTCGCCAATTGGGATAGTGAGATGGAAGAAGCCATCAAGCTTTCCGACTTGCTATTGACTTATGCTCCTTATGATTCGTGTATGATAGTCTGCCATGATGGTTATGGAACAGGTAAATACTACCAGCCGGAAGCCATCCATGATGGATATTATCTGCTTGATTCAGAACGTACGATCTTCCCTACTGCCAGTATCCCCAACAATATGAAGAAGATGAAGCAGGTACTATACATTGAAGTCTTTGGCGCAAATGGCGGTGGAGAAACGGAAATGGTCTTGGCACCCCGCGAAAATGCAGACCTCGAGATAGTTTTGCCGACAGATCTGACACCTTTCACCCCAACCGTTTTGTCCGGATATGGTGGATGAAAAAGTCCCTTGGAGCATTGGTATTGATCATATCGCTCTGCATGATGCAATCGCTATGGGGAAGGTCTGTTATCGATGATTCTACAAAAGAAGAAGTTCCAAAGGATAGCTTGCAGATTAGAAGGCACTATCTGGAAACTGTCCGAGTTATCGCAGATTACCCCAGAGAAAGCATCGGTTCGATTACATTCAAGCCCATCGAAAAGGGATCAACAGCAAATCCTTATAACATAAAAGAAGCTCTGCAAAGTATCGCTGGAATTTATGCCTCCGTCGGAAGCAAAGACGAGAGCAGTATCCGAATTCGTGGCTTTCGAAAAAACGAAGTGAAGATCATGATAGATGGCAGACCCTTGAATAGCGGATACTTCGGTAACGTCGATCTGAATAATCTGGGCTTGGCAGATATATCTCAGATAATTGTTATCAAGGGTCCGGCATCCGCACTATATGGGAGCAATACCATGGGAGGGGTCATTAATCTGATTACAAAGAATCCAAATTCTGAGGAGAGGCTAAAACTGGGTTTTAACATCAAAAGAAACAACACACACCAAATGGAATTCCGATCCTCCAGGGCATTGGATACTTGGAACTATTCGATCTATGGCTCCCGGACTCATACCGATGGCTTTGTTTTATCAAAGGGCTTTTCTCCTACGTATATGGAAAATGGAGGAGTAAGGGATAACTCCAAGAATACGCAGTATAATATCTCTGCCCGTATAAATACTGAAATAATGGACTATCACGCTGTCGGAGCATCCGCAAATGTATCGTTTATGAAACAAAGGCGTGTTCCGGCCTCCATTTATGAGAGGAAATACCGCTTGTTCAAAGACTGGATGAGGAGTTCTTTCACTATAATGGGAGATTTCAAACCCGAGGACCAACACAATATTCTGGCGATGATCTATTATGATGCTGCCAAAGATACATATCAGGAGTACAATGATTCTGGATATCAATATCTTGGAGTTGATTCGGATATGAAGAATCACACCATTGGAATAAACCCTCGCTGGAACTGGGATCTCGATGCTAATACCAAATTGCTTACCGGCATCAGAGCTGAACACATCAAAAACTGGAGGCAAGACAACAGAGATTATCAAAGTGGCAAAACCCGATACTTGAGATCTTTTCAAGCTTATTCTCAATACGAAAAATACATCCTCGAAAACATGGCACTGAGTGTCGGATGTGGAATATCGACTTATGTATTGGATGAAGGTAACAAGTATAGCACTTATCTGGAGCCGTCTGCAGGCTTGAATTGGGATTTTGATAATTCTACCTTTATGTCTTTTGCCATTGGGAGAAACAGCGTGTACCCCACGATGAGAGAGCTTTATAGCTTTAGTAACGGAAATCCGGATTTGGAACCCCAAACGGCGGTCAAATATGAGCTGAGTCTGCGCCATCCACTACCTTTTTCAAAAACCAAAGTAACTCTCGGAACATCGATATACTATAACCAGATCAAGAACCTCATAGACAAAGAAGGAGCCCAGTATCAAAACATATTCCGGATCGATACCTATGGGGGAGAATGGACACTGGCAATGAAACCCTACAAACTATTGGAAACTGACATTACATATTCATATCTGGCATATCACAAATCGGAAGATTATACTTTGACAGAGAGCCCCCGAAACAGCTTTGAGTTCATGAATACACTGGTTCTCAAAGCAGATACAAAGCTATGCATCACTTCGTCATACATGGACAATCGCCATAGCCAGGATGAGATGCAAAGGATACATACTTTGCCAGCATATTGGCTCCATAATATACAGATCAACAAGCGCTGGAAGAGATATCACCTCTATTTCGGCTTGGAGAACCTTGGCGACGCGAATTATGAATCCGAATATGGTTTCCCCTCTGCAGGTATAAACTTTAACCTCGGAATCGAAGCGAGACTATAAGCTTATTTGATTTGACAATTAGATGGCAGACAAAAGTATGGAATCATGGATAGGATTAAACTCGAATCAGGATACGATAAAATACTGGCTGGATTACCGGATAGCTGGGGTGTCTTTGCTTTTTACAAAGGCGATGAATGTCTGTTATACAGCAAATCGGGTAATCTGAGATTCCGCCTGTGCGGTATGTATCAGCAAAAAGACAGCGACAGGAACCTATCGGAGCTATTTCTCGAAGCGGATAGTTTGAGCTACAAAGTTTTTCCCGAGCCCATCTATGCTCTTATCCAGGAAAAGATCTTTCTGAAGCAAAATCAACCTCTCATGCAGCATAAACACATAGTGTGGAAAAACTATTGCTATCTGGCAATTGATCCGATGAGATACCCATTTGTGGGAACAAAGGATGATACGAATGACAGCTGGCAATATATCGGCCCATTTCGTAGCAGATTCTTCCTGTCTGATATTATGGATACCAATGGTAGGATTTTGAAGATACCTTTTTGCCAGAGCCCATCTTACCCCTGCGAAAGGTTGGATAGAGATATCTGCAAGGGGTATTGCCGCTGCTTGGATCCTGAGTACAAAGGTGAGGAGAGTTTGGTTAAGCTGGGTGATTTACTCAAGGAAGCTTACTTGCATCCAAATAACGGAATCCTGGAGCTGATCCAGAAGGATCGTGATCGCTACTTTGATGATCTCGAGTTTGACAAAGTGGACTTACTCGCAGATGAGATAGACTTGTTAAAGAAATATAGGGATTGGCTGAGCTTTTTGTATATCGCCAAAGATATGACCTTTGAGAACGACTTGCTGATCATAGAAGCAGGCCAGATAAAGCAGGTAAGCATCAAGGGTAAGACTCACTCATTCCCGATTACAAAAATCCAGTATCGAGAAAATGAAACTCTGGCTCTGAATAAAGACATTGTAGATGAATGCCGGATAGTATATACTTATTTACAAAAACAAAAAATGAGAGGATGAAATGCATAGTTCCATTGGCTCCCTAAAGATAGTAAAGCAAAGCTGGCAAGGAAAAGTAAGAGATATTTACGATTTGGGAGATAGTCTCCTGATAGTTACTTCCGATCGTATCTCAGCATTTGATGTAGTATTTCCCAATCTGATTCCAGACAAAGGAAAAATACTGAATGGAATTTCAGTTCATTTTTTCAAGACTACAAAAGATATAATCCCAAACCACTTTATCAGTGATCAGGTCGAAGATTATCCGCCAGAATTCCATCCCTACCACGACTATCTAAAAGGTCGTAGTATGTTGGTCCACAAAACCAGAGTGATTCCATTTGAATGTATCGTACGAGGCTATATCACTGGTTCTGCATGGTCGGAATACAAAAAGACCAATACAGTAGGAGGAATGCTGATGCCGGAAGGTATCCTGGAAAGTCAGAAGTTTCAACATCCCTTGTTTACGCCTTCTACTAAGGCAACTGATGGCCACGATGAGAACATCAGCTACCGTGAAATGCTGAACCGCATGGACGAGAAAATAGCCCTGATCCTGAAGAACAAATCTCTTGAGCTATTCAATTACGCCCATGAATTACTGATCAAGGATAGTATTGTTTTGGCTGATACCAAATTTGAATTCGGTTCCATCGGTTCCGAGATATTGTTGATCGATGAGGTTTTGACGCCAGATTCTTCCAGATTTTGGGACATGGAAAGCTACGAAATAGGAAAGACTCCGCTGAGCTATGACAAGCAGTATATCAGAGATTATTTAACTTCTATTGGTTGGGACAAACAACCACCTGCACCGAATCTGCCGGATGACGTAATCCAAAAGACCAGAGACAAGTATATCCAAAGCTACCAGATTATTACAGGAGACAAAAGCACAAAATGGTAAAAGTCGTTTGTATTGTTGATGATGAAGAAGAATTAGTCACCAATCTTAAAATTGAGCTGGAAGAAATTCGGCCAGAGTGGAAGATTATTACTTTTTCAACCGGTTTGGAAGCACTTCAAGAAATCCTTAAAGGCAGGATAGACCTTTTGGTAACCGATATCGCAATGCCGGATATGGATGGCTATGAGCTCTTCTGGCGAATTAAGGATTATGACGAAAATCTCCCTGTGATTATGATGACGGGATTTGGGTATGATCCAAATCATGTCTTGGTACGATCGAAGATAGACGGACTGAAAGACATTCTCTTCAAACCGTTTGAAGTCGAGAAACTGGCAGAATTGATCGATCTGCGCCTTTCCCAAAAAGAAATATCAACAGAGTGATACAGAAGCTATTGATCGAAAAACATCTGCTAAGACGCTCCCCTCTGAGCTACATTCTATATCCCTTATCAGCTCTCTATAGTAAAATACTTGTATCCAGAAGAAAACTACGCTCCAGATCCCAGTACAAAGCTCCAGTACCGATAATTAGTATTGGAAACATTGTTAGTGGTGGTAGTGGGAAGACTCCAATCACAATAGCAGTGGCTCAGATTCTCATCCAGCGCGGATATCAAATCGCTGTGTCTCACCGTGGATATAAAGGCAAGTATGAGAATACTCCCATAATAATAGCGGACAATACTGGGGTGTTCCCGATTGCGGAGTATGCCGGTGACGAAGCATACTTACTGGCAACCAGACTTCAAAACTGCCCAGTAGTAGTGGGAAAAGATAGAACCAATGCCATCAGGCTATTGACGGATCAGTATCCAAATCTGGATATGATTATCATGGATGATTCTTTTCAGCATTTGAAGGTATTTCACGATATAGACATTATTACGTTTAATTCCGAAATCGGTTTGGGAAATGGATTTGTCATTCCTGCGGGATACCTTCGAGAACCGACATCAGCACTGCACTCAGATAGTATTCTGATTCTCAATTCCCATCCTGGAATATCAATCTCTAATACTCTTGCGCCTATCATGGAGCAATTTAAGGATAGGATTTTTCATAGTAGATTGAACATATTGGGTGTTTTTGATCAGGATAACAATCCAGTTCATCCACTGGTTTATCTATCTACTGTTGATGGTTCAGCTTCTACACCAGGCACAAAGCATTCACGATTTGTCGCAGTATCTGGTATCGCGTTCCCGAAAAGTTTTGATGACACTCTAGCGGAAATTGGCATCAATGTGCTAAATAGCTTCCATTTCCCCGATCATGAAGCATACCGGAATGTCTCAAAACTCGAACAGATAGACCTGTATTGTATTGAAAATGGTATCCAGTTTATAATCAGTACAGAGAAAGACATCATGAAACTCAGAACAGGGTATTCATTCAGCGTACCCCTGCTTTATTTAAAAATAGAACAAAACATCGATGAATCTGACAGATTGCTCGATATGATTCTATCCAAATTGTCGCTATGCTCGAAATAGTTGATAAGCTCCAGCTTGTTCATTTTTTTCTGATCTCGTACCTGATATCCAGAGTATTTGTTCGTCATAAACTTCCGGAAAAGATAGTCCATTGGCTCTTTGAAACAAAGAGGCTTTCAATCTCCAAACTCACATGGCTTTTAATCAGCGGCACAGCCTTTCTTTCGATGATTATTGCAAATGTTATCACGCTATTGACCCTCCTACCACTGATAATTATATTGCAAAACGATCATGAAGGGTCGGTCAAAGAACACAAGAAATTCTCGACTTTGATTCTGTTGGCTCTGATCTGGGGAGCAAACATCGGTGGGATGGGCATGCTGACCGGTACTACCACAAATGGTATCCTGGTGGGCATGTTTGAGCTTTTTAAGTTCCCAGAAAAACAAGCTTTTACGTTTTTATCATGGATGGCATGGGGAGTACCTCTGGTCGCTGTATTGTGTATTGTGGGATGGGGAGTGTTGATGCTTGTATTCCGTCCCAACCAGTATTTATCCGGAATCAGGATCAAGGAACATTTTACTACTGATGACATACCTGTAAGGGTTCAGAAAATTGGGCTGTGGCAGGCATTCCTCTTTTTGGGATCATCCTCGATACTTTCGTTTGGGATGAGTATAATGAAGCATCACCGGGGCCAGATATATATGCTGACTTCTATCTGGACCTTGCTATATCTCTATTTCATTTTTATCCATCGCTACCGTTCTGGTAATGGCAAAGAAAAGATAGCAATGCTTACGGACAAGGATATCTTGCATGATCTCCCGAAGAAAGGAATCCTTTGGATAGGGTTTGGATTGCTGATTACCGCAATTCTGGTAATGTTCAAGTTTCCGGAAATGATCGCAGCATGGTCTGTTGAACACATCAATGCTGGGTTTTCTGTTCTATTGCTGTATCTGGTATTGGCACTAATTACCACTTTTACTACAGAAGTTGTAAGTAACTCTGTGGTACAAATCAGTATGTTTATGGCTCTGTTTCCTCTATCCAAGCTTCATCCTGAGATATCATGGCAAATGATGCTGATTATTACCTTGTGTTCCACCTGTGCGTTTATGACCCCTGTAGCCACACCTTCCAATGGGTTGGGCTTTGGTAGTTCACAAAAAGTATCTCTATACTATATGCTTTTGTCTGGATTCATCATGAATATCGCAAGCGGAGTGATTATCACCATGTGGATCTATTTTGTGGTTCCACAAATACTACAGTGGTTTGTCTGATCATTTTGATAGCCGAGTCACTAAATATTGTTTTTAGTATTGCTATATGAGATTTCGAACCAGATTCAGACAGATAGCCTGGTTCTATGCATATTCCACTGAGCTGCGATTGTAATCGCTGCTGTTTCTGCCCTCAGGATTTGATTACTTATCGATATCTCTGGTATGTTTTGCTCCTGGCACAGTTCATACTCCGATTCTGACCATCCACCCTCCGGACCCACCAGGAAACACGGATTTTTATCTGTATCATGTAATACATGATGCAACCACTGATCTGGCTTTCTTTCCGAACACATAATGGGTGTATATCCGGCTGCGATGATCTGAGAGATTGCTTTCTGAAGACTATGAACAACTGAAATCTGCGGAAGCCAGGGATTGTCACATTGCTTAATCGCGGATAGCGCAATCCTCCGAAAACGCTCCAAGGTATTATTAGAGCTATGCCGTACGGAGAATTCCGTTTGAAGCGGAAACATAGTGCTCACACCCAATTCGGTGCATTTTTCTACAACCAATTCGTCATGTTTCGCTTTTAGCAAACTGAAGGCAATAGCGAATTTTGGCACTGGTTCTTGATAGGACATCGTCTCTCGGATGCAGAACTCTACCGCATGCTTTGTGATGTTTGTAATAACAGCTCTCGCAAGGATACCGGAACCGGAATTGACTTGAACCTCGTCTCCAGTTTTGTGCCGGGTTACTCTGGTCAGATGATGAAACTCATCTCCTGTTAAACTGATCTGGGTAGTACTGGACTTCAGCTCGGGGACATAGTAAGAGGGCATATTAACTAAAGAAATCCCTTAGCTTTTTCAGGAATCCTTTGCCGGGCTCCATCTGGCGTTTGGCATCGAATTCTTTGAGCTTGGTATAGATATCTGTTTCTTCTTTGCTCAGTTTTGTAGGAGTTACGACGTTTACTCGAACGATCAGGTCACCTTTGCTATACGAATGCAATGCTTGGATGCCCTGTCCTTTTAACCTTAATAATCTACCACTCTGAGTACCGGCAGCGATTTTCATTTTTACAGATCCCGTCAATGTCGGAACTATTACTTCGTCACCGAGAACAGCTTGGGAAAAACTGATTGGATAATCCAACACGATGTTGTTTCCATCGCGCTCAAATGTATCGTCCTGTTTTTCGTGAATTAGAACCAGTATATCGCCTTTTGAGCCTCCTCTGGGTCCTACATTTCCAGAACCACGAAGCCGGATGTATTGCCCTTCTTCTACTCCGGCAGGCACTTTAACGTTGACTTCTTTGACCTTACCCATCCGGCCTTCACCATAACATTTGGTACATTTGTTTTTGATTATCTTGCCTTCTCCCCTACACGAAGGACAAGCTGATACAGTCTGCATCTGTCCAAAAAGTGATTGCCTTACAGTACGAACTTGCCCGGTTCCATGACACTGGCTACAGGTCTCCGGATCACCCCCGGCTGAGCCGCTACCATTGCATTTATCACAATGTTCTTTGACCCCGATTTTGATAGTCTTTTCGGCTCCAAGGGCGATTTCTTTGAGGGAAAGTGACAGCTCTATCTGTAGGTCTTCACCACGATTGGAAGCCCTCTGCTGAGACCTGCCTCCAAATCCACCACCAAAGAAAGTATCGAATATACTGCTGAAACCATCTCCAAAGATATCGTTCAAATCATTGAAATGAGTAAAATTATCCCAGGAGAAGCCTCCTCCACCAAACTGGTTTTCGATTCCAGCATGACCATATTGATCATATATCTGTCGCTTACTGGCATCGCTAAGAACTTCGTATGCTTCAGATGCTTCTTTGAACTTTTCCTCAGCAGCTTTGTTATCAGGATTTTTATCCGGGTGATATTGCATCGCCAGTTTGCGATAAGCCTTTTTTATCGTGGATTCATCGGCATTCTTTTCGACACCTAAGATTTCGTAATAATCCCTTTTTGCCACTTTTGCTCCTTATATCAGGGGGTCTTGTAATTTCCGCTGTTGCGGGATTTGGTTTTTTATGGGTATCCTGGGAGCAGAAACTCCGCTCCCAGGCTGTTGAATAATTATTTATCGTCCACTACTTCGTAATCAGCGTCAATGGGACCATCAGCTGGACCCTGGCTTTGCTGTTGTTGTTGGGCTTTGGCAAAGTCTTCCGGATTGAAGCCGGCTGCGTTTGGATCAAATCCTGCGCCACCTTCTCCCTGCTGCTGTTGCATATTGGCATATATTATTTCACCAAGCTTTTGAGCTTTCTTTGCCAATGTTTCTTTGATAGTATCAAGTTCATCTTTTGAAGTGGCTTTTTCGAGAGCTTCTTTGGCTTCCTTGATAGCTGCTTCTATATCACCCTTTTCTGCTTCAGAGAGCTTTTCACCATACTCCTGCAAGCTCTTTTCCGTGGAGAAGATCAGGGTATCCAGTTCGTTCTTGGCAGTCACATACTCCTGGCGGATTTTGTCTTCTTCGGCATGAAGCTCAGCATCTTTGATCATGCGTTCGATATCATCCTGGTTCAAGTTTCCTGCTCTGTCGATCTTGATTGATTGCTCTTTTCCAGTTCCTTTATCTTTGGCAGATACGTGCAAAAGTCCGTTCGCATCGATATCGAAGGTCACCTCTATCTGTGGTATTCCACGTGGAGCAGAAGGAATACCTACCAGATCAAACCTTCCAAGAGATTTGTTGTCCTGCGCCATAGGTCTTTCACCTTGTAGAACGTGGATTGTAACAGCCGTCTGGTTATCCGCTGCGGTAGAAAAGATTTGGCTTTTCTTCGTCGGAATGGTCGTATTTCTGGCTATCAAGGATGTCATCACACTACCCAATGTCTCGATACCAAGTGAAAGAGGTGTCACATCAAGTAATAGAACATCACTTACTTTTTCATCACCAGAGAGGATAGCTCCCTGGATTGCTGCTCCGATAGCTACTACTTCGTCCGGATTAAGGCTTCGGTTTGGCTTTTTACCAAAGAAGCTTTCTACGGCATCTTGCACGGCTGGGGTTCTTGTACTTCCACCCACCAACAGAACTTCATTGATATCACTGGTGGAGATTTTTGCATCTTTGATCGCAGCCCGGCAAGGACCGAGAGTACGTTCTACAAGACTCTGCGTAAGACGATTGAATTCTGCGAGAGTCAGATCGAGGTTGAGATGCTTTGGTCCTGTTGCATCAGCGGTAATGAATGGCAGGTTAATATTGGTTGTCTGAGTTCCTGAAAGCTCGATCTTTGCTTTTTCAGCTGCTTCTCTGAGACGTTGGAGCGCCATTGCATCTTTGGAGAGATCCATCCCTTCTGCTTTTTTGAACTGCTCAAGGATCCAATCCACTATCTTTTTATCAAAATCGTCACCACCAAGGTGAGTATCACCATTGGTTGAAAGCACTTCAACCACGCCGTCGGAGATTTCCAGGATGGAGATATCAAAAGTTCCCCCACCCAAGTCGTATACTGCTATCTTCTGTTCTTTTTTGTTTTCCATGCCATAAGCCAAGGCGGCGGCAGTAGGCTCATTTATAATACGTTTAACGTCCAATCCAGCTATTCTTCCGGCATCTTTGGTCGCCTGCCGCTGATCATCATTGAAATATGCAGGAACAGTGATGACAGCTTCTGTCACAGTTTGTCCCAAATATGCTTCAGCAGTTTCTTTCATTTTTGTCAGCACCATTGCCGAGATTTCCTGAGGAGTGTAATCCTTTTGATCGGTATCAATGTGAACGGCAGCCTGTCCTTTCACACCATTCTTTACTTTATAAGGAACCTGACTGATTTCCTCTGAGACTTCACTATATGCGCGTCCCATAAACCGTTTGATTGAATATACTGTATTGAGTGGATTGGTCACAGCTTGGCGCTTTGCCAATTGTCCCACGAGTCTCTGTCCATCTTTGGTAAAACCCACTACAGAGGGAGTGGTACGAGTACCTTCTGCATTTGTGATAACGACAGGCTTTCCACCTTCGATCACGGAAACGCAGGAGTTAGTGGTTCCAAGGTCGATTCCAATTATCTTTCCCATGGTTTATCCTCCATTTATCTTAATTAATTATCTCTGGTTTTATCCCATTCGATACTGCTACTCGAACCGGACGGATTAATTTGTCATTCATTGTATATCCATTTTGAATCACCGCTGCTACTACGTTTTCATCAAAATCGGAGGGAATATGAGCCAGTGCTTCATGATAGCTGGGATCAAATTCCTTGCCAAGAGCTTCTATTTTTTTCACACCTTCTTTGGCCAGAACCGATCTGAGCTGTTGCTCGATCAACACAAAACCCTTGATCATAGTATCTTCGAGATGCTCCTGACCTACTTGGACAAGTGCACGCTCGAAGTTATCCATCACATCACAGATACCAAGTGCCAGTTTCTCGGTAGAAAGCCTAATCCAATCGGACTTCTCCTGTATTGACCTGCGTCTGTAATTCTCAAACTCTGCTATACTTCGAAGATATTTATCCTTCCACTCCAACACTTCCTTTTCCAAGGAGCTAATCTTCTCTTCCAAGCTCTGTTCTTTTTCCACTATCTGCACTTCAATTTCTGCTTCTTTTTCCTGAGTTGACTTATCTACAGCTTCTTCAGGGAGTTCATCATTACTGTGTCTGTGTTTCCTGGACATTTATTACCTCTGTTTTATCTCTTTGTTTGTGGGACCATCATTCCCTTTTTTGTCGTATCGGTTATTGTTTTTGTAATATCACGAATCAATGGAAACAGCTTTCTATAATCCGTTCTAACAGGTGCTACGATGCCCAGATATCCTGGGATGCCAAACACTTCGTACTTTCCATAGATCACTGTAAAGCTACTCCAATCAGCGTTAGAAAAGTCTTCTCCCATAATGACATTGACAAGCTGCTGATCGTTTGTACGCATCAAGTTCAACAAATAATCCTGTTTTTGGATCAGATTCATAAAGCTCAGAATATTTTGTTTTGAATCAAACTCCGGTTGCTCAAGAAACTTGATGCTGCCATCAAAGTGTATGTAAAAATCTGAAATCTCTATGAAGGCTTTGTGTAACTCCCGCAAAAACATGTTGATCAGATTGTTCTCCTGATGCATGTTTTCCCGCATTTCGACCAAGTACTTGTTGGCGATGTCATATATCCGCAAGCCCGTCAGTTCATCATTCAAGTACCGAACCAACCTCTTGAGCTGTGTCTCAGCGATATCATAGTCACATTTCAGGATCACAGTTTTGTCCAGACCAGAATCCAAACTCATGATAAAAATATATTTACGGTGTCCGATCGGGAATACTTCCAGCTTTGCCAGATAACCATTTGACACCTCCGGCTCGGCCACAAAGCTAAGCTGATCTGTCTCTTTTGCCAGCATCTGCATTATATAGTGCAAAGCCCGAGGCGTGTCTTTGTAATGATGTACCAATAGCTCCCGGAGGATATCCATTCGCTCAAACCGGACATTCTCGTGATCTCTGGAGATCAAATCCAGATACTTTCGATAACCTGATATCGTGGGTTGACGACCCGCTGAAGTGTGTGGTTGATGGATCAGATTTGATTGTTCCAGCTTCAACAAGTCCAGACGCAGCGTAGCAGAACTGACATCTACCAGATACTTCTCATTCAATATCCGGGACGATACCGATTCATTGGTCAAGATATACTCATCGACCAAAGCACTCAAAGTATGATTTAGCCTTAGCTGATTCTTTTTCATGAACTATCACCCAATCTTTATTAGCGATCTTTGAATTCATCTGCTAACCAGACTTCATTCAAGAGACAAAGTAATCAACATCACAAAATTGTCAATCAAAAAGTGAGACTGCTAATTTTCTTGTAGCGGTTAGCACACGAATCCTTCAAATGACACAGTCGAGAGTAGCATTTAAACAGGTAAAAGTGTTATAACTAATCTTTCCAAGACGCAACTGCTTGCAAAACAGCAATGGAAATTGACAT
>CAZWIS010000052.1:0-14898 GCA_964634275.1 uncultured Candidatus Cloacimonadota bacterium | reverse complement strand
AAGATGTACGCCATCGTTGAAATTAAAGGATTTCAGTTCAGGGCAGAAAAAAACGCGATCTTACGCGTTCCCTTACTGAATACGGCGACACCGGGTCAGACTCTTGAGTTTGACAACGTTCTTCTGGTCCGCAAGGATGAAGAAATATTAGTCGGTCAACCCGTAGTAGAAGGCGCAAAGATTCTTGCCGAAGTCGTTGAACACGGCAAAGGCAAAAAAGTTGTAATTTTCCATACAAAACGCCGTAAAGGCTACCGCGTAAAAAAAGGCTATCGCGAGCAATACACCAATATCAAAGTCACTGATATTCAAGCATAAAGAGGTAAATCATGGCACATAAAAAGGGTGTTGGAAGCAGTCGTAACGGAAGAGATAGTAATCCCAAATACCGCGGCGTCAAGAAGTTCGGTAGCGAAGTAGTAGCTCCCGGAAACATCATAGTTCGCCAGAAAGGTACCAAGTTTCACGCTGGAGAAAATGTCGGCATCGGTCGCGATTTTACCATCTTTAGCCTCGTCGAAGGCAAAGTCAAATTCACTACCAAAAAGAACGGCAGAAAGTATATCAGTGTAGTTACTTCAGAGTAATCCCACTCTGTCAGACTAATAGAACCAATGTATGAACCCGGTTTTGATACCGGGTTTTTTTGCATACGGCTCTACTATCCAGGAAGCGAGCTGTATAGTTATTCAATTTCATCTGTAAGAACAAAATAAAGAGGTTACAATGTATAGTGTGATAAACGTCAAAGAATACCAAAATGGGCTGGAGACAGCAGTCAAATACATCCACAGCAAATGGGGCAATGAGCAAAACTACGAGTTTTATTATGATGCCATTCTACATTCATCCATGACAGAGCAAGGGCTTCCCCGTTTTTACCTGCTTTTACATGAGAATGCCATTATCGGATGCTATGCATTGCTGATCAATGATATCATCAGTCGCCAGGATCTATATCCATGGTTCGCTTGTTTTTATATCGAAAAAGAACATCGGGGAAACAAGCTTGGCTCTCTCCTCATAAAGCATGCCGAAGATGAATGCCTTAGGATCGGTCATGATACTATGTATCTTGCCACTACTCACGAAGATATGTACGAACATTGGGGCTTTTCCCGAATTGAAGATGGATTTGAGCCAACCGGAGGAAGATTCAGAATTTATCGGAAGAAACTATAGCCGACTTTAGTATCCACCTCCTATCAAAGCCTGGTAATTAAGAGCCAAACGAAATATCTTGACAAAAATTACAGATTGCACATCATCAGGATAGGATAGAGTGTAACAGTGGCTCTTATGTATTATGTATCAAAGCATTAGACATGGCTTACGATTGTAGTACTAAGAGCATTTTCCATCAGAGTTACCTTTTATTGCACAACCGTGCGGGAGGAATTATGAACACTTTTGGAAGCTCGAGACGTCACCTGGTCGTAGCGAGTTGTTTACTTTTATTTTTGGTACCGGCAATTCTGTTAAACGGAGCTGTGCCGGCAATGCGACTTTTCTTTGACAATATGGCAGCCACAAATTTTAGTGTGTGGGAATACGACATTGATTCACCTACTTATGTTCACGGAGATGGAAACCCTTTCACTTACGATGGAACAATTCTACCAAACTATCATGTATTCGCTTATGCAAATTTCAACCTAAGCAATGTTAATCAGGTAACGTGCACTTTTGAGAATCTGGATTTTGCCGACAGCCCGGATCAGATCCATCTTACTGATTTCACCCCCTATACTATCAGGAGTCTCACCAAGATCAATACTGTCGATCCAAACTTGCCTTGGGGAAATTGGGGACAATCCGGAGAAACCAGAACTTATGTGGCACCCAGCTATAAATATACCTGCAACGGCGAGATCCTCTCTTTGACCAATGTCCAGGTGAATCTTCTGGTACCATATTCTGACGAAGCTACAATGCGGGCTAATCTCATTGCGCTTGGGTATCCTGGTGCTGCAAACTGGACAGGTGATTTGGGAACTGGTGATCCTGTAACAGGACATGGCAGGGCAGATATCGATCTGGTAAACACAACAGCCGGTTTTTTGGCTGCTTTGGACAATGGCAACCATCAAGTGGAGTTTGACATAGTTACCTTTGATTTCCTCATTCAGGATCAGACTGGTTTTTATGATCTGGAAATCGATGTTTATCCTGCTGCGGTGGAAGAAAATGTGGCAAATCTGATCATCGATATTCCTGAGCTGCCCTTCAATTTTCCAGCAGCTGCGGCACATATCGAGTTTGATATCTTAGCAGCTACAGCAGGAGGCTTTTTGGGGGATCAAACAAGCATTCAAGTCAACGAATTCAGATCGGTACCTGATGGAGTAGTACCTCCAGGAATTGCGGAAATTGCCGGTAAATTCTGGCGGATCGGAACAACGCTAAATAGCATCAATACTGCAATAATCTTTGACATGTCCGATCTGCTGTTTGGTGATCCTGCTCTCTGGAGAATCCTTCGCCGTGCCAATGAATTTGCAGACTGGACTGTTTGGGAAGATTTTAGCCTCCTGAATCCTACCACAATCAGAGCAAACAACGTTTCGGAGTTTAGCGACTGGGCTATTGGAAAAGATAATCCGGTGACCCTTCCGATTCAGCTGACTTCATTTACTGCATCGCCAAGCGGTAACCACAATGTAAGCCTGCAGTGGGTAACAGAATCGGAGTCCAACCTTAGCGGATACGACATCTACCGAAACAGCCAGGAAAATCTGGAGCAAGCAACAAACCTCAATCAGTTTATCACACCATATAACAGCTCCATTACTCACACCTATAACTTCACAGATGATTCTATAATCGAGCCGGGTACATATTATTATTGGCTTTGTGCCGTTGAACTGAATGGGTCGACGGAGTTCTTTGGCCCCGTCTCTGCACAGCTATTGGAGCCTGGAGAGGAATCACCTCCTCCTATCGTAAATCAGCAAAGCCAGATCAAAATCTATCCGAATCCCTTCAATCCCGATACCCAGATTGCAATCTATCTTAATGAAGCAAATACTGCCAACTGCAGGATTTACAACCATAGAGGAGAACTCGTCAATACGCTGCCATCAAGCCAGCTAAACTCCGGCTGGAACTATCTAAACTGGAATGGAAGAGACAGCAAAGGAAATCCTGCCTCGAGCGGGATCTACTTTGTCCAGGTCAAAGGACAGGGATTGAACCTTCGCGCTAAACTGATGCTGATAAAATAGGAGACATCTCAACAGTCTTGTTCATGGCAATGGAGATGGATAACTCCTGATCTATACCAAGCATGCATAGTACCAGATGGAATCTGGCGGTTTAGTGCGTTCAAACATAGAAAACCGTTGAACGAGTCTTCCCATCATGTTAACATAGTAATATTTGCAACATATTGTACCCAATTTGTGGAGTTTATTACACTATCAAACAAATTGATCTATACACAAATACAAGTATTACAACACTTTATACTTTATGCTTGGGTGGCTTCATTATTGCAATATATTGTTACATTAAACAGATTGAGGAGACAACATGAAGTATATAGGATTAATTCTAATAGTCATCGCTCTGGTATCCATAGGATGCACAGAGACATCGGACAAACTCACAAAAGTGGACATTAACACGCTTACGGTTCCGGCAGACTTTAACTATGAGACAGCCAGACCGGTAGATGTGTTTGTATCTGGGCTTTACAAGCAAGTGGTAAGAGTTTACTCCCCCAGTGGTGATTTACTTGTGCGCGGATTGGTAGATCCAGTTTTTGGCTTGCACAGCAAGATCAGCCTCCCCTATACGACAAAGAACGTAAAAATTGTTTATGGTGAAGAAGAGGTGACTACTATTGTAAAAGCTGGAAATATAATCGAGTACTCGTTTTTACCGGCAAAGTGAGGGAACCATGAAAAAGAATATGATGACACTCCTGGTATTAGTAGCTATCTTTCTATCTACCGTTTCATTAAACGGTCTTTCCCAGATTCAAAACTTGGTAGAATCAGTCAAATACAGCGCCGAAACCGGATTATACACCGCCTATTTCGGATATTACAATCCCAATAACGTCGCGGTAAACATTCCCATCGGCAATGACAACACATTCAATGCCCAGGCTCACACGCAGTATAACTATTTGATTCCTACTACTTTCTTGCCTGGAAGACATGTCAATGCGATCATAGTTTCATGGCCTGGAGATGGCGCTCTTGTATGGAAATTGCGTACCCCTGGTGGCTCGCCAACGGGTTATGCGACTGCTACAGCAGCTCTGTCTATCCCCTTTCATGACGATGATGATGACGGAGTAGTAAACAATGATGACGACTATCCTAATGATCCTGATCGGGCATTTGACGTATATACACCTGGCTTAAACGTCTATGGGACCCTGGCATTTGAAGACCTCTGGCCTGACAAAGGTGATTATGACATGAATGATATGGTTTTAGATTACAACTTCCATATGGTACTGAATGCCAATAGCGAAATCAAGGACATAAATGCAAAGTTCCTGCTCCGTGCCGTAGGCGCATCCAGAAACAACGGTTTTGCCATCGAGTTTCCCTTTCCGGAAAGTGTAGTAGAGACTTATGTAGGAATGATGGAAGGAACCCCATATAATATGACGTTGACAAACTCTGGAAACAGAGCCGTACTGCGCATAATCCAAAACACCACGGATTTGGGAATAATCACAGGTAATGGTATCTTTTGGAATACTCAGATGGATCAGCCCAAATACCCAGCGAAAACTATTGAATTTACAATGACTTTGTCCGATCCCGTTCCAATATCATCCCTTCCATATCTGGCACCTTTCAATCCTTTCTTACTCGTGAATGGAGAAAGCGGCAAGGAAGTCCATTTACCAAATATGACCCCGACTACGGATGTTAATCCAGTCTATTTTGGTACAGGAGATGACTCCAGCAATCAATCTACAGGAAGATATTACAAGACGGCAAACAATCTCCCTTGGGCAATACATATCCCGATTAGCTGGACCTATCCAATCGAAAGAGCTCAGATTACATCAGGATATCTGGGTTTCAAACCATGGGCAGAAAGCGGTGGAGTCTCGTACCCGGGCTGGTACAATTTGAGTCCATCATCCCAGATCGATTCGGACTATCTATATACGAAGTAATCGTACTATAAACACTATCTACAGATAATGCTGCCCTCGGGTAGCATTATTGTTTTAAACACTTGAAAGCACATTTTCTCATGTGTTGATTATGGAAGACTATCGAAAGTAACTTCAAATAGATAAGACCGTTGCACGTGTCTTCCCGTAAAGCAAACCGGGTGTTTTCAGCCAATTTGAGCGCACAAAAACAGTAATCTATACCCACCCACCACCCTTTATGATGGGGCGCTGCCCCATACCCCAATTTTTCGATTGTCTTTGATTGTATATATGTGGCTATGATCTGGCGGGACATGCGGGGATTTATGCGTGGTACTGCGCCATATCATCGGCACTGCTGATAAGGAGAGGAGATATGGATCACAGATTGTGATGCTCAATAGAATGAACAAATCTTAATCATCCAAACCAGGTCAGACAGAATGCTGTCCTCCAATACTTTCAGTAAACGACTTTGTGCGATGCTTGAGTATAAGCAATTGCACCATCCGGAATTCTGAGCGACAATTTGTACTTGATACAATGAGTGTTCATTTTGAAATATCAGCCAAATTATTCTTGACACGATAATCCCGCCACATTTATGTCGCACACGAGGGCTTCGTTCTTTTGTCAGCCTTAGATTACGCCCTTTGGAGGAATCTATGATCGAGATCGAACACATTATGGTATCATATACTGATGCCGAGTTCAGACCCTCTGATATACCAAAACTCAGGGGCTATTTTGCACACCGCTATCCCGATACTCATCAATTTCATAATCACCTCCCAGACAATCGGTTTGATTATCGGCTTCCAGTCATACAATACCGGATTATTGACAATCATCCGGCTCTGCTCGGGATAAACGAAGGTGTCGATCTAATGAAGAAAGTGTTCTTTGAAGTTGACTCTATCCGCATAAATGGCACCGAATTTCATAGTCTCGAAAAAGATATTCGTATCATCGAAAGTAAATTTGGGGCTTGTGAGCAATTTCACATGTACGAATTCATCTCGCCTTGGATGGCTCTGAATGAAGAGAACCACGTCAAATATCAGAACTCAAACCAAATAGAACGTAACCAGCTTCTCAAGAGAATTCTAAAGAACAACTTGAAAACAATATCAAAAGGCTTTGAATATTGGATAGAAGGTTTTGACGATATTCAAATTGATGGCTGGTTCAAACCGGTGGATGTAAACTTCAAAAATCTAAAGATGCTCTGCTTCAAAGGGGAGTTTTGCACCAATTTTGAAATTCCGGATTACCTTGGGCTGGGTAAACAAAGTGCCCGGGGTTTTGGAGTAGTAATAAAGAAATGAGGAGCAATCATGATATCTACGTATAAAAATGTTGGGATGATACGAATGAAAACTGATGAATTCGACAGCATGAGCAGTTTTCAACAAAAGCGTTACATACTTTTGCAATACTGTCCGGATCTTGATGGATACCGTTTTAAACCCAAGAATAGCGACGACTACCAGCATGGACGGCTTTTAGAATTGCAACTAAATACGGTTAACCAAAGCTGTAGATTTGTGCAAGGTACTCAATTGGAGAGCGACAAAACTAATGAACTGATGATCTTCTCAAACTATGCGCCAAATGACCCAGGTATCTATGCCTCCCACACTTCTCTAAAGCCAATTTTAGGCTTTGAATTGCTTCAGTTTTGTCAGAAAAACAGAAATGCCATTAGATGGTCATCTCCTCACAAACTGGATGATTTCATTGAATTTCTTGGTCGTCTATTTGAAGCATTCTATCACACAGATAACTATGGAACAAGGTTGCAAAAAGATAAACTGATCTCAGAACAGCAGGAAGCCTACCCGGATGAGTTTGATTGCAAGCCAGATGATTTCAAAAAAGAGTACAAAAAAAGACTTGATGACTACTTGAAAACCACTCTCAAAGATTTGGTCACCGAACGGCAAGCATATTCCCTGAAAATTGATGGTGTTTTTTTGCATGAATCAGAATATGCCGATTGCTATATCGATGCTCTGTTTTACTATATCTTCGGGAAGCAATTCTATGAATCCAAACATATTGGACACTGCCATATATGCTCAAAACAAGCTACCCTGGCAGAAGATGTATCATTGAAGCAAAAATTCTATGGAACCACAAATTCACTGTATTTTGATGGTCTTAGCTCTTCAGCTTCCAAATATGCATTTTCAATGTGCCAGGAATGCTACCAAGAGGTAATAGTAGGTACACAATTCTCATCTACACAGCTTAAAACTTCTCTTTTAGGATTGTCTACAATAGTTCTTCCGGAGTTGCCTTTTATCCCCAAAGATCCTTCTGATACAATAAACCCGGTGTATCTTAAATCCATAGTACACTTAATAAGAACCCACTCTGGATCAGACCGTAGCGCATATCTTGATATTCTGAAAAAACTCCAAAAGAAGCTCTCGGACTTTTCCCTCTTGTTTTACAATAAACCCAGTGCAACATCTCAGGAATTCGTCATTTTGAGTATGATTCGGGGAATCAAGTTGAAGAGCCTGATAGCAAAAACTGAACATCTGGGAAACACTGTTTCAAAATACAGAATTGGAGCTATCATGGGTAGCAATAGAGAGCTTTCTTTCGAAGGATTTCGCTATCTGATAATCCCATCAAAAGAGTCTCATCCCCAGATCAAGGTTACAGAATATAGCCGCCTTAACAAAGTTATTCTTCAACACTTAGGCACATATCTGCATGATCGGCAGTATAACTACAAGCAACTCATCTGCCAGTTTATTGATATATTTAACCGAAAACACAACCATCTGAAAGCCTCAGAATCAAGCTATTTCCTAAATCTTAGCCCATTTCTGATGAATCTGTATTTGCACCACTTACAACATTTCAATCAATTAGAAGGAGTGCCCCAAATGGAAGGAAAGACAACAACCACTGATCTCCACAAAGAGGAGATCAAACAGTATTTCATGAACAATACCCCTGTTTATGACGGCAATTATCATGCTCAAGGCTTGTTCATTATGGGTATCTATATTGCTAATGTAGAAAACGAACAACGAAAAAAGAAAATTAACAGCACTTTGCTCAACAGACTGAACCTACGCGGTATACCAGTTCAAAAGGTCAAAGTTGTTATGGCACTGGTGGACGACATGCGACAGATATGGAAGCCCTATCAAGAACCATTATTAGATGCGTATTACCGTGAATGCATGCAGGATATCGAGCACAGTAAATTAATGCCGGAAGAGGTAGTATTCCATATTCTTAGTGGACGTGCCTACAGTAGCTACCTATCCATTTTGCACGCCAAAACCGAAGATAAAAAAGACCAAACTGAAGGAGAATCAAATGATTAAGAGCAATTCCGAAATTCTATTCATCTACGATGCTCAAATGTGCAATCCCAATGGCGACATGGACAACGAAAACAAGCCGCGCATGGATTGGGACACTTCAACCAATTTAGTGTCTGACGTCAGACTGAAGAGATATCTACGCGACTATTTTGAAGATATCAAAGGCGAGGAAATCTTTATCTCCAGCAAGGCCAAGGACGCTAAAGAGCGAAATGCTCAGATCAAAAAGATCGGCAAGGAACATAAGAACCTCATTGACGTACGTTTTTTTGGTGCTGTGACAGCCGAAGATATCGTTGGCGGACACCTAACGGGACCTGTTCAGTTTAACTGGGGCTACTCTCTTCATCCTGTAGAAATGGTAGACAGTTCTACTATCACATCCAGCTTTTCCAGCGGTCAAGGTATAGGTAAGGATTACAGGCTATATTACTCTTTAATTGGATTCTCGGGAAGTATCAATGCTAATACAGCAGAAACCACGGATCTTTCCGATGAAGATCTGATAATGCTTGATGATGCTATGCTAAAGGCAATTCCTCTGGCTCGAACGCGTACGAAAATTGGACAATACCCCAGACTCTATTTACGCTTTGAACTAAATGGCAAAGAGCACTTCATGAAGGATTTGCGCAGCATGATAAAGCTGGAATCCTCTGACCCGACTATCAACGCAAACCTCCGGATAATTCGCAAACCAGAGGATTATTACTTAAACATAGACTTACTATTAAAATACGTAAATCTAAACACAGATAAAATATCAAAGATCCATTACTGGAAAGATGACCAGCTAAACATCCCGAATTTTGAAAAGCTCTTTGCTGTTGCAGAGTGGAAGCATGAACTCGCCCTTTAAGCACAAAGGGGAGGAAAGATGAATAACCATAATACGTTTGATAGAATCCTGAAATTGCGGTTATCCGGTAAGTTTGCCCATTTTCGTAAATTCTATACAAACGCCTCATCACTCAGTTATACAATTCCACCCCGAACAGTTATATGCGGGCTACTGGCTTCTATAGCACAAATTCCACGGGATGGATACTATGATACATACAGGTCGGAGCAATTAGGGATTGCAATTGCAATCCCCAATGGCAGTAGTTTCCAGAAGATATTTCAAACTATGAACTACGCACAAGACAAGAGTTCATCAAAACCAGTCAATGATCTTTCGGCTCATAAGCAATGCCGTCTTGAGCTACTAAAAGCCACTGGCAATAAAGAACTGGTCTATTATGTCTATCTCGGATTCAACAACACTTATAGCCCATTGAAAGATCTTGAAGCGGGAATAATAGCTCAAAACTTTGGCTACGGAGTTTACTTTGGACAGAGGCAGTTTATCGCTCATCTTGAATTGCTAGACATCTTCCAAAGTTCTCAGTTTAGTTTCTGTTCCAGATCCAATTACCTTGATTCTGCTATATGCAAACAACAGGTACAAATGCTGGATACAAGTGAACTGCATATTTCGATGGAAAGAATGCCTTTGGAACAAAATCGCATTACCCAAAAACGAAAGGACTTCCGACAAACTATCCGTTTGGGTGATGTGATTTTTGAAACTACAGGTAGGAGATTACATGGTGATTTTACTGATCTGATTGAATTGCAAAACGACTCCAGGGAGAGAATTGCTTGGTTATGATCTCTCATCCTGCCAGTTCAAAGCATCAGGAAAAGCCTCTGGAAGTGCATCTGGAGAACGTAGCAATATACGCAGAGAAACACATCCAGGGGCTATCCTTGATGACTGTCCTGATCACACCACCAGTTCTATCAAGATTAGCACATACAATAGGCTTGCTACACGATATCGGAAAGTCCAGTTCCTTTTTTCAAGCATACATTAGAGGAGGTTCCAAATCAAACTTAACCCACCATAGCTATATCTCTGCACTTGTCACATACCAGGTATTAAAAGCCGACGCTGAGCTAAGACAATATGCTCACATTGGCTTTAAGGCTGTACAAAAACATCATGGAAACTTAAGCTCTTTCTTCAATGACCATCTTGACAGCAATGTATTGATAGACGAGACTCTCGAAATCGGCTCGAATATGTACAGACAGATAAAATCCTATCCCCCTCTTCTATTACTCTTTCAAAAATACGAGATAGAAGTCCCGTCTTTTAGCAAAGATGACCTAAGCACAATGGCAGATGAAATCGAAGAATTTTATCCAGAGCTTGAGGAGGATGACGCTATTGAACTATTTATTTTGCAAAACCTGCTCTACTCCGTGCTTACGGATGCCGACAAACACGATGCTGCCCAAATTGGATTTATAGATAACAGAGCAGAGATACTATCCATTCAATACTCTCCAAACAGATATTTACTCGGCTTAAAAGCTGATGATACGCCGATAAACAACATCCGAACTATCTTTAGTGAAAGCGTTGTAAACCACAAAGAACTAAAATCAGAAAACAGATTATACAGCATTACTGCTCCTACGGGAAGTGGAAAAACCTTGGTTTGTATGGCTTTCGCCAATAAACTTCATCGTGAATGCGGACTATTCAGGCGTGTATTGTACTGTCTGCCATACACGTCCATAATAGATCAAAATCATAGTATAATATCCGATCTGATCTTCCAAAACATTGAAGTAAGGGAGGGAGACAGATATCGCTATATCATCAAACATCATCATTTGGAAGATTATTATCAATTGAGCTCTCAAGATCCGGATTATCGTTATCAAGACTATCTGAACGACAATCTCGTTGCTGAATCCTGGAGTAGTGCTTGCGTGGCTTCCACTTTTGTGCAGCTCTTTCACTCTTTGATTGGTAACCGCAATTCAATGGTGCGTAAGCTGCACAACATAATCAACAGCATCATTGTCTTGGACGAAGTTCAAAGCTTGCCACCAAAATATTACCCTCTGATCCAACGATTTTTTTCCGTATTAGCCAATCGCTTTGATACCTATATCCTCACATGTACTGCTACGCAGCCGTTTATCTACGAATCGGGGAGCTATATAGAGCTATGTGAAAACAAGCTTTTTGACCATGCTGTGTTTAACCGGGTTCAGCTAACTATCCATCCAGAGCCCTGGGAGATAGATTCTTTTTGTACAGAATGCTTCTCTGTAGCTGAGGAATCTAATGCTTTAATAGTAGTAAATACAAAGAAAACTGCTATGTGTGTGTACAAAACCATCTCAAAGCACTACGAACATACCCATGTAGTTCGCTGTCTTTCAACCTGGCATACCCCCTCTGATAGAGGATCAATAATCAAATCTATAAATGATGATCTCAAATCCGGAGTTCCTTTGATTCTGATATCAACCCAGCTCATTGAAGCAGGCGTAGACCTCAGCTTTCAAAACGTTTTCCGCGATTTTGGTCCCTTGGATAGTATAGTACAAGTCGCCGGAAGGTGTAATAGAAATGGAGAATTGGGAGAACTGGGTGGAAACATGCATTTAGTAACTCTTTTTGATGACAGGGGGGCGTATTGCCAAAGAGTTTATGACAAGTATTTATTAACCAAAACCAAGGAGTGCCTCGAGGGGTTAAATTGTATTTGCAGCAATGACTTTGCCCAGCTGGTGGATATCTATTATCGTAGCCTGAATCTGGGAGCAGAAGGTAGAGAAGTATTGAAAGCTGTTCAGACTCTGAACTACAATCAAAATGTCCGTGGACAGATTCCAGTTAGTGATTTTAAGCTGATAGACGAGAAGTACGCTTCCATGAGTCTTTACATTCTAACTGATACTAAAGCCGAATCTGCATTAAACCAGCTTATTCAATCCAAAATCAGACTCTCCGAACAGGTTCTAAGCCCTGAGGAAAGATCAGGTCTGCAAATCTCCATTGCCAGAGCATTCCAGTTGTTGTCTCAGTATCAAATTTCGCTGCATCCTGGGGAATGCGCAAAATACAGCACTGATATGCTTTACATAAACAAGCTGTCCGATAATGCTTGGTTCGTTCCAAGCGAATATGTAGATAAAATTTATTCTGCCGAAACGGGATTCATCCCTGATCCTGATGATGCAGGTTCCTGCCTCGCATTATAAACTATGGAACTCCATCTCAATACCTTCGGCTCCTTCATCAAGAAGAAAGATGACATGTTTGAAGTTTCTATTGATGAGAAACGCGTCAAAATTTCTCCGGACAAGGTATCCTCGATTATAATCTCCAATGCTGTCAGTATTACTTCCGACGCCATTCATCTGGCTATGGACTATAATATAGATATAGTCTTTTTGGACCAATACGGCAATCCTTATGGCAGAGTGTGGTTTCCCAAGATTGGCAGCACTACAATGATTCGCCGGAGACAGCTTGAAATGATGACAGACGATACAGGGCTTACATTTATCAAACAGCGTATCCTGTTCAAGATTATGAATCAATATCGCTTTGCAAAGCTCCTGCTTTCAAAACGAGACAGAGTAAAAGCAGATTTTCAAGATTCGCTTGAGAGAATCCGTCAATTTGCCATATCCATCAGCAATGCCACAGGATGCTTGGAAGAGCTTTCTGCCTCCTTCATGGGATGGGAGGGAGGAGCTTCAAAAATCTACTTCAATATACTGGCAAAACTGATTCCAGACGACTACCGTTTTGAAGGCAGGTCTTCACGTCCTGCAAAGGATGCCTTTAATGCCTTTCTAAACTATGGCTATGGGATATTGTATTCAAAGGTGGAACGCGCTCTGATCATAGCTGGACTTGATCCCTATTTGGGATTGTTGCATACAGATAATTACAACAAAAAGTCATTCGTATTTGATTTTATCGAAAGCTATCGGGTTATGATCGATGAGCCGGTGTTTTACATCTTTTCTCGGCACAAGTTTCAGCCTGAGTTCATAGAACCGGTCCATAATGGGTACAAGCTCTCAACAGCGGGCAAAAAGTTCTTTGCTCCGTTGCTTTTGGAACACCTTGATGAGATCATCCGCTATCACAACAAAAACCGCAAAAGAATTGAGCAAATCCAGACTGATGCTCATGCCTTTGCCAATTTTCTGATCGGCAAACGAAATGACTATATGGAAGGATCTTTGAAGTTAAAGCTCGATAACTTTCTTTCAAACAACGACAAGGAGGAGCAATGCTAACATGGGTGTTGTATGATATCCAAAAGGACAAAGCTCGTACCAAAATTGCAAAAGCATGCGAAAAAGCAGGTATCTATCGGGTTCAATACTCCGTTTTTCTGGGCGACCTGAACAAGACAAAGCGCAAAGAACTGCAAAGCATCATCAGCGACCATATCGATCCCGACGTAGATCGAGTGTATATCTTTCCCATGTGCAAAGAAGATTTTGAACAATGTATTCTGATGGGACAAGCGTTTGACAAAGATCTCATTACTGACGAGATCAAAGCTTTGCTTCTATAGCCATGGATCACACCTTTCATTTTATCACTCCTTCCGAAGTTATTGAATACATGTTTTGCCCCAGATTTGTGTACTTTATGAGTGTGCTCAAGATTGAACAACATGAACATCGCCGTAATCTGGTAAACAAAGGCAGGCAAATCCACGACCTAAAACTCGTACAAAACAAAGAATATCTCAGATCAAAAATCGGGGTAAAAGACAAACTAATCGATGTGTATCTGAGCTCGGAGACGCTCCATCTGGTAGGCAAAATTGATGAAGTACTCTTTCTAAATGACGGTTCTGCTGCTCCGCTGGACTACAAGTACGCTACCTGGGAAAACAGAATCTACAAGACACATATCATGCAGCAAAGCCTGTATGCTCTCTTGATTGAGGAAAACTTTGGCGTATGCGTCGAAAAAGCCTATCTGGTCTATATCCGTAGCAAGAATCATATAGAAGAGATAGCTATTAGTCCACTACACAAAGATAGGGCAAAAAAGACTCTTGACGAAATATCAGAGATTATTAACCTATCTCTGTATCCAAAAGCAACCAAGACAAAGAATCGATGCGGGGATTGCACCTACCGTAATTTGTGTGTTCCCTGAGGCATATTTATAGAGTGTTATACTGATTATCTGCTCTTTATCCCGTATATAGAGTGTTTGCTTGTGTCTGAGATATAAAACTCTATTCCTGTATGGTTCCGATGCAGTTTAATTTTCGCCATATAGGTTTCTGAGAATTGATGATAAATTATCTGTTTTCAGATCGTTATCGTTCAGGGTGGATTTGTCCCCCCCCTCCATTAAAACAAGGATTGAAACGCAAAAGACGGATTGTGGCGATGTTCTCCTTTGGCTATTTGTCCCCCCCCTCCATTAAAACAAGGATTGAAACCTGCTATCAGTATGGACAAAATGTGGTTTTACTATCATTTGTCCCCCCCCTCCATTAAAACAAGGATTGAAACTGCCTCAGTACGCCAATATGGTATCAAGAAAGTGGATTTGTCACGCCCCTAAATGAAAAGAAGGATATA
>CAZWIS010000051.1:0-15015 GCA_964634275.1 uncultured Candidatus Cloacimonadota bacterium | reverse complement strand
TTCTCCAATCTTCCGGTAGAAAGATTGTCGATGATGTGGACATGATGCCCTTCGCTCAAGAGTCTTTCTGCAAGGTGAGATCCGATAAAGCCGGCTCCACCAGTTATTAGTATCTTCATAAACGCTCCAGTTAATAGGTTTTTATGACTTTTTTGGTTTTTTTACCAAGTGACTGAGGTTTTTATAATAGAGGTTTTTGTCAATCAAAAAGATGCCTCGCCAATCCTGCGATAGACTTCCGAATTCACCGCTATAATCCTCTCAAGAGAAGGATGTGCTTCATTGGGATAGCTGAGAACCGCTTTCTCCACGACCCGGAAGATATCACAAAAAGCTATCTTTCCCTCTATGAATAGCTTTTGCGCTGCTTCATTGGCTGCGTTCATAACCGTCGGGATGATTCCACCCCTGCGTCCTGCTTCCAATCCCAAGTAAAACAGAGGAAAACGCTCTGCCGAGATCTCGTGAAAACTAAGCTCGTTCAGTCTTATCAGATCTGTCTGAACCGCCTTTGATTCGCTTCTTTGGGGATAGGACAAAGCATACAAAATCGGCAGCTTCATATCAGGAACACTCATCTGAGCTATAATCGAGCCATCGATGAATTCGACCATTGAATGAATCACAGACTGAGGATGGATCAAGGCTTTGATCTGATCGTATGGGAGATCAAACAGCCAAAAAGCTTCGATTACTTCCAAAGCTTTGTTAAACATCGTGGCAGAATCCAGAGTTACCTTTGCTCCCATATCCCAATTTGGATGTTTGAGGGCTTGAGCAACTGTAATCTTTGGGAAATCCTGTGGAGGAAGCCGGAAAAAGGGGCCACCGGATGCGGTTATGTGGATGTATCTGATCTCTGAGGCAGGGTGATTCCCGATACATTGAAAGATTGCGCTATGCTCGCTGTCAACCGGCAAAATGCGTGCTCCGGTAAAAGCTCGAAGCTCTTTGACCAGATGCCCTGCCATCACCAAAGACTCTTTATTTGCCAAAGCCAGATCTTTCCCACGACCCAGTATGGACATTGTGGATCTCAATCCGGCAGAGCCACTAATAGCATTCAAAGCAATATCATAATCCGCTTCCGATAGTATCCGGATCAGCTCATCCTCTCCGAAATAGAGGTTTTGAGCCGGATATAGGCTTTTTATCTGTGCTTTTTGGCTGGGATCGGCAATACCCGTCAGGACGATGATTGGGATGCAAAACTCCCTGGCAATCTGCAAAAGCTTTGGATGGTCTTTATGAGCAGTGGCAAGGACGATTTGAAAGCTATCGGATTGTTCCCTGATAATTTCGAGAGTGGATGTGCCAATGGAGCCTGTGGCTCCCAATAATGCTATTTTCTTTTTGTCGGTTTCCATCAATCCGGTGCTACCAGAGAATACCGAGCGATACTTTCTGGCTGCTGCCAAGACCGTCTGTAGCTCCATTTTTGAAGGCATAGTCAAGATTAAAACGCCTGAGCTGAATCCCTATTCCCGCCGTGAAACTATCAATATCATAGCCTCCCATCAAACGCAACTGGGGGATTGGATTGATACAAAGTCCGCCATGAAAATCGGCAGAAAATATGGAGAATGCCAAAGTCGCCGCTTCATCACGGTCTTCCGCATAGATCTGTGTCCTCAGTGCCAGATGGATCGGGATATTTCGACTGAACACAAAGCCCCGATAAGCGGTTTCCAGATCGAGATTGGGAGTCACAGTTTCATAAGTGCCATTTTCCCATAGGATCTGGGTAGAAAAGAAATCACGCAGGTTTGCCCCAAAAGCCATGCCACTATTCAATTCCCACAAAAATCCGATGTCGGCACCAAAGCCATATCCACTGTTTTCAGCCAAGCTACGATATGCCAGCTTGGGAGATAATCCTATCGCCGTCGTATTCCCTATCCTCCGGGAAATCCCACCAATGATGATAAAATCGTTGTTACTCACGGTTTTGATGACGATGGGACGGTTTGAGTTGCTGAGTGTGTCGGCAGGATTTTCCAATTCCGTAAGCTTGATATCATCTATGCCGATGTGATTGATTATGATGGAGCCAAACGTTTTGTTACCATGTATGAGGCTGAGCTGATTTTGTTGCATCAAGCCCTCAAAATGCTGGGTATGAACCAGTTCCATGCCCCGGATATTTGTACTGCTGAGCAAGGCAGGATTCCAATATGCCGCAGAAAGAGAGCCCGAAAACGTAAGGCCCGTATTCCCCATTGCCTGATTTACCACGCCATTCGAGATCTGGAAAATCTCCCCGGCATACTTGGTTCCATACATGGAGCCGAGCATAAACCAGCTGATGGCGATGACTATATATAGCTTTCTCATAAATACTTCCTTGTCGATACAATATATCCGCACTATGGGTATTGGTAAAGAAAAAACTTTGGCTCGAGAATTGTACAGATACAAATTGGTGGGCCCAGAGGGAATCGAACCCCCCACCATCCGGTTATGAGCCGGAAGCTCTACCAACTGAGCTATAGGCCCACAGTCAGCAGTAAATCAAGATCACACCAACTCATTGGGGGCAGGCTTTTTGTCAAGCAAAAACTATCTTGTGGCCGCTGAGGATGCAGTTCGACACAATTTGCTTAATACAAGTAGCTTAAATTTAATGAGTCAGTGAAATCTGCAATTCCGCTCAACGAAATCTGCAAATGCCAAAACAGAGACACTTCCAATACCCTAACAACTGCCTTACGAAATCCATATTGGTATATTGCATATATCATTACGGGTATTACTTTCTTGATTTGAAGCTAAGTATAGTGACAAGCACTTGGACAGAATAGTGCCCGATTTGCAGATTTTGGTGATCAAAACAATGAAACTTACTAAAACAATGTCCAAGTGGTTTTCTGCAAATGCTTTTCGGATATTCTTTTCTCTCATCGACTTATCTATTTTGTCCAAGTGATCGCTATTTGCAGATTTAAGTGACTCTTTATAACTGCCTATGCCAAACAAAAAAAAGATTTGACAAACAATTGACAAAATTGAATAGAGTATCATACAAGAATTTGATTCATGAGGTATGGGATGGCACGATCGAAATCAACTACCGCAGCTAATTTGGGCTTTGAAGCAAAACTGTGGCAAGCTGCGGATAAACTGCGCTCCAATATGGATGCCGCAGAATACAAACACGTAGTCCTGGGGCTAATCTTCCTAAAATATATCTCCGATTCTTTTGAAGAACAGCATCAGATCTTAATGGATGATCCCATGTCAAATCCCGAAGACAAAGACGAATATACAGCCAACAATATCTTTTGGGTACCCATGGATGCGCGATGGAACTTCTTACAAGCCAAGGCCCACACACCAGATATTGGCAAACTGATAGATGCTGCCATGGATGCCATTGAAAAGGATAATAAACGCCTGAAAAACATCCTGCCCAAAAACTATGCACGTCCGGATCTGGACAAATCCAAGCTGGGAGAACTGATAGACCTGATCGGAACCATAGGACTGGGAGACAAAGAAAACCGCAGTAAAGACATCCTGGGCAGAGTCTACGAATATTTCCTGAGTGAATTTGCCAGTGCCGAAGGCAAACAGGGCGGTCAATTTTATACACCTCGCTGCATTGTGCAAGTTTTGGTTTCCATGTTGGCACCACTACCCGCAAAGAGGATATATGATCCCTGTTGTGGCTCTGGAGGGATGTTTGTTCAGAGCGAAAAGTTTATCGAAGATCATGGTGGTAAGATCGGCGATATCAGCATTTTTGGACAGGAATCCAATCCAACTACCTGGAGGCTGGCAAAGATGAATCTGGCAATACGTGGTATCGAAGCCGATCTGGGAGCAGAAAATGCGGATAGCTTCCTGAGGGATTTGCACAAAGATAAACAGTTTGATTTCATCATCGCCAACCCCCCTTTTAATATGAAAGAATGGGGTGGTGAGCAGCTAAAGAAAGACTCCCGCTGGAAATATGGAATACCGCCAGATGGAAATGCCAATTATGCCTGGATCCAACACTTTATCTATCACATCAATCCCAATGGACTGGCAGGCTTTGTATTGGCAAATGGTTCAATGAGTTCTCAACAATCCGGCGAAGGTGAAATCCGTAAAGCCATCATCGAAGCAGACCTGGTGGATTGTATGGTTGCCTTGCCCGGACAACTTTTTTATTCCACTCAGATCCCGGCCTGCCTCTGGTTCCTCTCACGCAATAAGACGGGTGGCAAATACCGCAACCGCAGAGGGGAAACCCTTTTTATCGATGCCCGCAATATGGGAGTGTTGAAAGACCGCGTGCATAGAGAACTTACTCCGGACGACATTGCCAAAATCGCAAGTACTTACCACGCTTGGCGAGGAGATAATAGCCATTCCAGGCTTGAACCGGAATCTATAAACAATGGCTACCAAGACGTCCCCGGCTTCTGTAAATCCGTCACAACTGCTGAACTCCGAGCCCAAAACCATATCCTGACACCCGGACGATATGTGGGCATGGCACCCAAAGAAAACGAGGACACGGAACCATTTGAAGATAAGATGAAACGCCTGACCACAGAACTCTATGCCCAATTTGAGGAATCTGCAAGGCTGGAGAAAGAGATAAAGAATAATCTTGCAAAGTTGGGGTTCTAAATTGTCATTATTAGTTATTATAACATCATGCGGAGCTTTAGTTGGGCTGCTTATTGGATTACTTACTATTTGGGAGAAAGTCATTAAACCAAGACTGAGAAGAACGAGATTTATTATTGCCGTAAACCTTATTAACGAATGGTTTGATTATATAGACTGTAACCTTGAGAAAGGCATAGACTTTCCCATTTTGGAAAACAAGGATAAGAAAGTAACAGGGTATATAGCTTCGAACTTAACATACTATAAAATAAAACCGACAAAGAGAGTAAGGAGAGAGTGGCTAAAAAACATGGGGATAAAGAAATCCTTAAGATCATCGAAGGATTTATTTACTACATACTCAAGAATGTCTTCTGACGGGGATTACTTGTCTTTATTCTTTACGCAGATTGTAGCAAATTTCTACAATTTTCATAGCTTATACAAGTCTAAGAACCCCACCGGATGCAACTATGCTGAAGTAGAAATGCCTGTTAAATTCCTAAATTTCTTAATAAAATGAAAAGATATAGATTAAAGGACATTGGCAAGGTTGTAACTGGTAAAACACCACTTACAAAGAATGATGAAAACTTTGGTTTTGATGTACCATTTATCACACCACGTGATTTGAATGGGTCCAGATTTGTTCTACAGACTGAAAGGTCATTATCTATTCAGGGCTCGAATACAGTTTTGAACTCTGTAATCCCCAAAGATGCAATTGTTGTGTCTTGTATTGGCTCAGATATGGGTAAGGTTGGAATTGCTGTAAAGCAGAGCGTAACAAACCAACAGATAAACTCGTTGATAGTAAATGAAAACCATTGTTTCATGTACGTTTACTACGAGTTATCGACAAAGAAAGATGAACTTATATCAATTGCAGGCGGATCAGCTTTACCCATTCTAAATAAAACTGACTTTGAGAACTTTGAGATCTACCTACCTCCCCTCGATACGCAAAAAGAAATAGCCCATATCCTTGGCACCTTGGACGACAAGATAGAGCTTAACCGCAAAATGAACAAAACTCTGGAGGAAATAGCCCAGACCCTATATAAGCGATGGTTCATAGACTTTGAATTCCCCAGTGAAGATGGCAAACCCTACAAATCCTCCGGTGGGGAAATGGTAGAATCAGAACTTGGCCCCATCCCAAAAGGGTGGAGAGTTGGGAAAATATCTGATATTGCTAAGAATATTGGTATCGGACCATTCGGGTCATCAATTAAAGTTGATACATTTACTGATTCTGGTATTCCGGTCATTAGTGGACAACACTTAAAGGGTATTCGGCTTAATGATAATGATTATAACTACATAACAGAATGGCATGCAAAGTCTCTAACTAACTCATTGGTGTACAGAGGAGATGTTATATTTACACATGCTGGGAATATTGGTCAAGTAGCATATATCCCAAACACTTCTAAGTACGAAATTTATATTATTTCACAGAGGCAGTTCTATTTGAGATGCGACTCAGACATAATGTTGCCAGAGTTAGTAACGCTGTATTATAAAACTCCGATAGGACAGCATAACCTATTAGCGAATACATCATCATCTGGAGTGCCTTCTATCTCGCAACCCGTAACTAATTTGAAAAGGCAGACAATCATCATCCCACAGATAAAATTGCAAATGGAGTATGTTCGTAACTTGGACTCTATTGACTGTATAGTAGCAGGCAATTTACACAACATCGCATTATTGGAAGATATGAAAAGTAATGTAATAAAAGGACTCAGTGATAATATATTCAAGCAAAATGAATAAAAGCGAGGTAACATTATGAAAGATGTATTTAGTCGACATGAGATGAACGTTGTTAAGAAATCTATGAGTGACTCGCATAGCATAATCAAAGAAGCATCAGATTTGCATGCAAAGAATGTATTTCTATCGTATAGCTCTGATGATTCTGATATTGTGATGTATGTTTATGAAATCTTGAAAAGTCATGGAGGCAGAGTTTATTTGGATAAATTCGACCTTAAACTACAAAAAACCGATTTCACAAAGGTAGCTAAACAATTAACTAAAGCAGTAAAACAATGTGACAAGCTGGTTTTGTTAGTCTCTAAAAACGTAAAAGATAGCATTTGGATTCCATGGGAAATAGGATTAGGACATGGATATCACACTAAGAAGAATGTTGCTTTATTCTTGGCATCTGATAATTTAGCTGATACAAGTTGGAAGAATCAAGAGTATTTAGGAATGTATCAAAGAATAGCATCTCAAGGTTTAATTCTTAACAGAGAATTCTGTATTTATGATCCAGACACAAACGAAACCGTGAATGATCTTCGTGAATGGCTCAATGATAATAAACGCGTACTTCGTCCTGGAGATGGTTTATTATGAGCCGTGGTTACGAGAAAAGATTACAAAAAGAAGTGTCAGTTAAGAGGTTGATAATGAAATGTTTTGTAATTATGGGGTATGGCGTAAAGACAGATCCCGCAACTGGTCGACCTCTTGATCTTGATCGAACATATGATAACATCATAAAGCCTGCTGTTAAATCCATAGATAACATGGAATGCATTAGAGCCAATGAGATACCAAGATCTGGAGTTATTGATGTTGAAATGTATAAGCTTTTATTGGAAGCAGATGTAGTGATAGCAGATTTATCTACATATAATTGTAATGCAATATATGAATTAGGTGTAAGACACGCGCTGAAACCCCATACAACCATTGTTATTTCGGAAAAACAGCTTGTTAATCCATTTGATTTAAACCATGTTGTGATTTTACCATATGAACACCTTGGTACCGATATTGGATGTACAGAGGCCAAGAGATTCAAAAAAGTGTTAAAGGACATGATTAAAAGCATAATTAAAGAACCCAAAATAGATAGTCCAGTTTATACTTTTCTAAGCACTCTTCAGCCACCTAGGCTGGCTACATCTCCAACTCCAACAACAAAGGGTAATGGTAATGATAAATCCTTACGCGACTTGTTAAATGAAGCAAGTGATGCGATGGGTAAGAGTAACTTTGAGGAAGCAATTGATAAGCTAAAAGAAGCTCTTTTTATAGATAAAAATAGCGCATATATTATTCAAAAATTAGCGCTCGCCACGTACAAATCTGAGAAGCCATCGTTGCATGAATCACTGTGCAAAGCATTGGAAGTACTGCTCCCGCTAAACCCAAGAGCGACTACAGATCCAGAAACATTAGGGCTTCATGGTGCAATATACAAGAGACTTTGGGAAATTCACAAAGAACAGAATTATTTAGATATATCTATTCATTATTACAATAGGGGGTTTACGATCAAAAGAGATTATTATAATGGAATAAACTTAGCCTATCTATATAATGTGAGATCGTCTATAAGCAGTAATGATGAGAAGATTACTGATACGACATTAGCTAATCGAGTCAGGAAAGAGGTTATCGAAATATGCCTTAGCATTATTGATAATGAAATAGATGATTTGCCGGAAAAATATTGGATATTTGCATCACTTGAAGAAGCTTATCTTGCTTTAAATGATAATGAAAGCAGTTTAAAATACAGAAAACTTGCCTTGTCACTTAATCCAGATCAGTGGATGAGAGAATCTACAGAAAAACAACTTGATCAGCTAAGGCTTATGTTAAACTTGGAGTCATAATGAAACACAAATGCTACATATCTTTCAAATATGAAGATTTGAAGTTCAAAGAATATATTCGTAATATCCTTGATGTTGATATGATTGATAAGTCTCTAAATGAAGAGATAATTTCTACAAATGAAGACTATATTATGAGGATAATCCGTGAAGATTATATTGCAGAATCTACTGTTACGATTTTCTTGATAGGTCAGAGAAGTGCTGAGAGTTTAGGTAGGCTTGAGCAAAAATTCATTAAAAGAGAGTTACAAGCATCACTGTATAATGGAAACGACAATAAGCGTAGCGGGATACTTGGTGTTGTTCTTCCAAGCATGTACGACAGAGTTTACACTGGTAGCTACAATTGTGCTTGTGGGCAATTGATAAATAGTGTGGATGTAACCAATACAACAATTAGTGAGTTTAGCTATAACTACTTTATCCCAAATGGAAATTGCCACTGGCAAGAGGATGATAGGTATTGTGTTATGGTTAGATGGGATGACTTCATTGAGGATCCAGAGAAATTTATTGATCAGGCATTTTGTAAAAGAAAGCTACCAATCGCTAACAAAGTAAAGGTTAAGCCTTAAACACTTATATCATATGAATATAAGCAATTTTGGTTTGTCACATTGCAAGTCCTGCAAGAGTTGGGATATTGCACCCACAGCTATCCCCGTAGGTTGGTAGAGGCGCTATTTATGATAAGGAGAAATAGCCTTTGGATTGCAGAAGTTGCTTAAGAAGGACTGCGAAGGATAGAAGTATGATATGGGATTCTTGTTACTGGAAGGATGATTTGCTGAAGTCGAAAAAGTGGTTAAAGGAGAAGATAGTTTCAAGAAGAAGACCTTCAGAAAAACGTATGGTTGAATTTGAAAAATGCATATTTATTACTGCTTACCAAGTTAGGAAGCTAATCGAAGCCAAGAAGGTATCTAACTCACTTGTTGATTCTACCCTACCGATTACAAAGTATGGAAACGTAAAGAACGTTACATTGATGAATTGGCACAGGCTGGATGAGCTTAACAATCTGAAAGCCCCTGAAACCGACAACATCTCAATAAAAGATGTGTGTAATCAGCTTATACATAGTTATGTGTTTGTTGCTGAACAGCCAAGTTTTACAGCTCCAATCAAGGGAGTGTTCTTCAGTTCGGATAGATACAAAAACAAAGTCCTATTTCATTTGCGTATAAATGATTGGATCAGTTTACTTGACAGAATTGGACGTGATTACCCCAATGTTACTCATAGTATGTATGATTTTGAACAAAAAGACTATTTCGTTGTGCAAGAGACAATGAATGACACAAGATCCTTTGAAGAAGGGATATCTGACAAGGATAGAGATAGAATTTCAAAACTCGAAAAGGATATAGAGTGGCAGAAACTAACCAAGAAAGATGGCTCATAAATATCAAACATGACTGAAAATTCAAGTCTGACATAATGGACAAAATGGACATTATGACACGAAATAGACGAAATAGACCGAATGAATAGAATGGACAGGTTGGACTGAAGGGGCTGATAAGACTTTGAGAGAAAAACAAGATATGGGTGAAGAAGCGATATGGCAACAGTCCTAAAGAGCGGAGCGGATACTCTACTACCGAAGCATGGTGGCTATCGCAAGCTGAAGAGCTTCCAGTTAGCCCAATTGGTCTATGACCTTACGGTGCGGTTTTGTGACAGGTATATTAGCAAGTTTAGCAGAACACATGACCAGATGGTGCAGGCTGCACGTTCCGGGGTGCAAAACATCGCGGAGGGTAGCCAAGCCAGCGGGACTTCCAAAAAAACCGAGCTAAAACTGACCAATGTTGCCCGAGCAAGCCTGGAAGAGCTAAAGCTGGATTACGAGGATTATCTCCGGCAGAGGGGATTTGCTCTGTGGGCTGCCGATGAGCCATTGAGAAAAGAATTGGTGCAGAGACGCTGTCAGAATGCAGAGGCAGTGGCAGAATGGGTAAAGGAAGTGCGGAATAGAGCGGGGAGAAACCTGAAGAATGGACAAGATAGACGTGATGGACATAGTGGACGAAATGCAGAAACTTCCGAGCCGTCCATACAGTCCAAAGAGTCCATATCGTCCACAAAGCTCACTATTCCCACAAACTCTACAGATTCCACGAAACTCACAGAGCCACCTATGCCACAATACTCTGAGATAGCTGCCAATGCTGCACTGGTGCTAATCGGAGTGGCAAATGCCATGCTGGACAGGCAGATCAGAGCTTTGGCAGAGGCTTTTGTTACAGAAGGTGGCTTCAGCGAAAAGCTGTTTAAAACCCGACAACAGCATAGGAACCATAAATGAGACACATAGAATCACCAAAGGAATTTTAATGCTGGAAAAACCGGTTGAATCAGTTGCCCTGCAAATCTTGCAGGAGCTTAACTATAAAGTCCAGAGCTATCCCCGGCTTTTGGCAGAGGATTATGTCTCCGAGCTAGTCCGCAAAGATGTTTTGAAGAGCAGACTGAGCATACTGAATCCTGATATCCCGGCTGCCAGCATAGAAGAAGCTATCAGGATTATCCGGCAATCTCAACACCCTGCTTTGATTCGTAATAATATGGCTTTGCATAAGATGCTGATCGAAGGGATTCCTGTGAGCTACCGCAGCCAAAGCCGAATTGTATATGCAAACGTGCGTGTGCTGGATTTTGGCCATCCGGAGCAAAATGACTTTATGGCGGCAAGCCAGATGACAGTGATGGAGGGGCAGTACATCCGGCGTCCCGATATTGTGATCTTTATTAATGGTATTCCTATTGCGGTTATCGAGGTAAAGAATCCCTCGGACGAGAAGGCAAGCATCTGGAGCGCGTATAACCAGTTGCAGACCTATATGGCTCAGATACCCTCGCTGTTTGTGTATAATGCGTTGCTAATAATTACCGATGGCATAGAAGCCAGGCTGGGTACAGTAAGCTCCGGCAGAGAGTGGATGATGCCGTGGCGAACCATACATGGCGAAGTGATAGAAAGCAACACCCTGTCTCAGATGGAAATACTGCTCAAGGGGATATTTGCAATGAGTCATATCCTTAGTATGATCCGCTATTTCATCGTATATGAAAAGACCAGGGATAGCTATATCAAAAAGCTTGCCGGTTATCACCAGTATCATGCTGTAAATGTAGCTGTGGAAAAGACAGTGCTTGCAAGCTCCACAAGTGGTGATAGACGGTGTGGAGTAGTGTGGCATACTCAGGGTAGTGGAAAGAGCCTCACGATGGCTTTTTATGCTGGCAGAATAATCCAACATCCGGCGATGGAAAACCCCACCATAGTAGTTTTGACAGACAGGAACGATTTGGATGATCAGCTCTTTCGTACATTCAGTGCATGCAAGGATTTGATCCGTCAAACTCCCAGGCAAGCGGAAGACAGGCAGCATCTGAAAAGACTCTTGCAGGTGGCTTCGGGGTCGGTGATATTTAGCACTATCCAAAAGTTTATGCCGGAAGATAGGGGGATGGACTTTCCATGTTTGAGTGAAAGACGCAACATCGTGGTAATTGCGGATGAGGCACATCGCAGCCAATATGACTTTATTGATGGCTTTGCCAAACACATGCGTGATGCCTTGCCCAATGCAAGTTTTATTGCCTTTACCGGAACTCCGGTAGATCTTACGGATCGTAATACCAGAGCTGTTTTTGGAGACTACATCAGCATCTACGACATCCATCAAGCGGTCTTGGACAATGCGACAGTGCCGATCTACTACGAAAGCCGTTTGGCTGCCCTTAGCATCAATGAAAAAGAAAAGCCCCATCTTGATACGGAATTTGAGGAAATCACCGAAGGCAGGGAACCGGATGAAAAAGAGAAGCTCAAAAGCAAGTGGGCTGCTTTGGAAGCTGTGGTTGGTGCAGAAAAACGCCTCAAGCTGATTGCAGGAGATATGCTAATGCATTGGGAAACCAGAGCTGAACTCATCGAAGGGAAAGCGATGATCGTATGTATGAGCAGACGCATCTGTGTGGATATATACAATGCGCTCATCGCTCAGAGACCGGACTGGGGAAGCGATGATGATAAAAAGGGGGAAATCAAGATCGTAATGACTGGTTCTCCAGCAGATCCATTGGCTTATCAACCTCATATTCGAGGTAAAGAACGAAGAGATTTTATCGCTGAGAGATTCAAAAACCCCGCAGACCCGCTAAGGATTGTAATCGTAAGAGATATGTGGCTAACCGGCTTTGACGTACCCTGTCTGCATACGATGTATGTGGACAAGCCCATGCATGGACATGGTTTGATGCAGGCAATCGCCAGAGTAAACAGAGTCTATAAAGATAAGCCTGGTGGTTTGATCGTGGACTATCTGGGCTTGGCAGATGAGCTAAAAAAAGCTCTGGCTGTCTATACCCAATCCGGTGGTAAGGATACGGTTACCATAGACCAAAACGATGCCGTTTATGCTCTTAAAGAGCAATATGAACACTGTCTGAGATTGTTTGATGGTTTCAATTGGACGATGTGGCTTACCGGATATCCCCAGGACAAACTCAATATCATCGCTCCCGCCCAAGAATTTATCCTGGCTAAGCCGGAAGGTAAGAGTAAATTAATCGAAGCGGTGGCAAAACTCACCAAAGCTTTTGCCTTGGCGGTTCCGCATCCCGAGGCTTTGGAAATCAGGGAATGTGTGGCATTTTTCCAGACTATCAAAGCAGCAATTATCAAGTCCAGAACCGTTTCTGAAGATGGCGGCTTAGGTATGGAAACAGCGATAAAGCAACTGGTTTCCAAAGCCATCAGCAGTGATAGAGTGGTAGATATCTTCGAAGCTGCAGGACTTAAAAAGCCTGATATCTCCATCCTCTCGGATGAGTTTTTGGCAGATGTAAAGAATATGCCTTACCGTAATCTGGCAGTCGAGTTGCTAAAGAAATTATTGAGGGATGAGATCAAAACCCGTTTTCGAAAAAACGCCGTACAATCTCGCTCCTTTACTGAAATGCTGGCAGAGAGCATTCGCAAGTATCAAAACCGGGCAATCGAAACAGCGCAGGTAATAGAAGAGCTGATCGGTTTGGCAAGGGATATCCGGGAAGCAGAAGCCAGAGGTGAAAAGCTAAACCTAACTGAGGATGAAGTAGCATTTTATGATGCCTTGGAAACTAACGATAGCGCTGTGATGGTATTGGGAGACGATACTCTGAAATTGATCGCCAAAGAATTGATAGACACGGTACGAAAAAATATAACCATCGATTGGGCTATCAGAGAACAGGCAAGAGCCAAACTGCGGGTGATGGTAAAGCGAATTCTCAGAAAGTATGGGTACCCACCGGACAAAGCGGAAAAAGCTACTGATATGGTGATTGAACAGGCTGAATTGATTTGTGGAGATCTGGTAGCATAGTACTTGGGATTTGATATTGCCTCTTGTCCAGCATAAGAAAGAGGCTTGTTTAAGGAGATACTCATGAAAACAGAGTTCAGTAATGTTTTGGAATATGCCTATGACTATTGCGAGCAAAGGTATGATCAAAAGCTTGTCGATAAGTACTCCCGTTTTTTCCGGGAAGGATTTGATTCCTTTGGTCTTGATGAGTCGCAGACTCACGAATTGGCAAAGCTGGTATCGGAAAAGTTCGGTATCAGCCTTGAAAATATCTTTGAACTGGGACAAAAGCTCTATCAAACAGGAAAATTCGAGCTGGGCTCGATTGCATTTCTAATACTCCAAAAAAACCTGGATCAGCTTCAGTCACAGCACTGGGGCAAGCTCCAGACCTGGTTTGACGATGGAGTATGTAATTGGGCACAGGTAGATGCCCTATGTTCCAGGATTACCCCCTACTTTTTCGAGAAAAAGCTGATAGGGACTGAAGATCTCACAAGCTGGAAATCATCCAAAAGCAGATGGACTCGCAGAGCCGTTCCTGTGACTTTGCTTTGTCTGTGCAAAACAGAAACAGCCGCGACGCTACTGAAGTTTATCGATGATATGATGTCCGAGCCAGAGAGGGTTGTCCATCAGGGCTTGGGTTGGTTCCTGCGGGAGCTGTGGAAAGTCGCTCCCCTCGAGGTGGAAAAGTTTCTCCACAAACACAAAAGTCATGCTGCACGCTTGATCTTTCAATACGCAACGGAGAAGATGGACAAGGAATACCGCAGCCAGTTCAAGCGTCCAAAATGAGTATTGTATCAAACCGCTGTGACATTACCAAGACCCTTGCACATTCACTCAGTGATAGTGAAGTAAAATAAACCTCTCTCTGAGCTTTTTAGCGTCATCTCAGACGTGATTTCTCAATGCCAGTTCACGGGGATGGGGATTGAGGTAATATTGTTCCATCAGATAGGTTTTTCCGTATTTGCGAACATAGTGATTTAGCATTGTGATCGGTACGATCAAGGGTAACAGATGCTCTTTGTAATTTACGATCAAATCCAGCAGTTCTGCTTTTTCCTCCGGCGTGAGGTCTTTTTTGAAATAGCCGAGGATGTGTTGCATCACATTTTGGTGTTTACTGGGTGTGGCAGGAAAAGCCAGAGCTTGCATCAGCATTGAGATATAAACATCACAAAAGCTCTGGATGGAATGCTGGGCAATCTCTGCCACCAGTTTTCCCAATTGACGGTAGAGCTGGGGATTATGTGCCATGATCAGCAATTTGTGACGGGTATGAAAATCAATGATGGAAGCTCGTTCCGCACCGGATGCCAGCAGTTCTCGATAACGTTGCATGACGAAGATGCGCTCGATAAAATTCTCCCGCAGAACTGGATCATTGAGCCTCCCCT
>CAZWIS010000050.1:0-16096 GCA_964634275.1 uncultured Candidatus Cloacimonadota bacterium | reverse complement strand
CAGGCCGATGGCTTGCCCCTTTTTCGTGCCTGTAGCGTAGCTTTCCGAAGCTACGTATCACATAATACCGCATAGCTTAAATGGAGCGAGAAAATTTCGGAGGATCGGAATTCTCCACTACTAAGTAGCGTAGCTTTCCGAAGCTACGTATCACATAATACCGCATAGCTTAAATGGATCGATGAAAATTTCGGAGGATCGGAATCCTCCACTACTCAGGCTCATATTTGGTGGATATCTCACCTATATCAAGTGTATTCGTGAATACGCTTGATATAGGCTTGATATACGCTTGATATACGCTTGACTACAAGGTTGACAGGACTGTAAACAAGTGTACTAAAATATGTTGACAATGGGTTCAAAGAGGGTGACAAAGTTGACTGTTGCTGATCCGAGTGACCCAAAGCAGCGAATGCTAAATAGTGCCGTGTCTTGATCACTATTCCTGTTACAATCTCGTATGCACGCTATCTAAGCTGCTGCAAGGATAATATTTGCAAAAAAGGAAAAGCCAAATATCTTGACATATAATGGCTATACTTTTTTTGGTTCAGTCAGATTCCAAATGGAGGAATAATGCTCAGACAAGTACTGCTGTCAAAGCTGCATCGGGCGACAGTGACAGAATGCGACATAAATTACAATGGTAGTATCAGTATCGATGAAGATCTATTGGATCTTTCCGGTATGCACGAATTTGAACGCGTAGAAGTGTTCAATATAAACAATGGTGCCAGATTTTCCACTTATGTGATCCTCGGTAAAAGAGGCTCGGGAGAAATTGGTATCAATGGTGCAGCCGCCAGATTAGCCCAGCCCGGAGACAAAGTCATTATCATCAACTACGGCTTTATGGACGAGAAGGAAATCTCTTCCCACAAGCCAGTGATCATAGTTTTAGACGATAACAACAAAGCCCTCTGATGCAAATCATCCAAACCACTGCTGAAATGCAAGCCGTATCCCTTTCATGGGACAAAAACCTCAAGATAGGCTTTGTGCCTACCATGGGTTATCTTCACGAGGGACATCTGTCATTGATAGAACAGGCAAGGCAGGAATGCGATATCGTCGTGGTCTCTATCTATGTAAATCCTGCTCAGTTCGGAGTTGGAGAGGATCTATCGCTCTATCCGCGTAATCCAGAAAGAGACATGGAACTAATGAAGCCTTACGAGGTCGATATCCTTTTCATGCCTACAGACCAAATCATGTATCCAGATGGTTACAAGACTTGGATCGACGTGAGGGGGATCTCTGAAATCCTGTGTGGAGCCAGCCGACCTGGACACTTTGTAGGGGTGGCAACCATCGTAATGAAACTGGTCAATCTGATCATGCCGGATCTGATGTATATGGGAGAGAAGGATTATCAACAGATTGCCGTACTATCGACGATGTTAAATGATCTGAATCATCGGACTCGCATTGTTAGCTGTCCTATCATCAGAGAGGCGGATGGATTAGCAATGAGCTCCAGGAATGTATATCTAAATCCGCAGGAGAGAGTGCGAGCCCTTTGCCTGTCTGAATCCCTACAAAAAGCAAGATCGCTTTATCAAAGTGGAATTCGGGATGTAAATTTGGTTGAACACGCAATGGCGGACATAATCGAAAAAGCGGGGGGGCAGATTGATTATATCTCTTGTGTGGATAGTAAAAGTCTGGATGAATGCCAAACTCTCAATGACAATACCAGAATAATCCTGGCGGTCTTTATTGGCAGAACCAGATTGATAGACAATTCATCAATATTGGCTTGACAATAGTCGATTATCAATTTTCTTGGCTTAAACTATGCGAAAGTGGCGGAATTGGCAGACGCGCTGGACTTAGGATCCAGTAGGTAACACCTGTAGGGGTTCGAGTCCCCTCTTTCGCACCAAAGATGGCATCAGCAACATTCGAGATTTGGCTTAGTCCGTTCGTTCAGCACAATAATTGTTGAAGCCATAGAATTCAGATTGTTATAAATTAGATCATCATAAGGAGATACCGTGCAAGTCGAAATCAAACAAGTAAATGCGGTTAATCAAGAAGTTACTCTCATTATCGAAGCAGAACGTGCAACAAAAAAGTATAACAAATACTTGGAAAAAGCAGGAAAAGAAGTGGCTGTTCCAGGGTTCAGAAAAGGGAAAGCACCGATCAGTATGGTCGAAAGAATGTATTCCGACCGGATAATGGACCTCTTTTACAAGGAAATGGTCGACGATTGCTTTGACGAAGCCGCAAAAGAACATGATATCCACTATTTGCTCTATCCCGAGGTTAAGGATATCACCTGGAGCAAAGACGAGGCAATGACTATTGTAATCCAGATCGAATGCGAACCGACCATCGAGTTTAAACAGCTGGAAGGTATGCAAATACCATACAAGCCACTGATCCTTGATGAGGAAGTGGATAAGTTCATTGCTGATCTTCAAAAGGAAAACTCATATTTGGTGGATGTCGAAGACGAAGTTCAAGAAAACGATGAAGTAGAATGTGAGATCATTTATGAGCTTGAGGGAAAGAAGGTTACCAAAAATGCAGTGATTGAATCCTCAGACAGGAATCATGAGGAAGTTTTCAAGAGACTGCTCTCCAAAAAGATTGGCGATGTCGTCGAGGAAGAAATCGAAGGGTTTTATCTGACTCCAGTAGTCGATGATGTTAATATTGAAAGTGACGACAAATACAAAGCTTCATTCATGATCAATGCCATTCGTCGCAGACAGGTGCCGGAACTGAATGACGAATTTGCCAAGGACATGGATTTTGAATCCCTGGAAGCAATGCGGACAAAGATTACTGAAGACCTGCGTCTGATGGTTCACGACAAAAACATAAACATAGAGAATGCGGCAGTTATCGCAAAGCTCTTTATCGATAATAGATTTGATCTACCGGAAAAGACCTTGAACCACATTGCAGAGAAAGAAACAGAAAGCATCAGCGATCCAAAGTGGAAACCGTTTTACCTGTACCAGATAAAGATGCAGATCGCACAGGAAATGATCAATCTCTACACCTTGAACAACCTCAAACGGATTTATGACATCGAAGTAAGTGAGGAAGATCAGGCACAATACATCGAACACAATGCCATCCTTGAAGATAAAACTATCGAAGCATGGAAAGTGATAAACAAGGATTTCATCCTCAAAAAGGATTTCCTGGAATCAGTCAAAAACTATAGCCTCCTCAGGCTCCTTGCCTCCAAAAATGAATTCATCATAGCTCCTGAAAGTGATGAAAACGCAGAAATGCCGGAGGCTATTGATACCGAACAGCAAGCAGTAGTGGAAGAGCCAAAGGAAACTCAAGCTGAGCTTTTCAATGATCAAACGGAGGAAAAATGAGCTTTATCCCAATCGTAATCGAACAAGTCGGCAGGGGTGAAAGAGCTTATGACATCTACTCCCGCTTATTGAACGACAGAATCGTCTTTCTGGGTGGAGTAATAGACGACAATCTTGCCAATTCCATAGTGGCACAGCTTTTACATCTCGAAGGCGAAGATCCTGCCCGTGATATCTATATGTATATCAATAGCCCTGGTGGGATCATATCATCCGGATTGGCAATCTATGATACAATGCAGTATATCAAGCCCAAAGTGAGTACTATCTGCATTGGCCAGGCTGCCAGTATGGCTGCGATGCTGCTGGCTGCCGGAGCTGAAGGCAAGCGGACAGCCCTTCCCAATAGTAGAATCATGATTCATCAACCTTTGGGTGGAGCCCAGGGTCAGGCTGCTGATATCGAGATCCAAGCCAAAGAAATCCTCTACTTGCGAGGACGGATGAATGATCTTCTGCATCAGCATACCAAACAAACTATTGCCAAAATCAATGAGGATACAGACAGGAACTACTTCATGAGTGCTGCCGAAGCAAAAAGTTATGGCATCATTGACGAAGTGATCACGACCAGAAAATAATTTGACAGCAGGATCAAATCCGGCTAAATTGAATCTTGTACAGATACTGGCATTGGAACCATTATCTGAGGAATATACAAACATGATTTCCAACTGAACATGGAGGTTTATTTGGAAAGGTACAAAAACCTGAGCTGTTCCTTTTGTGGAAGAGCTGAAGCAGAAGTAAAGACGCTGATCCGTGGTATTGCTGGCAATATCTGTGATGAATGTATCGTAATGTGTCATACCATTATCGATTCCAGTCATCCCGATGTACCAGAGGCGGAATTTGAATTACCAAAACCCAGTAAAATAAAGAGCTTTTTGGATCAATATGTAATCGGCCAGGATAAGGCTAAGCAAATCATTTCTGTAGCCGTTTACAACCACTACAAGAGAATATTCCGACAGGTCAAGGGAGATGATGTCGATCTGGAAAAGAGTAACATCCTGATGATCGGACCTACCGGATCGGGAAAAACCTTGATCGCTCAAACCCTCGCTCGGATTCTGAACGTTCCATTCGCAATTTCTGATGCCACGACTTTGACTGAAGCAGGCTATGTCGGCGAAGATGTAGAAAACATTCTTGTTCGTCTTATACAAAATGCCGATTATGATGTGGCGCGTGCCGAAAAAGGCATTGTGTATATCGATGAGATCGACAAAATTTCCCGCAAATCCGAAACTCCATCCATCACCAGGGATGTATCCGGTGAAGGTGTTCAGCAAGCTTTGCTGAAAATCCTCGAGGGTACAAAGGTAAACGTTCCTCCAAAGGGTGGGAGAAAACATCCCCAACAGGACTTTATCGAGATGGATACGACAAATATCCTGTTCATCGCTGGGGGAGCTTTCTTTGGTTTGGAAAAAATCATAAAAAGCCGCATGGACAAAAAAGCAATTGGTTTCGATGTGAAATTGGGTGAAAAGCAAGCCGAAGAAACGATCTTCGACCATGCCAATTCTCATGATTTACTCAAATATGGCCTGATCCCAGAATTGATCGGCAGACTCCCCGTAACGTGTACTCTGCACGAATTATCCGAATCTGCACTTGTAGAGATTCTGGTAAAACCGAAAAATGCAATTTGCAAGCAATACCAGAAATACTTCGAACTCGATGGAGTAAAGCTGGATTTTGATCAGGATGCCTTGCAAGAGATTGCCAAAATAGCAATATTACAAAAAACCGGAGCACGTGGACTGAGATCCATCATGGAAAAATTCATGCTGAGCATAATGTACGATATTCCAGATAAACAGGAAATTGATTCCTGCCTGATCACATCAGATGTGATTACGACAGGCAAGGAACCACATTTTACTTACATGGAAACCATTAGCGAAAAGGCGGTATCAAACCGTTAAAGAGGTACCATGAAAAAAGCACTGATCTTATGCATCTGCTTGTTTTTCATGCTTGCATTTACTTCCTGTACTCAGGAAGCAATTCTGAGGATAAAAAACAGTACCACTTCCATGATTTGGTTTGAACTCGACGGAGGTAACACCACATATCTCGGGGCATACTCATATTGGTCAAAGAGTTACACTTCAGACCGGTCTGTCCTGGTACACTACTCCGGAGATCATGTCTTTGCTGCTTCTGCCGTCGTTGACGTCCAAAAAGACAGGACGACTACATTTGATGTTATGGCTACTGGCGGGGCGATCAAACTCTTTAATACCAGCACCACTACGATTACCCAAGTCTATATTTCTCCAAAGAATAGCAATGATTGGGGGCAGAACCAGCTATCCAGTTCATTGTTACCAAACCTGACCACACTTTGGACTGTTACAGAGGATACTTGGGACATAAAAGTCGTGGATAATGTCGGAAATTCCCTTTACGTTTTCAACCAGTATATTCAAAAAGACAGCACACTCAGTATCAACTTTTCGACCAAATCTCAGAATGAATACAAGTTCAAGCTGAGTGGTGGTGATAGCCTTACGGGATCGACATCCAGAATTGAACAGAAGTACTGATTTGCAATACCTTGAGCGTATAATACTCAATAATGGCTTTGTGTGCCAATAGCACACTGAAATATAGTTTAACAGACTCTCAAAATGGAGATGCTATGAATCCTCAAATTACCGAACCTCGCAGGAAGCAACTTGCCGACCTCCTAATCGATGGCGACAGCGTAATCTTGTTTGCCAACATGGCAGCAAACTTAGAGAAGTTCTCCCAAGATAACAACTTCCTCTATTTCACAGGCTTGAATTATCCCGATTTGATCTATGTATGTAGTAAAAGCAACGGTAAATTCAATGATATGCTATTCATCGAGCGAAGCGACCCTGAAAGAGAAGTATGGGATGGAAAGAAGCTGAATGCTGAAGAGGCAAAAGAAATCAGCGGGATTGAGCGGATAAACTACAAAGATATGTTTTACAGCGTTCTTTCCGTGATCTGTCCTATGGCAAAGCGGATATACTCGAATCTGGGCAATGTTCAGCTGGACAGACCCATGAGCTATCCAATGTATATGCTGGAACCACTTCGTCAACGTTATCCGCAGATTCATTTGGATCAGATCAACAACCTGATATACCCCATCCGCAAGATAAAATCGGATTGGGAAATAATGCAGATCCAAAAAGCAATAGATATCACTGGCAAAGGGATTATGGATATTATGGAGAGCGCTACAGCCGGAATGATGGAGTATGAACTGGAAGCTATGCTTTTTTACCGGATGCAGAGAAGCGGAGTAAAAAAGTGGGGCTTTGCTCCAATCATCGCAACCGGAGTAAACGCTGCTACTCTGCACTATGGCAACAACAATTGCATGATCAATCCTGGAGATGCTGTCCTTCTTGACGTGGGAGCTTCATACAATAATTATAGTGCGGATATATCCAGAACATTTCCCATAGCCGAGAAATTCAGCTCGCGACAGAATGAGATATACAACCTGGTATTGGAAGTGCAGAAAAAATCGATTGAAATGGTCAAACCAGGTGTGAATCTGGCAGATTTGAACAACGAATCCCGAGCCTTGCTGGCAGATGCTCTCGTCCAAATCAAACTGATCGAAACCCCTGAGGAAGTAACTAAATACTACATGCATGGGATCGGACACTTTTTGGGAATGGACACTCATGATGTGGGAGGAAGAGAGGCAAACCTGGAAGTAGGATCTGTTCTGACAATTGAGCCCGGGGTTTATATCCCGGAAGAAAAGCTTGGAATCAGGATTGAGGACGATATACTCGTGACCGAAAGCGGCTATTGCGTATTATCCCAAAATATCCCAAAGGAAGTATCCGAGCTCGAAGATATCCGCAAAGTAGCGCTTTCCTTATGAAATCCATAGCAATATACCCTGGAACGTTTGATCCCATCACAATGGGACATCTGAATATACTGGAAAAAGCGGCAAAGCTCTTTGATCATGTCATCCTTGCAGTGGCAGATTTTACCGGTAAAAAGACCATGTTTGATCTGGAGACCAGAGTAAGGTTATGCACCGAATCGACTACCAGTCTTTCCAATGTAAAAGTTATGAGTTTCAATGGCTTGGTAGTTGACTTTGCGAAGAAAATGAATTCCTCCGTCATGATCCGCGGGATGCGTGCAGTATCGGATTTTGAATATGAACTCTCTCTGGCTCTGACAAACAAAAAACTGGCTCCGGAACTGGAGACTGTGTTCCTTGTACCCAATCTCAAATATATGTATCAATCATCATCTATGATCAAGCAGCTTGCTTTGCTGGGTTCTGATCTTAGCGATTACGTACCACCATCTGTGATCAAAGCATTATGCCAGGATAAAGACTAATGGCCAAAAAGAAAGAAATCAACGAAACGACAAAGATCTCCGAACGAAGCCTACCCGCTGATATCAATGCGGAAGCTGCTGTGCTTTCCGCAATGCTGATTGATTCCGACGTTATCAGCAAAGGCATCGAGATGATAAAAGAGGAACAGTTTCACCGGACTGCTCACAAGTATATATTCCGGACAATGCAGGAACTCTTTTATGAAAATATCGAGATTGATCCGCTAACCCTGATCAACCGTCTGGATCGAAACAACTTACTGGAAAAAGTGGGTGGCGTTCCATACGTAAACGAACTCACTGATATTGTCGTTTCATCGGCGAATTTCGAATATCATCTCAAGATTATCACAGAGCAATCTCTTTTACGCCAATTGATTATAGCAGCAAACGGGATCATCGAATCATGCTATAGCTCTCCCAAATCTGTTCAAGCCATTGTGGATGAAGCTGAGCAATCCATCTTTGCCATCGCAGAGATACCTCAACATCAGGGATTCAAAAGAATAGATCAGATTAGCGAGGATGTCCTCAACCAGATTGATCAGGCTGTCAGCACAAAGCACCCAGTAGTTGGATGCGGATCTGGTTTTGTGGATCTTGATCGCATGACTGGTGGATTCAGGCCTGGGCAGCTAATCATTCTGGCAGCCCGTCCAGCGATGGGAAAATCTGCCTTGGCACTCAATATGGCGACCCATGCTGCCGTTGATCTTGGCAAGAAAGTAGCTATATTCACTATGGAAATGGCTGCGGATGAACTTATTATGAGGCTTTTCAGCTCCACCTCTGAAGTGAATATGGATAGCATGCTAAAAGGCTTTGGAATGAACGAAGAAAAGCTGGTGAGAATAATGCAGGCTGCCGAAGTCCTATCCTCCAAACACATTTTCATTGATGACCAAGGTACCAATTCTCCCTTGGATATCAGAGCAAAAGTTCGAAGATTATCAGCTGAAATCGGAGGATTGGATTTGGTGATAATTGATTATCTTCAGCTTATGACACTTACCAGGGAAAAGGAAAACCGTCAGCAGGAGATTGCAGAGATCTCCAGAGCACTCAAGATCCTTGCCAAAGACATGAAGATACCTGTCATTGCCCTTTCGCAATTGAATCGTGGTTTGGAATCCCGAGAGAACAAAAGACCTCATCTGGCTGACCTGAGAGAATCTGGAGCGATAGAGCAAGATGCTGACCTTGTAATGTTTATCTACAGGGATGAGTACTACTATCCAGACAAAACAGAAAAACCTGGTATAGCAGAAATCATCATCGGCAAAAACCGTCATGGCGCAACGGGAGATGTAGATCTCCAGTTTGTCAAAGAAATCACGCTGTTCCGTTCGCTCGATCGTTTCCATGATGATTAAGCAAATTGCAGGGATTGGTGAATTTGTAATATTTCTGGGGCAGGTTTTTGCCAGAATTCCGAGGTTACTTCGCAGAAAGCAGGAAATCCTGATCCAATTCAAAAAAATCGGCTATGATTCCATCCCCTTGATTACTCTGACAGCGGCTTTCACGGGATTGGTGACGGCACTTCAGGCGGTGTATCAGACCAAGGGATACATACCTGTAAGCTATATGGGTGTTTTGATCGGGAAATCTACTATGATAGAATTAGCTCCAGTTTTGACGGCATTGGTGCTAACCGGGAAAGTAGGAGCTGCAATTTCTGCAGAAATCGGTACCATGAAAGTTAGCGAGCAGTTGGATGCTCTCATCAGCATGAATATCTCACCACACGAATTCCTCTATATGCCCAGGATTCTGACAGGTTTAATCGTTTTCCCAATCATCACCATATATGCTGCTTTTGTCGGGATAGTTATTGCCTGGTACTTTGCCTGGTTGCGTTATGGACTCCACTATTATACGTTTTTCAACAACATGAAAAGCTATTTCCATCCTTCAGATATCTGGGGAGGTTTGGCAAAATCTGCCGTCTTTGGGCTAATCATCACAGCTGTTGGTTGCTACCAGGGTAGTAAGACCTGGGGTGGGGCAGAAGGAGTAGGCAAAGCTACTACTCAAACAGTGGTCTATGCGGCAGTTATGATCTTGATTATGGATTTTATAGTAGCATGGTTTTTGTTCGGGTCTTTTTAAGAACGGCATTTATAGCTATTTTGATAACTCTACTGGCTGGATGCAAAGCCAGGAAAAGTGACGATTCCAGGATAAAAGCAGTAGCCGAAGACAGCCTTAGGATTCTATGTCTGGAGAGTTTCGTTAGCTCCGGCTTGAGCGGTGCAATAATCGATGGCTTTATCACGGATAACAACGTTCAAATCAGCATTCATACGGAAACGGATACAAATACTCTGATCCGAAAGCTCCAGAATAGTAAAAACAGCTTTGATCTCGTAATAGGAATAGACAATTCATTTGCTCTTTCTGAAGATATATCCGATATGTTTGAAGCAAATTCCTATTCCGAGTATGAGGGATTGAGCCGCGAAACATTGTTTGACCGCAAGCAAAAGCTGATTCCCTATGCCTATGGATACCTGAGCCTGATCTACAACCAGGCTTTGATCCCAGAACCTCCAGAATCATTTGGTGAGCTGCAGGATGCCAAGTACTACAATCAACTGGCCGCTGTAGATCCTACTAATTCCGGTATTGGCAGGGCGATTTTGTATTGGACAGTGGCTCTGTTTGGGGAAGAAGGATATCAACCACTATGGAGGAGTTTACGCAAAAACATCGTGAAGGTTCATCCTGATTGGAACGATGCTCTCAAATCCGTCACAGAAGGAAACATTGGGATGGCTTTTGGATTTAGCAGTTCGCCCAACTGGTATTTGGAATATGCCTCAGAACCGATATCACTAAAGGCTTCCATCATGCGCGAGGGCAGCTATTTGTATGTCGAGAGTATAGGCCTACTGAGCTCTTCTCCAAACAAAGCAAATGCCAGAAAATTTATATCCTATATGCTCGGTCCAGAGGCTCAACAGCTCGTAATCTACAAGATGGGGCTCTTCCCCTCCAACACCAAGACCTTCTTACCGATGCATTTTACATCGGTTCCATTTAGCACTTACACGGTCAACGGTAAGCTCAAGCAATCCACTATTATGAATAAACACACAGAGTGGCTAAGCTTTTGGGACAGATTGTATTCCTTTCGGATAGTTCGTGAAAGCCTGAACAGGCAATACAGAGCATAGATGATCCCGATTTATCCCGATAGTGAACTAAACATTGTACTTTATCAGCCTGAAATTCCAGCAAACACCGGCAATATAGGCAGGCTTTGTGTGGGGACAAATAGCATTCTGCATTTGATCCGTCCCTTCAAGTTTCTCCTGGATGACAAGTCTTTGAAAAGAGCAGGGCTGGATTATTGGCCTCACCTACGTTTATCGATTCACGAAAACTGGGATAGTTTTTATCGGAAATATGCTGATAGAACCATTTGGTATAGCACGACAAAGACAGATCGAAGCTACACAGATGTTAGTTTTGGATCGGGCGATTTTATCGTCTTTGGTCCCGAATCACGTGGATTGCCGGAAACACTTCTATCCCAGTTTCCTCACCGGTGCATCAGCATCCCGATGACAAATAGTATCCGCTCCATCAATCTCTCAAATGCCACCGCGATAGTCCTCTATGAAGCCATTCGGCAAATATCACAGATAAAAGATTAATCAACGGACTTTGATCAATCAAACCGGATCAGATGAGTAAAGTCCTTCTCGACATCTTCCCACTGAAACGGTATTTTGATATATTGTCCATCCCTCCACAGCGGGACTTGATTATACAATCCTTCGCTACCAAGCCAACCATCCTGTCCTCCCAAGAGGACAAAGTAGTTCTCCCTGTCATCGTGCATAAAGGTAACGAATCTGGAATTCGCTCCATAGCTGCTCTGGTGTTTTTTATGGGTAAGGTTGTGAGCCGTTTTCATTAATGAGTTTGTGGTTCCAGCCCCAGGATATTCCAGATAGCGATAACGGCTACCGATCCAGGGGATGCGGCCAAAATAGTGATTCAGGCTCATTCTGTGCATTTCTCCCCAATTTTCATGGCGATTTATGCTACGGCGGGTTTTTCTGACGGCTTTGTCCATAATCCCAATCGCTGTCTCGATCGAACCTGACTCTATATCGGACAAAAGCATCTCAGCCAAACCATCAGAAGCCATGATCTTCCGGGCAAATGCCTTATCATATCTTGGTGTGTAATATTCTGCTGAATAGTTCATTAGCAATATCTGAAAGATGACGGCTGCCTTGGAATCAGCAGTGTAATATCCATCCCAATCTTGCAGATTTCCGAGGATTTCCGCATGGGCTTTTGATCTTGACTCTTGTGGGGTCAATTGTAACAACTGGACAAATTTCTGAGCCAGTAAATGGGAGGAGATCACGTAGGTATCGGTATGAAGCTTTCTGATATCATCCATACTTACCTTATCCAAGGCGGAAAAGTAACTATTCATCCGATCGATCCGGTCGTCAGAAGAAAAGAAGAATCCCAGTGGAGTACTGGCTTTTAGAGGTTGGTTATTGGCACTGGCGATAAAACCGATCTCAGGATTGTAGATGTTTGGCAGCTCTGTCGCAGTCAAAAACCCTTGCCAGGCAGTGCTTTTGTCTCCTGACTTCAGAGTTATTCTGGCAGGCTCGCTATAACTTCTGATCGGGATTTTGACAGCCGGTAACAAGCCAATGTTTCCTTTGGTATCGGCATAGAGATAGTTTTGTCCCGATACGGCATAAGACCCAAAGGACTTTACAAAGCCATCCCAGTCTTTGGCACGGTTCATCCTGAGAGCAGCACCCAGTTCGTCACTATATTCATGCCCTACCCATCGCATTGCTATCGTTTTGCCATTAGCCTCAAAGAGTGGTGCATCGGAAATCACAGGACCAATCTCGGAACGCCGTAGCCGTACCTTTTTGTCGAACCACCATCTCACTTTGATGGTCTGTTCTGAGGTCGTCAGGTTATCTATCTCATCAGGGCTTAGCTCAAAAAGGTCGCTGCTGGCAGATCGCATATTTGTTCCACTGAAGGAAATGTTCTCATTTCTGCCTACCAATACCATGGGCAGAGCGGGAAACATCATTCCCAACACATGATAGGAGGGGCTTTGGTAACCTGCTATCAGCCACATATTTGGAAGCATGATCCCCAAATGCGGGTCGGAAGCCATAATTGCTGAGTTTGTGGTGGATTTCTGGGGAGATATTACAAAGGCATTGCTACCAGACTTCGACAGTCCATTCAATATTGATCCCAGGATGTTCAATGTCTGTGCTTTTTCTCCGTCCGGAGTTCCATGGCTGAGAGAATTGCCCCCGCCACCTGCCAAAAGCTTTTCCCAAAAGCCTTCCCAGCCCGGCTCATCTTGAAGCTTGAGGTAGCTGAACCACGAAAACCAGTTGACGTCAGCACTGATCATTCTGCCGATTTTGACGATATCCTTTAGTTCCCAGTCCTGAGGCTCTATCTTCAGAGCCTTCAGCTCTGCCGGGAGATCTGTGTTTCGCTGTTGATAGAGGTTTATCCCCTCTACAAAAGCGCTTATCCATAGCTTCGTTGGTTCATCCATCCTTCGGATGATTTCATCTGTGGCAGCAAACAAATCCATCGCCATCAGCGAATGATCAATCCTTGTTGCCAGTGGTCCTGCATGTTTTGCGAGTCTGTGATTTACCACTTCTCGAAAGATATACATCTGTCCCAATCGAAGGTGAGCATGTACCATACCCAACAAAAACGCCGCATCCCTGTCGTTATCAGCCTTGATAAAAGGTATCTGGTAGTCGTTCCACCTTATCTCTGCTTTGCCATGCAGTGGAATATCACGTACAGGAAAATCTCCCAAACGGGTCTCAAAGTCCTTTGTTACAGGTTTTGTCCGTACCAAACTACATGATCCAAGTGCTAATACAGACACCAGTATCACCAATAATCTATATGTCATTTCATATCCTTTTCTCTATTTCTCTGCTATACAGCTTAAGAATGTTGAACGTGTCTTCCTGTATCAAACCGGTTGGTTTTCATCCAATTTGAACGCTCAAAAACAGCCGTCTATACCCACCCACCACCTTTTTGTATGGAGTGCTTCCCCATACTCAGGTTATTCAACAATCTTAGCTTCTAAATGAAAATGGTGTGCTCACAGGCCGTCTGATTACAACATAGTCTTTCATGAGTAATAGGCAAGTATCAATAGAATCTCGATTGATTTTTGCAGGATTTTGGGCCCCATCAATACAAAAAAACCGTGATCTTTAGTCCTCCGATATCTCTTTATAGGGGATAAGCACCTTCATGTATAAAGCGCTTAATGGTTGTTTGCAAGAGGTATATAGATTTTGATCTGCGTTCCAATCCCTGTTTCACTTGTAACGGCAAGCTTGCCGTTCATTTTTTTGATCGAATCCTGGCAAAGAGAAAATCCCAATCCCGTACCTCGTTCATTTGACATGCTATTTTTGATTATGGCAGATCCCTTGAGGAGGGCATTTAATTCTCTTTTACTCATCCCGATACCATCATCCTGGATCAGAATACAGATCCACTTGTCTTCATATAACGCTTTTAGCTGTATTTTCCCTTTTTCAGGCGTAAACTTCAGTGAGTTGTTCAATAGATTTCGCAAGACGATTTTGAGCAGATCCTGATCGAACAAAGCCTTCATTTCGTGCTCTTCCATTTCATATTCCAGGCTTATCCGCTTGTGTCTGGCAATCGGCTGGTAGATCGAATAGATCGAGTTCAAAACAGGAATCAGATCAAAGCGTTCGATAGTTGTCTCGGAATCAAGTCTTTTCCTTTGTAGCCGGATCCCATCCAACATTTCTGTGATGAGCTTATAGACTTCATTACTGCTATTTTGGATCTCGACCATCAGCTCTTTGGCTTCACTTTCATCAAAGGCATTTTCATTGATCATAGTAATTACCTGAGCCATATTTGCCAGCGGGAAACGGACATCGTGGGTAATTACTGTGATAACCCAATTCAGCATTGCCACCGTATCCGACAGAGCAGAATTGGTCTTTGCCAGTTCTGTGGTTTTCTGCTTGATTTCTCTATTTCGTTTCTTGAGCTCGGTATTTTGGGATTGGTAGAGGTTTGCCTGAAGCTCGATTTTGCGCCTGTAATAGTCTGCTTCCGTCTTTGTGATGGTGTTCTTGATCTGGTAATCCAGGCTGTCTGACAAAGAGTGACTTATCAGGGATTGATATTCCCATGCTTTGTGATAGTTTCCCTGATGTGAAAAAAGCTCGGAATACAGTGTGTATGTCCGTCTGATCAAATCAGGTAGATTCAACGGGAAGCAAAGCTCATAAGCCTTGTCGAGGTATGGCAGGGCGGTATCAAAGTTCTGATTGCCGATGTGGATATGAGCAATGTTGTTCAGGCAATTTATCCATGCCCTCAAATCAGCCCCTCTTTGGTAAATTTCCAAAGCCATTTCATAATACTTCAAGGCTGCTACCATTTCTCCCGCAGTCTCCTGAATAAAGCCAATGTTTACATACGACGTCGCCATGTCGTTTTCTGTAGCATACTCTCTGCGTATTTCCATCGCCTTAAAAGAATATTCCAAAGCTTTGGCAGTCTTTCCAATTGCATTATAGGCAATACTGATATTGTTCTGACACTCTCCCTGCCTGCGGATATTTTTGAATCGGGCGGACAGATGCTCTGCCTTTATCCACATCTCCAAAGCTCTTTCATATTCAGATTCTGCATTGTAGGCAGAGCCCAGATTGATATATGGGGATATCTTTTCCTGCTCGTCTCCGACTTCATCTGCCATTTCGAGAGCTTTGTATGCATATTCTATCGCTTTGTTATATTGCCCAGTCGTTCCATAGCCGACGCTGATGTTGTTGATCAGGGTTAACTTCTGTTTAAGAGGCATTTCCCTTGTCAACAAGTCTTCCCAGATATCAATTGCCTTGTGGATATAGCCTTGTTGAGCGTTCAGAATTGCCAGATTTGCCTGTGCTCTGACCTGTCTTGGACAGTCATTTTTCGCGGTGGCGAGCTTTAGAATCTTTTCAAATACCCTTTTTGATTCGGCGATGTTTCCGTTTCTGCCCGAATACTCTCCCATCCGGAAAAGGACTCCAAACAGTAATTCATTATCTCCATTCAGATTGCGCTTTTCGGTAAATAATCGTAGCTTGCGATACAATACTTCTGCCTTCTGATGAGGTACAGCCAGCAGCTTGTCCTGGATATCCAGCAGCACACTCCTTTCAGAATCGGATAACATCTTCATTGTTCTCTGTCCCATTCCCCAAGTCCATCAGCATGGTATATTTCTGTCAATACTTATTTAAGCTGGCATTCCCCCATTTTTTAAACCAGCCTGATTTTCATTTGCCATGGTTCAA
>CAZWIS010000049.1:0-16236 GCA_964634275.1 uncultured Candidatus Cloacimonadota bacterium | reverse complement strand
TTCTCCAATCTTCCGGTAGAAAGATTGTCGATGATGTGGACATGATGCCCTTCGCCCAAGAGTTTTTCTGCCAGGTGAGATCCTATAAATCCGGCTCCACCAGTTATTAATATCTTCATAAACGCTCCAGTTATATGGTTTTTAGGACTTTATTGGATATCTATACCAATCGATTGAAGTTTTTGCAATAGAGGTTTTTGTCAATCAAAAAGATAACTCGATTATCCTGTGATATACTTCCGAATTCACAGATATTATCGTTTCCAGAGAAGGATGGGCTTCGTTGGAATGGCAAAGCACTGCCTTTTCCACTATTTTGAAGATGTCGCTGAACCCTATCTTTCCCTCTATGAATAGCTTTTGGGCTGCTTCATTGGCAGCGTTCATCACTGTCGGAATGATGCCACCCCTATGTCCCGCTTCCAAGCCCAGGTAAAACAGAGGAAAGCGCTCTGCGGATATCTCGTGAAAGCTCAGTTCGTTCAGCTTTAGCAGATCAGTTTGAACCGCCATTGATTCTCTCCGCAATGGATAAGACAGCGCATAAAGAATCGGCAGTTTCATATCCGGAACACTCAATTGAGCGATGATCGATCCATCAATGTATTCGACCATGGAATGGATGACGGATTGTGGATGGATCAGAGCTTTGATCCTTTCGAACGGGAGTTCAAACAGCCAGTAGGCTTCGATCACTTCCAGAGCTTTGTTAAACATCGTAGCAGAATCCAGGGTAACCTTGGCACCCATGTCCCAGTTTGGATGTTTTAGTGCCTGGGCTACCGTAATCTTTGCAAAGTCCTGCAAGGAAAGCCTGAAAAACGGACCCCCGGAAGCGGTGATGTGGATGTATCTAATCTCTCTGGTTGGATGATTCCCGATACATTGGAAAATAGCACTATGCTCACTATCCACGGGTAGGATTTTTGCCCCGGTTGAGGCTTTGAGCTCTTTGACCAAGTGCCCTGCCATCACCAGAGATTCTTTGTTTGCCAGCGCCAGATCCTTTCCGCGACCCAGTATTGTAATTGTGGACTTCAAACCGGCAGAACCACTAATAGCATTCAAAGCGATGTCATAGTCCGCATCTGCCAGGATCCGGATCAGTTCGTCTTCTCCGAAATAGATGTTTTGGGCTGGATATTGGCTTTTGATCTTTTCTTTCGTGAGGTGATCTGTGATACCTGTCAAAACTACAGTGGGGATGCCAAAGTCCGCAGCAATCTGCATTAGCCTTTGATAGTCATGATGAGCTGTAGCGAGGACGATTTGAAAACTATCGGTTTGTTCCTTGATAATCTCGAGAGTGGATGTTCCGATGGAGCCTGTAGCCCCCAGTAATGCGACTTTCTTTTTACCTGAATCCATCTATCCGGTGCTACCAGAGAATACCGAGCGATACTTTCTGGCTACTGCCAAGACCGTCTGCTGCTCCATTTTTGAAGGCATAGTCCAGATTGAACCGTCTTAGCTGTATCCCAATCCCAGCCGTCAAAGTATCTATATCGAAACCACCCATCAAACGTAGCTGTGGAATTGGATTGATACAGATTCCCCCATGGAAATCGGCAGAAAAGATAGAGAATGCCATAGTCGCAGCCTCATCCCTGTCCTCCGCATAAATCTGAGTCCTCAGTGCCAGGTGGAAGGGTATGTTTTGCGAAAATAACAAGCCGCGATATGCAGTTTCGAGATCCAGATTGGGGCTGACGTTTTCATAGGTACCATTTTCCCAGAGGATCTGAGTCGAAAAGAAATCACGCAGGTTTGCCCCAAAAGCCAATCCACTATTCAGTTCCCACAGGAATCCAATATCCGCGCCAAAGCCATAACCACTGTTTTCTGCCAGGCTACGGTATGCCAGCTTTGGGGATATTCCTATCGCTGTGGTATTGCCTATCCTACGGGATATTCCGCCCATAACGATAAAGTCGTTGTTACTAACGGTTTTGATAACGATAGGGCGGTTCGAATTACTAAGCGTGTCCGCAGGATTTTCCAGCTCTGTCAGCTTGATGTTATCGATTCCGATATGATTGATGATTATGGAGCTAAAAGTCTTTTGACCATGAATAAGGCTGAGCTGGTTTTGCTGCATCAGACCTTCAAAATGCTGGGTATGCACCAGCTCCATTCCCCGGATGGAAGTGTTGCTGAGCAAAGCGGGATTCCAATAGGCGGCAGACAGAGAACCCGAGAAAGTAAGCCCGGTATTACCCATCGCCTGATTTACCACGCCATTTGAGATCTGAAAAATCTCACCGGCATACTTGGTACCATACACAGAACCCAGCATACTCAAGCCAATGGCGATCAATATATATAGCTTTCTCATAAATACTTCCTTGTTCGATACAATATATCCGCACTATAGGTATTGGTAAAGAAAAAACTTTGGTTCGGAATTGTATAGATACAAATTGGTGGGCCCAGAGGGAATCGAACCCCCCACCATCCGGTTATGAGCCGGAAGCTCTACCAACTGAGCTATAGGCCCACAGTCAGCAGTAAATCAAGAACACACCAAATCATTGGGAGCAGGCTTTTTGTCAAGCAAAAAGTATCTGTGGCAAATGGAAGAGCCGGGCTTTCGATCAGTGCCGATGAGAAGAGCCACCGAAATCTGCATCTACATTTCTGATATTCATTTCTCCCACCGACTTATCTGTTTAATCCGAGTGATCACTATTGGCAGATTTCAGTAATACTGCCCGCTCATAGCGGAGGGCTAACCTCTATGTTTTTGCTACAATTAGCAAAGGGCTATTTATATTGACAAGAATAACCTGTTTATAATTCTAACATACCGATAGGTTATGGCAATAGCTCATCAGATTATTCCTTAATAAGGAGAATGGATCACATTGGAATATATAACGATCTTGTCAGGGCTTATACTAACATTAATGAGCATATCATTTCCATTGATGCTGAGTATTATTCGTGATATTCAAAAGCAGTATAAATCCGTCACTTTATCTCACGTTTTCCTACAAGAGAAGGATTATAAAAGATTTCATACCACACTAAATTATTCTGTAATCGTGTTGTTCGTATGGATAATTTGTAGAATCATAGCATTTGATTCAGGGAACATAGTATTTCACAAAATTATTGGTAAAGTATGGCATAGCTACATGAGTTTACGGATTGAAGGGGTACCTGAAGTGCTGTATCAATTAATGAACACCTTGGTCGCTCGGCACAATCTGATATTCCTGTTAGACTTAGTGTTATTCTTAACATCGGCATATCTTGTCTATCGCTTTATGAAGTTAATAACATTGATTAAGCTGTATTATGACCCAAACAAATTAACAGATCGATTAATGGACCGGAACATAGATCTCGTTGATGTTGATTTCACCCAACGTTTATTAGAGGTTCAAGAGGTTGTAGCAGCAACAATTGGCTCGAACACAATGGAATGTAAGAGAGCCTTGATTGAAAAAGTACAGAACTTTAGATTACATGAATGTGAATCCGAGAAGGAGAAATCTATCCTCGTGGTTATAAGGATGAAGATATTCCGTAAACTGGTTGAGAACTACTCTGATGACATCAGCGGATTGCTATTATCAATACTTAATGGGTTTAACGAAGGTCTGATAAGAGGAGAAAAGATTGTAGTTGACGAATATGGCTGTGCGTGGAATCATATTAGTGAATTGATTAATAAAGGGTTAGACGATCTCTTTATGGATTATTGGGGAACCATGAACCATAAGGTTGCTGATTTTTATGATCCAATATACGTGCACACATCTATCTTTTCTTATCCGGAAGCATATGCGATTCTTATTAAGTGGGTTAATGAGTTAAATGATAAGCGTAAAGACTTTGGAACTGAATTTGAGTACAACAGGGTTTTGGAAACAAGCTTTCATGATGAGCATCAAGACCTAATGAAAAATCACTTAAAACTCATTCAGTATCATCTATCCATGTGCGCATTGATATTGCACTGCAAAAGATACAGCTTACTGAAAAGGGTACTCAATTATTCCATTTCACAACCGCCACATTATTACTTATATCCTAGCACGTTCAACGAAATATTCCTTTTTTATCTTTTAATACATGATACCTCCTCTTTTTTCTACCTTCTGACTCTGCCAACACCATGTTTTCCTGGATATGATGGCATACAAGTTAGTGATGGCTCAATTAGCTGTGTGCGCAGGTTTCTTGCCCTATTATACCTTAGATTGTTTACTCTGCGATGTTATACCAATAATCAAACTTTTGAATTACCTCCCATACTACATGATCTCCATTTGCTTGGATTATGGAAGGAAGAAGCAGCGTCCTTAAAACGAGATATTGAATATCTCTTGAAACAGAGCGAGATTCAAGATCAGTTCTCATTAACTGATAACCCTCAAGCAGCGGAGAAAGCAATAAGTTCTTTAGAAACCTTCATTATCAATATTGGCGAGCAGATTGATCATAACAGGGCATCTTTATTGCTTTCCGAGGATATCGTAGAAAAGATTCGATTAGTGACAACGGTGGCTATATTGAAACTCATCAAAAGATACAAACAAATCCATAATACAACCGATCAGGGTAATACAGTATATTCTTATCCTGTGATTCTACATCCACTGTTGTATCCAAAGAGTGTTTTCGAAGAAGTTGAAGACTACTGGATAGGACTTATAACACATGATCACATATCACAAATGTCCGATACATTATATTCAATGTTTATAGGTAGGACAAAAAAGAAGTACTTGATCCCCATAGATCGCCTGTTTGAAGCTGTGAATAAACTTAAGTTACCTGACAATAAGTATGTTATACTTACCATAAATCTAATTCTTAATTATATGATTGACATACAAAAGATTCAGGGATTATCCCAAAATGATTTTCAAGGAACCACTTTGTTTCAATTTAACAACAGTGTAAGGCGAACAGAGAAATCTCTTTTTGTAATAAGGAAGATCGACCTACCATGGGTAGAATTATCTTCAAATAATCGGGATGATGCATTGTATCAGTACCAGAGTTGCTCCCCCGATAACTTACGGGAGTATATCCGAAACTGTAATGGCATATCCAATAAAAACATTGAAATGGTAGATTTTGACAATCTCATAGAGCAGCATCCTATCAAAGTATCAATACTTGACTTGAATAATAAACCTGATATCAGAAAAAAGATACCTCAGATATGTAACTATTTGAATGTAATTGAAGAACAAGAACTTAAAGAATCATTACTCATCACTATTAAAGATCACATCATATTCAAGATAAAAACAAATCCTGAAATCATTCATCTTTCTGGTTATATACATAATCCGGCTCAGGGATTGCCAAACAGTTTCGATGAAATACCAAGGATAAGTGAAATTGAATAGCTAACCGATGGACAGTCATTATTCGCATAATCCAGAAACACATCGTTTATACATTTCTGTTTGTAGCCTATATCATACCTATATCAAGTCTATTTGTGAATACGCTTGATATAGGCTTGATATACGCTTGATATAGGCTTGACTACTAAGTTGACACGTCCATATTGAAAATTCCGCTTGACTAATAATAGCCAAAACATCTACTATCTATTTATCAATTTAATGACCTTGAAAGTGTGTGGAGGTATCATGTTGAATTTAGTAACTGTTGAGTTAAAGTGTATCCATTGTGGACACTCCTTGATGGATAATGAGCATCAGGTGGACAATGTAGCATCTATTAAACTATATTTAAAACTCCTTGAACAGGAAGGTTATATCTGGCTCTCCTCGATTTATGGAAGTTACAATCTGGATTCCACAATCGACATTTGCGAGGGCGAAGTAGCTCAGTTCAAGTGTCCTCACTGTTTTCATGAGTTGAAATCCATCGAAACCTGCGTTGAATGTGATGCGCCGATGGTAGATTTTCACCTTAAGGAAGGTGGAAAAGTTTCACTATGTTCAAGAGCCGGATGTAAGAAGCACTCTATTGAATTTGAAGATCTGGCTACCGCTATGAACCACTTCTACAATGAATATGAGATGCAAAAGTTCAATTTCGTCGAAGCTATTACTCCTCAAAGAAAGGGCAAGACTGATCCCCCGGAGGCCAAGGAAATTCTTCATAGTGGGTCTTACTTAAATTCATACTGCCCACACTGCAAAATGAGCCTGATCAGTGATAACCAGCTCATCTTGAAAGTGGAGAAACAAGACGGACAGATTGGTATATTGTATATGAGTCCATACCTGAATGTATTTACTCATACTACAACGGTGAAAATCCCCGAAAAGTCACCAGCCAGAGACATCAAATGCATTTATTGCGATCATAGCCTGGTTCATACGGAAAAAAAATGTCCCAAATGCGATTCAGATCTTGTACAGATCAATGTTAGCGCTATGCGAAAACTGATCGATTTCTATTTCTGCTCCCGCAAAGGCTGTGTTTGGCATGGTCTTAGCGACCAGGACATGAACTACATAATGCTGGAAGATAGCCAGGAGTGGTAAATGTATGAAATACTAAGTAAAGAGGAGATGGCTGATCGTTCAATAATTCGACTTGATATTCACTGCCCCCTGATCGCAAGCAAAGCAAAAGCTGGTCAGTTTGTAATCATTCGCGTCAATGAGATGGGCGAAAGGATTCCACTTACCATTGCAGATTGTGATGCTTATTCTGGAGTAATTACGATCATCTTCCAGATCGTTGGAAAGACCACAGCTTTGTTAAGAGGATACAAAGCTGGAGATTACATCAAGGACGTGGTAGGTCCCCTCGGTAAGGCTGCGGAGATTGAGCATGTGGGAACTGCCGTTGTAGTAGGAGGAGGCACCGGGATAGCAATACTTCATCACATTACCAAAGCCATAAAAGAAGCAGGCAATTACGTGATCGGAATCCTGGGTGCACGAACAAAAGAATACATCATCATGGAGGAGCAGATGGAAAACCTCTGTGATGAAATGGTGATAACGACTGATGATGGTTCTTATGGACAGCAGGGCTTTGTTACCGATGCCTTGAGAAAGTATCTGGATGAGCGTTCTGATATCAAACTGGTGTATGCTATTGGCCCCATCATAATGATGAAAAATGTTTGTAAGCTTACCAAACAGTATGGCATCGAGACAAAGGTCAGCTTAAACCCCATCATGATAGACGGCACGGGGATGTGTGGAGGCTGCAGAGTCTCTGTGAATGGTAGAACGCAGTTCTGTTGTGTGGATGGCCCTGATTTTGATGGACATCAAGTTGACTTCGATGAGCTTGAGAAGCGCAATACCATGTATTTGAAAAAAGAAAAAGACGCTTTGCTGTTTTCCATCAGATAGGGGGAAGTATGCTGGACTATGATGTAAAGTATCTAAAGTTTAAGACATATCTCAGCACATACTGTCCCCATTGCAACAAATCCTTCAATGTGAAAGAGCGTGAACACGATCATCTGCTCTTCAAGGGAATTTTCAAGGGTATGGAGATGGATCTGAAACTCAGCCCTTATCTTGATGTTTTTGAGATAGAAAGTTCCATCGATGTAAATGAGGGCGAAGTTCTTGACGATCTGATCTGCCCCGGATGCAAATATAGTCTCCTGAATCATGATTCTTCTTGCGGAGAATGCGGTTCAGCAGTTGCCAAGATTACCATATCAGCTTATGCAAAGCTATTGCCCTTCTTTATCTGCCTAAAACATGGTTGTGAGTGGCATGGGCTTACAAAATCCGACGAAAGAACAATCAAACTGAAAATCCCAAGACAGGAAATGCCAGAACAAGACCAGAAGCTTAGAGGACACAATTTTCTGGAAGTGCCATATGGACTTACAACGGAATTGGCACAATTGGAAGCAGGGCGATGCCTGCAATGTACTAATCCCAAATGTGTAAATGGCTGTCCTGTAAACGTGGATATCCCCGAATTCATCCGGCAGATCCGAGCAGAGGATTACACGCAAGCCGCAAAAGTAATAAAACAAAGAAACATCCTCCCTGCTGTTTGCGGAAGAGTGTGTCCACAGGAAGAACAATGTGAAGCTCACTGTGTGTTGGGCATAAGAGACAAACCTGTTGGGATTGGAAATCTGGAGAGATTTGTAGCAGATTGGGCAATGAAAACTGATTCGATCAAGGTGCCTGTGATCCATAAAAAACTCAATAAAAAAGTAGCTGTAGTTGGCTCTGGTCCCGGAGGTATTACCGTAGCGGGAGATTTATTGCAGCTTGGTTATGCAGTTACAGTATTTGAAGCCCTACACGAGCCTGGAGGCGTATTAGTATATGGTATTCCAGAATTTCGTTTACCCAAATCAATTGTAAGCTACGAAATCGATTATCTGCGAAAATTGGGGTGCAAGATCGAGCTTAACACTGTAATCGGAACAGCTATATCCATCGAGGAACTGCTATCTGAGCATGATGCTGTGTATATTGGCGTAGGGGCAGGGTTACCCGTCTTCATGCGTATTGAAGGTGAAAACCTCTGCAATATATTCTCCTCCAACGAATACCTTACCCGAATCAACCTTATGAAAGCCTATCGCTTCCCCGAGTACGATACTCCAAAGCCCGAAGGAAACCACGTAGTAGTGGTTGGTGGAGGAAATGTTGCAATGGATAGTGCTCGAAATGCTCTGCGTTGTGGGGCTGCAGAAGTAACCATAGTTTACCGGCGATCTCGGAAAGAGCTTCCTGCCCGTGAAGAAGAGGTTCGGCATGCCATGGAAGAAGGGATCAAGTTTAAACTCCTGACGAATCCCGTACGATTCATTGGGAACGACATTTCATGGGTGAAGGGAATTGAGTGTGTCCGAATGGAATTGGGAGAACCGGATGCAGATGGCAGACGTGTTCCGATTCCCGTGAAAGACTCAAATTTCATAATCGATACTGATATGGTTATCATTGCCATTGGAACAGGACCAAGTCCGCTGATTTTTAATACCACACCGGCTTTAGCCCGCAACAGATGGGGCTACATTGAAGTAAACCCTGACACAATGGAAACTTCCATCCCCGGAGTATATGCTGGAGGAGATATCGTAACCGGATCCGCAACGGTAATCTCAGCAATGGGAGCAGGACGAGTAGCAGCCAATGCCATTCACAAAAAACTAAGTGGGCAGCACTCGACACATAAATTCCTGTAATCTGTCCTTAAAAAAACAATATCAAGACAGCAGAAAAGACCGTCGAATAATCGAGGTATGGAGCAGCATCCATACCCCGATTATTCAAGGGTCTGATAATGCGTATAAAACACATGCAGCTTGTCCCGAGGATAGTTATATAAAAACCGCTAAACATTATGAATCACAAACATAATGTTTGATAAACATAATTCCTTTCATTATCTTGTAAATGATTGATTAATCAAGAATATACGCGACAATCCCTATCGTGAACGCAACAAAAAAGGTCGGCTGAGCCAGCCAATAATACACTACTTCACATGGAAGATATCCAAGAATTGCTGCAGATGGCAGCGCGGGTGGGATGTCGCAGTTTTAGGGCTTTATCCCCGATCTGGCAAATGCGTTCACGCGCTACCTGAAAGATGTTTTTTACCTCTTCCAGAGTGCGGGGATAGCCATGTTAATAATCCTGCCGTATCCGGCACTATCCTCCTTTCTTCTGTATTTGAAGCTGAATAAGTCGGGTGCCAAGTATAAAGAGTCACCCAAATCTGCAAGCAGCGACTACTTGGATAAATATTTGAAAAGCATTATATGGATAGGAGATAGGTAGTGCTGATTAGGGAAATCTTGTACGGGCGCTCGCTGTAGCGCCCAATTTACAGAGAGAGAAAGTTTAAGCGATACGGGTGCTCGCTGTAGCGCCCAGTTTCACAATAAGGCGGTACGGCGACCGCCTGTACCTAAAACAATCCCGGTTTTATATAAGTTCCCTTCCACTGCTGCCAATCATCCACCAGCTTAGCTTTCACAGGATTGCAAACAATGTACTCCAGTACTTTCCCCAAACCATTATTATCATTCACCAGGCTATCATAGCTTTCCTTCTGCCACAGACTGCCACGCTTTCCCAAAATCTTGTTTATTGCCGCTGCTGAATATTTCTTCCAAGTGTAAACAATATGTGAGACGGAGTAAACATTCCCATTTTCTTGCAATTGGGGCAGAATCAATACATGAACGTGATTTGGCATTATGCAGTAGCAAAGCAGTATATAGCGCAATCCATCGAAATGCTTGAAAGATTCTTCGATGATCTCTCGGATGCCATCTTTGTGAAGCAGGGACGGTACATTCGGTGATATGGCAATAAGCCCATCAAACCAATCAAAGAATCTACTGTCCTTTGTTTGAAGCCTGATGACTCTCTCATCTTTGGGTAAAGCTAATAGCTCTTTGTTCCAGTCTTCTTTCTGTTTTTTGTATTGGTCAATAACCTTTTGAGGTAGGGTAAAATTCAGTCTGTAAGTGATAAAGATGGGTTTATCCTCGGCAAAAAGATGAGGCAGATTTCTGGATTTGAAGTACTGCTTAATATTCTCGCTTGATAGCATGTTGTGGCTGTTCATAAGAGTTTCCTTGTACGGGCGCTCGCTGTAGCGCCCAATTTATATAGAGAGAAAGTTTAAGCGATACGGGCGCTCGCTGTATCGCTCAGTTTCACAATAAGGCGGTACGGCGACCGCCTGTACTCTAAAATTAAGGGACTGCCCTGCAGAGCCGAAAGCCGAAATAGTCGCTGCTGAAGTTCGGGTAGTAGCTGTACCGATTCGCAACCCGACAGACGTTGGCACTAATGTACCAGTTACCGCCCCGTATCACACGGTACGATCCGCTTGCAGGACCTGTTGGATTGCTATTGGAACTGCTGCTATAGCTGCCATACCGATCCCAACACCATTCCCAGACGTTACCACTCATATCATATAAGCCCAAGCTATTGGGTGCTTTCGTACCCACTGGTTTGGAACCACTGGGCAAGTTATTGCCATCATACCAAGCCACAGCATTGACATCATTTGAGCCACTGTAGAGATAGTCTGGTTTATTAGTAGTTCCCCGGGCAGCAAATTCCCATTCTGCCTCTGTAGGCATGCGGTAGCCATTGGCATTCCAGTTGCAGATAACTGCATTCCAGATTTCATTATCGGTTGTGGGAATATTTCCCCAATTGGCAGGATCAGTGGAGCCGGATATCGTATAAACAGGAGTAAGCCCCTCTGCCATACTGCGCAGATTGCAGTACTTCAAAACGGCATACCAGGATACATTATAAACAGGGTAGTCATCACCAACACCAAATCGTGATGCAGGATTGCTACCCATTATCGCCTGCCATTCACTCTGGGTAACTTCATACTTTCCCATATAAAACGAATCAAGCGTAACCTTGTGTTTGGGAAGCTCATTCCTATCACCTGAACCCTTGGTTCTCCCCATTGTAAAAGATCCACCTTCCACAAAGACCATTCCGGAAGAGACAGACCCCTTAGCTGTTGTTGGTGCCGGTGATACACTTTGAGGCTCCAAAATAATGCTGAGATTGGTATCCTTGTCTTTCTCGATTACAAAATTATGCTGTTTGTCCTTATATCCTGCGAGAGTTGCACTTATCGTAAAGCTGCCCACCGGCAGAGAGATGATTTTTGCCCCTGTCCATGTTGTGCCGTCAGAAAGAATTATTTCGGCATCGATAGGTTGAACAGTAAACATCAATCTTCCCTTTTGTCGGTTAAGTTTCAGGCTTATGTTACTGACTTTGCCTTTTTGAATCTCTACTTGTTGCACAAGGTCATCAAATTCACTCTTACGCGCTTCTATTCTGTACAGTCCCTGTGCAAGCTCGAAGCTGTTTCCCTTCTGCTCTTTATTATTGATTAGCAGTGTGGCATCCGGAGGATCGAGGCTTATATTTAGCTGTCCGGTCGATTTTTGTAGTTTCAGGCTTATGTTACTGTCTTCGCCTTTTTGAATTTCTACTTGCTGCACCAAGTCATCAAATCCGCTCTTGCGAGCTTCTATTCTATACCGTCCTGGAGCAAGTTCGAAGCTGTTTCCCCTATGCTCGGTATTATTGATCAGCAGTGTAGCATCCGGAGGGTCGAGGCTTATATTTAGCTGTTCGGTTGATTTTTGCAGTGTATAGACAAAAGTGTTATCCCCGCTGTCTTTTACAGTAATGTTCTGTTCTATGGTTTCAAAGCCTGTCTTGGAAAGGCGCAGCTTATAGTTGCCGGGATAGCGAAAGACTTGCGTGTTTGTTTTGCCCTCTGCTACGCTATCCAGTGTAACATCAGCATCAGGGGGTGTGCTCCGAATGGTTACAGTTAGCAATTCCTGAGCCCTCAGAGTCACTTCAAAAAATGCCCGTTCAGCACTCACTTCTATCTGCTTGCTCTGGGTTACAAAGCCGGGTTTACTTACTTCCAGCTTGTAGGTGCCTGGCTTCAGCATCACCGGTTTGGAAACGTCGTATTCCCTATTATCCACTTTGAGCGTAGCATCGGGAGGAGTGACCTTGATGGTGACAGAGAAGATACTTACCTTGTCGGGTTCGGGATTTTGCTCTTCCACAGTGTAGTACCCAACCACTTCTTTGGGCTTGGGAACTCCCGGTCCCCACAGCTCCCTCTCGACAAAACCAGGGGATTTGACCAATATCCTTTGCCTGGTGGGATGGAGGAAGATCACGTACTTGCTTTCCAAAGCATAATACTTGGTCTCCTGAATCCCCGCCATGTTGGAATGGAAGACCAGCCCGGGAATTGAAGAATAGACCACGATCTGGCCACAATCCGGATGATCCACGTTGAGAGAAAACTGTGTAGGTGATGCGGTAGGTGTGACCTCAAAATGCTTCAACTGGGCAAAAATGATGCAGGGTAAAAAGAGAATAAACAACAAACTTAGCCTTCTGATACTCAAAGCGCTTCTCCATTTCTTGAATTTCGGACCAAAAATTACAACTTCTGCAAGCAACAGCAGTTCACCATTTCCGTCAAGGAAAAAGATGTGGAGCTGGGGGCGATTGATGCTGTATTCAAAGTTTTCAGTGAAAGACCGTTGCACGAGTATTCCCGTAAAGCAAACCGGGTGTTTTCAGCCAATTTGAGCGCACAAAAACACTATTCAATACCCACCCACCACCCTTTTTGTATGGAGCGCTACCCCATAACCCGATTATACAAGAGTCTTTGTGAGTGAGTTTGTAACTTAAGAGACTCTGCTACAAATGGAAGAGCCGGGTATGCGATCAGTGCTGTTGAGAACAATCACTTGACAATTCAACCACAGAATAATTAAAGAGTCAAACAAAATCAACCTAAAGGGAGTATATGAATGAGATTATGGCAACGGCTTCTTTGATGTGTTGATGCATTCAATCCTGGCAGATGAGTTTCGCTCTGGTTTGAATGGAGCTATAAGCCTTGAAAATGATCTGAAAAGAACTATGCAAAGGAGAAACCCATGGACTACGTCATAATGATAGCCTTAGCTTTGGCACTCATTTCTATCAGTCCCCTCTTGTATGCCAAAGATGCCACAAAACCCGTCATACACGTCTTTCACAAGAACAAAGCACCTTCTCTGAAGGCATTGGAAAAGATCAATGCAGCGCTGAATAACTATAAAACCGATTATGATATCCTCTATCTCGATATCGAAGATCAGACAAATCTGGAGCTAATCCACAGCTTTGGACTACCCTCCACTCATTTTCCCGTTGCCGTGGTCATTGATGGCAAATTCACCATTCAAAGAGAGGACAACATCATTTCCTTCGTCCATTTTCCAGCGTTTATGAGAGGCATCGGCAGACACGAAGGAAACTGGTCAATTGCTGATCTGGAAGCAACTTTGGTAGATATGTCCCTGCTCTGTAATAAAAACATCCTCCCGGTGCTGGAAGATGAAGAAAGCGAAGGGAAATGCGAATAGGCAACTCAAGCAGCCAGTTTGTATAAGGGCGCTTCCCCATGCCACGTTTATTCATCAGTCTTGAGTAATAAAGGAATGTTTATGAAAACCGATTTCAGTAAAGCCATTGAATTTGCCCGGGATTATTGCGAGCAAAGGTATGATCAGAAGCTTGTCGACAAGTATTCCCGTTATTTCCGGGAAGGGTTCGATTCTTACGGACTCGTAGAAGCGCAAACTCATGAACTGTCGAAGCTGGTGTCCGAAAAGTTCAGTATTAGCATCGAGAATGTTTTCGAACTGGGCAAATTACTCTATCAATCAGGGAAGTACGAGTTTGGTTCCATCGCATATCTGATGCTGCAAAAAGACTTGAGTAAGCTACAGGCAGTTCATTGGGAAAAGCTACGAAGCTGGTTTGACGATGGAGTATGTAATTGGGCACAGGTAGATGTCCTATGTAGCAGGATTACTCCCTATTTCTTTGAAAAGAAGCTGATTGATCTCAAAGATCTTGAAAGCTGGAAGTTCTCTGCCAGCCGTTGGACTCGTAGGGCAGTACCAGTATCCCTCCTCTGTCTTCGAAAAACAGAAGCTGCCGATACACTGCTCGATTTTATCGACGATATGATGTCCGAGCCCGAGAGAGTCGTCCATCAGGGCTTGGGCTGGTTTCTGCGTGAGCTATGGAAAGTCTCACCTGTTGAGGTGGAAAAGTTCCTCCACGAGCATAAAAACCATGCCGCCCGTCTGATCTACCAATATGCAACGGAGAAAATGGACAAGGAATACCGCAGTCAGTTCAAGCGACCTAAATGACTATTCGAGAGCAACATTACATACACCGAAAGACCGTTGCACGTGTCTTACCACAGAGCAAACTGGTGTGTTTTCAGTCTGTCTGAGCGTCCTCAAACAGCTATCTATACCCCCTTTTTTTGTATGAGGCGCTTCCCCATGCCACGATAAATCAACAGTCTTAAGGTTCTGTAAGCTTGGATCCATAATGATTATTCAGCTTCAACTGGTAGAGATAGTGAAGATACTGGTGGTCATGAAACGTGTCATATCTCGTCCCTGTTTGTTGAAAGCCGTATTTTTCAACGACCTTGATGGATGCAAGATTCTCCACATATATGATTGCAAGTAGCACTTCCAGATTCATCCGGTTGTGGCCAAAACTGAGGACAACGCTGAATGCTTCATTCATAAATCCATAGCCATTATACTCCTCTTTCAAATCATATCCAATTTCTGCTTGTCTCTTTTCATTATCCCAACAGTGATACCCGATTGAACCAATCCTGATCCCACTCTCTTTCAGGATCAATATCCAGCGATGCTGTTTTCGAGGTTCGGGAACGGTATAAAACTTGATCAGGTCAATAGCCTCTTCAATCGAACTCAGTGGATCATAATCAAACAGATACTTGTTTATAAAGTCACTTGAGAACTGCTCATAGATAAATCCAGCATCACTGATAGAGATGTTCTTCAGCCATAATCTTTCAGTTTCCAAGTCTGTAAAAAGCACTTTCTTCTCCTTAGTATTCCATAGATTTCACACACATAGTCTGGATAGAGGGTTAGAAGCTATCTTTCGAACTCCTGTGATAGCCAAAATCATACCACTTACTTTAACTCATGCAGCAGTCTGAAATCCTGCTATCATAGATCCGGCTACGATCTGGCGGGACATCGGGGGATGAATGCGCTAAACCCCGCCACATCACAGGCAGAGGTTTGTATGCAATCCCTCTTTGGATCTCTATGATTTGCGCTTTGTCGTCACTCCGTATATCTTCCATGCCTACTACGGCAGAACAGTGCTACCATGGTAATACAATGCTCTATAATATATCACACATGATTTCTCAATGCCAGTTCCCTTGGATGGGGATTGAGGTAATATTGATCCTTCAGGTAGGTTTTTTCATATTTACGGACATAATGATTTAGCATCGTGATGGGGACAATCAAAGGTAAAAGATGCGCCTTGTAGCTGGCGATCAAATCCAGCAGTTCAGCTTTTTCACTGGCTGTGAGGTCTTTCTTGAAATAGCCGAGGACGTGTTGCATCACATTTTGGTGTTTGCTGGGGGTGGCAGGAAATGCCAAAGCTTGCATTAGCATACTGATGTATTCAGCGCAAAACGACTGAATAGGGTGCCTTGCAATATCAGCTACTAACTTACCCAATTGACGGTAGATCAGTGGATTATGTGCCATGATCAGCAATTTGTGACGGGTATGAAAGTCTATTACTTTTGCCCGGTCTGCCCCTGAAGCGATCAGTTCCCGATAGCGATACATCACGAAGATGCGCTCGATAAAATTCTCCCGCAGAACTGGATCATTGAGCCTCCCCT
>CAZWIS010000048.1:0-16816 GCA_964634275.1 uncultured Candidatus Cloacimonadota bacterium | reverse complement strand
TTTCTGGAATCCAGTGTGTTCCTTCTGGATAGCTTTTTTGCAATGGACATCAGGTCAAATGAAGCGCTGCGGATTAGTTTACGATGACCGCATTCGTTTAATAGATTCTCATCCTGATTCAGATACTCTGTTTCTCCAACGCTAATTACATCGATAATCGCACCGTATTCAGCGAGGTATTTGACTACTTTGGCATTGCGAAAGGTGGCGGGCCCACTCAAGGGTGGGTAAAAATAGCTGAAATACAGAATCTTCATTTATGCTCTGAAAGGTTCTTCAAACCAGTAATTGCCTTGATGAGAGATGGTTCCAAAGCTTCCCAATTGTACTTTTCTTCTACAATGCTGATACATCGTTCACTCATCTCCCGGAATTCGTTCTCCGGAAGTAGTAGAAGCTTTGCGATGGCAGTAGCCAAAGCATTGGCATCGTACTCTGTGCATATACCTACGTGGTTTGATTTGATGATCGCATTCATCAAAGGAGATTTGATCGTTACGACGGGTAGCCCGGCAGACAGATACTCCAGTACCTTCAGGGGCAAAGCATTGTACATCCTCTTGTTTGCCGGATTGAATGTCCATAAGCCCAGCTTGGCGCATTTCAGTAGAACTCCGATTTTTTCTGGAGGAAGCCAGGATTGATAATAGATGATAGAATTCAGGTGATACTCGTTTATTTTGTTATAAAAGTGCTGTTCCAATTCCTGGCTAAAGAACCTACCGACAAAGAGGACTTTGAGCCAGGGGATTTCTTTTCTCAGAATTGAGCAGCATTTGAGCATTTCAATAATGCCTCTATCTTTTGTGAGTCCACCGATGTAGATCAGATCAAAGCTCATCTCGCAGATAGAGTGAAGTGTGTGTGGGATTTCGCAATTATAGTCCCAGACATTTTTAACCGGATAGTTTGGAAGTGCCATTACCTTGTCCTCGGGCATACTGGGACAAAGCTGCCGAAGAATCATTTCATTCACACCAGTGGCAAAATCTGCATGGTTGAATAGCCATCGCTCACCGAACAAATACAACAAGTGCATCGGGTAACGAAGGAAACCGTTAAATCGTTCGGCAAAGGCATCTGCAAAAAACTCGTGCACATCAAAGACGAGCCTTGTCCCCATCTTTCTCTTTAATCTAATACCGACGAACATAGTAAGCGGCTCGACACAGATCACCACATCAGGCTTAACTTTTTGGGCACTGCGATATATCTGATACAAGGCTACCCACTTTGATTCGCTCGATACGACTATCTGGTATGGATTCGTAGTGTCGTTCGATACTCCTATTGTGCTGATTACCCATGCTTCTGCAATCTTCGTCAAGCTCATCGCTATTTTGTGATAGAGCCTGATATCATTTGTAGGATGCGAGTTTGTTATTATAACTATCTTCATGGCTTTTCCAATCCTGCTTTGATAATATTTCTTTAAGCGGAGCTACAAAAATGTCAAGAACAATTTGGATTTATAGAAAGTGATTGACTACAAAACGTGGTATCTACACCATGCGTTGTCTATTGAATATGTTTCAGGGGAGCTTAAACATGAATATGAAAACATTTTTTGTTCCAGTGTTTCTTCTATCTTTCATCGTTGCAGGCAGTCTTTTTGCTACCAACCGAATGGTAGCTGAGTGGGAACCAATGCGCGGAGTGCTGATTCGCCATCCGTTTGGAGTGCCGGTATCTCTCATCAATGAAATGGCAATCGATGATACTGTCTATATCCTGGTGCAGAATTCTTCAGCACAATCTCAGGCGAATGCTGTTCTGTCTCACATAAGCGTCAATATGTCCCATGTCAGATACATTACTGCTCCCACGAATTCCCATTGGACCAGAGATTGGGGACCACATTCGATTTTTGTCGATGATGCAGTCTTTGGAATTGCAGATCCGATCTTCAATGGTTATCCATGGGTTCCCGGACGGGATTATGAACGTCCATACGAGGATGATGATGCTGTAAACAGTGTTCTGGCAGATTATTTTGGATCGATTCTACTGGACTTTCCTGGATATCTGACGGGAGGCAACTTCATGACCGATGGCTATGGAACGGCGTTTTCTACTGCCCAGATGGTCAGTGAAAACTTTAGCCTGATGCCTTCCGATCAATTCTTGCAATATGCATCCAATCTTTTGGGTATCAATCGATATCTGTTCACAATCAATCCTGAATTGTATGGTATTCAACACATAGATTGCTGGGCAAAGCTCCTGAACGAAGATACAGTCCTCGTAAAACAGCTCCCTATGGGACATCCCGAATACGATCGTGCGGAACAGATAGCTGCTCAGTTTGCCACCACAAATAGCAGTTCTGGACGAGCATATCGAGTGATTCGTATCTACTGCGGTACTTACCAGGGGAATAATGTAGCAGCCTATACAAATTCTTTGATCCTAAACTCAAAAGTCTACGTTCCATTGTTCGGTATCCCCAGTGATCAACAAGCATTACAAACCTACATTGATGCAATGCCCGGCTACGAGATTATCGGATTTACCGGAACATGGTATTATTATGATGCGCTTCATTGCCGTACAATGGGTATAGCGGATGGCGAAATGTTGAGGATAGAACATCAAAGCCCCCCACCAGTCACAGAAATAATCGATGACACACTTCAGATAATGTGCAGGATCAAATCCTACGGTGGGCACAATCTGCTGAATTCATCCCTGGTATGTCATTACAAAATCGGTGAAGGCAGCGAATGGTCTAATGTAGTACTATTGCCCAGCGGAGTGGAGAACAATTTTTCGGCCCTGATTAGTGGTCTGAGCAATGGTGACATCTTACAATACTGGATCGAGGCTTATGACGTTTCCGGCAGGCATACAAAGCACCCGATAATGGCTCCGATTAGCGCTCACTATACACAGATCAGCAGTACTCCATCCTCTCTAATGGAAAGTTTCATCATTCAGCCCGAAGTTCATGTTTATCCCCAACCATCTCAAGGAACATTTAAAGTAACATTCGAAAAGGCTCCGACCTCACCTGTCGAGATCGAGATATACAACTTGCGGGGTCAATTGATGTTTGCACAAAGAGACAGCAAACAAACGTCTCCGGGAGTCTATAGCATAGATTTGGCAAAAGATTCAATCAAGAGCGGGATATATATCATGAGGGTGAAGAGACAGCATCAGAATATAACTCGAAAAGTAATAGTCCATCATTAGACTACGGGAGTGAGGATGTTCTTAAAAATAGCGATTTCTCGGCTTGCTTATCAGGATAAACTGCTATTCACGGATGTAGAATTAGAAGTCTCAAAAGGAGACAAAATCCTGATCGTAGGCGCTACTGGAAGCGGTAAAACGTCACTTTTGCACACGCTCAACCTAATGAACCCACACTATGAAGGCAGCATCCTCTTTGAGGGAGTGGATATCAAAACTTACAAACCGGAAGCTCTACGATACCGGATCATGGAAGTGATGCAAGAGCCATGGCTGGACGATGTGACTGTATTGGAAGCCCTCAAAGAACCATGGCAATATCTGGTAAATCACAAACGGATAAATAGTATCTTTAATACCCCGGAGTGGGATACCAAGCTCCAGAATCTGCTTACCAGCTTCGGGCTTGAATCACAGCTATTGGACAGTAAATGCTCAAAGCTCTCGGGCGGAGAAAAACAACGTGTGGCACTGATCAGAAGCTTACAATTCGATCCTGAGGTGTTGCTTTTGGACGAAATATCCTCTGCTTTGGATCAAAAGACATCCTCGATCATCTCTCAGTGTCTGTTTAATCATTACAATGGTACAATCATAGCCATCAGTCACGATCATCTATGGCAAAACAGCTGGCAGAAGCTATGGGAAGTATCGGATGGCAGGATAATCGTGAAGGATTTAGATCAATCAAGAGGAGCATTGTAATGGATATCAGTTTTCTTGGGCTGGCGTTTTCGGCTATCTTGCTGTTGTTTCCGATACTTATCTTCATCCGACTCAAGCTTCCTTTGAACAAAGTAATGCTGAGTTCATTTACCAGAATGGCTATCCAGCTTGCGGTGATTGGTTTGGTGCTCCAATTCATCTTTCAGAAAGTGAATCTCTGGTTAACCCTTTTCTGGATGCTGTTTATGCTGGCAAATGCTGTTTGGGGGATTTATCGAAGGCTCAAGCTGGCTGCCAGAATAATGCTTCCAATTCTGATCAGCGCTTTGGGAGCTACCAGCGTCATCATAATGCCGTGGATCATTATTCTCACGGTTCAGCCCAAACCTCTGTATTCACCGGTTTATCTGATCCCCATATATGGAATGGTACTGGGGAACAGTATGAATAGCTGTGCCCTGGCGCTGGAGCGATTTGAAAGTGGATTATCAGACAACTGGAAGGCATATTATAGCAGGATAATCATGGGAGCAAACCTCTCGGAAGCCGTTCTGCCCCCATTTCGCAAAGCACTTCAAACTTCACTGATGCCACAGCTCCTGACCATAGCTTCGATCGGAGTCGTCAGCTTACCGGGAATGATGACAGGCCAGATCCTGGGAGGAGCGTCTCCACTCGTTGCCATAAAGTACCAGATGATGATCATGATATCCATCTTTTGCGGGGTCAGCCTTACCGATTATCTCGCTATCCGGCTGTACATTAGCCGCCGTTTTGATGCTTATTACCTGCCTCGTGAGATAGAAAAGAACAAAGGCTGAAACACGTATAGCTAACATGGGCGATCTAATAAGAAACGGGCAGAATTCAAAAGGAGTCTTAGATGTCTGGAATAATATGCTTCAAAACTCAAAAGCCAAGCAAATAAAGATTGACAGTAAAGTGTCGGATTCGCAAGAATGGCACAAGGATCAAGATTAGGAGGTATTGATGTTTAATCCATGTCGCATATTTTTTGCCAGAGAGGCTCTGGATCGTGCCAGCGCTTACTTCCCGGGCTTAGGAAAAAAAGCATTTATCGTTACAGGGAAAAGCTCTGCCCGAAGGTCTGGTGCTCTGGATGATGTTTTGGAGGCACTAAACAAGCTGGAAATTGGCAGTTTTATATATGACAAGGTGACGGAGAACCCGGATCTTGATCTGGTGATTGATGGAGTGACGAGTTTTACTGTGCAGGACTGTGATTTTATCATTGGTATAGGTGGCGGAAGCCCTATAGATGCGGCAAAGGCGATGTCGCTAACGGCTGCCAATAAGCTCGATAAAACTGATATTTACAATACATCAGCTTTCAAAGAAGCCTTTCCCGTCGTGGCAATCCCCACTACCTCCGGTACCGGTACAGAAGTAACTCCATATTCGGTATTAACCGATACCCAGACCAAGAAAAAAGCAGGTTTTGGCAGTGAGTTAGCCTACCCAAAGCTTTCCATTTTGGAACCGAAGTATACTCTCACCATGTCCAAAACAGTTACTCTCAATACCGGTGTAGATGCCCTGAGCCATCTCCTGGAAGGGATTTATTCAAACAAACGTTGTGAATTGCTGTATCCTATAATTTTTGAAGGCGTGAAGATCATATACTATAATCTGCCAAAAGTACTGAAAAATCCGGATGACCTGACAGCCCGGAGTGAAATGATGCGAGCTTCACTCTATGGAGGGATCGCCATATCATATACCAGTACTACGCTCCAGCACTCAATCGGTTATCCTCTGACAAGTTGCTACGATATCCCACATGGATTGGCAAATGGAATCGTGATGAAGAGTGTAATGGATTTGTACTATCCTGCAGTTTCAAAACCGCTTGATGATCTGTTCAAATACATCGGAATCACCCAAAAGCAATTCTATGAATGGCTGGAAACCCTGAAAATGTCGATAGATATTCACCTTTCACAGAATTTTATCGACGAAAAGATTCCGGAAGTGCTAAGTAGCAGAAACATGGCGAATAATCCCTTTGAAATCAGTTCGGAAGATATCCGAAGTATTTTACTGGATCTATGTAAAAAGCATTGAGTTTCATTGACTTGCGAATGGAGGAATAGTTCTCCGGAGCCAGGGTTGGCTGCTCTGACCAGTTGGCATGCCAGATTCCTCCGTTGCCAAAACCTATTTTTAGTGGATATCTTACCTATATCAAGTGTATTCGTGAATACACTTGATATACGCTTGATATACGCTTGATATACGCTTGATATACGCTTGACCGTAGCGTAGGATTCCGATCCTACGAATATAGTGATGGAAAAAAATAATTGACATGATCGACACTATAAAAACTATGACATTTCATTGTTAAATGTAAGAATTTTAAGGAGATAGATAATGAAACGGACTTATCAACCACACAATCGTCCCAGAAAGAACACACACGGTTTTCGCAGCCGCATGGCTACCAAGAATGGTAGAAAAGTGCTTGCCCGTCGTCGTGCAAAAGGGAGAAAGACCCTTACTGTCTGATCCATGCGCTGGATAACAGCTCATAATGAATATCTGGAATTTTTCGAGTCAAACCAGTTGCTGAGGACACCGTATTTTTTTGTGCCGGTATTGGAAAGTAATGATGGATTTGCACTTGGGATCACAGTCAGTAAGAAGATCGGAAAAGCAGTGGTGCGGAATCTGCTACGGCGTCGTATCAAAGCTTTTATCCGACAATATCGAGATTCATTTCCGGAAAACATCAAAATCAATCTGATCGCAAAAAGCGGACTTGGGGAGCTATCCTGGCAATCTATGTGCAAAGAATTGGAACTGGTCTTTCAAAAACTTTCTCAGGAAACATCATCATCGAAATAAGACGGCTGCTCCATGTCCCCAATCTATTGGCGATTTTGCTCATCAGAGCATACCAGAGATTGATTTCGCCATTTCTTCCAGCCTCATGTCGCTTTGTTCCAAGCTGTAGCGAATATGGTAGGGCTGCTTTTTCCAGATACAATGTATTCAAAGCTTTGTATCTTACTATTTGGCGTATCCTGCGCTGTAATCCCTTTTGTAAGGGAGGTTATGATCCATTACCATAGGAGATTGAATGGATAAACGTACTATTACTGCCCTTATTTTGATGCTGCTGGTCTTTTTGGTCTTTGATCAATTCGTCTGGAAACCGGCAAGGGTGACAAATCCTCCGATTGAAGAGGAAGCTACCAAAGATGAAGCTCCCGCAGCGGTGGTAGATTCGGTACTTGTAAGGACCGATTCTGAAATCCGGACATCCAGTTCCAAGTTTGTAGAATCCGCAAGAAATAATAATATCAATATCAGCAATGATCTGGTAAGGATTACGTTTGATAACATGGGTGCGCAGATTACTCATGTAGAATTGATGAATTTTAAAATGCGCGATGGCAGCAATGTCCAGTTGATACCGGAAAATCATGCAATTGCAGGTATTAATCTGATTCATCCTGGCATGGAAACTCCTCTGCATAATGAAGTATTTTCCTATCATCAGATATCCGACCGGAAGGTGATCTTTTATCTCTCAACCGACAAAGACTCCGTGATCACAAAGACATTCACTCTGAATGACGATTATGGGGTAGATCTGGACGTCGTAATCACGGATTTTGTTCCAGTAAGTGGGCTTGCTTTGAGCTTTGAAGCTGGAATCAGCCAGACAGAGCAGAATCTGAAAACGAAAGTACAAGATTACAAGTTTTACCTGTTTGCTGATAATACCGTGCTCAAGCTCGATATGAAGAAGCTGAAACAGGAACGCAATATGAACCTGAGTTCCTTCACCTGGGCTGCAATCCGTTCAAAGTATTTCACCCTTGCAGTTCTGGAGAAAGAACCAGCGCTTACAAAGAGGTATCTGGCGATGAACAATGAAGAGACCGATAGCCCTTCATTTGTTCTGGAATCAAGCCAGAAGAATGCTCGTAGCGATTGGCAGCAGAGTTACACTCTCTTTTTGGGTCCTGCAGATTCGGATCTTCTCAAGAGCTATGGTAATGGGATGGACAATATTGCAGAATTAGGCTCAAAGTGGTTGCGCTGGTTATCAAATATCTTTGCCTGGTTTTTGAAATTTCTTCACAGGTACATCAAGAACTATGGTGTAGTTATCATCATTTTCTCGCTGATCCTCAAGCTGGTACTGCATCCTTTAACCCATAAACAGCTATCCTCCAGTCTCAAAATGCAAAAGCTTCAGCCTCAGGTACAACAGATTCAGCAACAATACAAAAATGATCCCAAACGGGCTCAAGCTGAAGTAGCCGCTCTGTACAAAGAAGCTGGGACAAACCCAATATCCGGGTGTATGCTCCCGATGCTAATACAAATGCCGATCTTTATCTCATTGTACAACGTGTTGCGTTATTCACTCGATATGAGAAATGCACATTTTGTGGGCTGGCTGACGGATCTTTCCGAGCCCGATCCATACATGATATTACCTATTCTGATGGGTGTATTTATGATCCTGCAATCGCTATTGATGCAACCTCCAAAGCAGAATCTCGATGAAATGGACGACAAACAAAAAGCAGCAGCTCAAAGCTCCAAAATGATGATGTGGGTGATGCCTATCTTTATGTTCTTTATTTTTAGGAACATGCCGGCAGGACTTGTCCTGTATTGGACTATTTTTAATGTATTCTCTGTGATTCAACAGTATTATTTACAAAAACATCTTAAACAAAAGGACACTATTTAATGAAGGTTATTGAAAAAAGTGGAAGCTCCGTAGCTGAACTTGTCTCTCAGTTTCGGAAAGAAAACGGACTCAAAGAGTGGGAAGTGGATTATGATGTCCTGGTCGAAGCATCCTCAGGATTTTTGGGGATGTTTGGAAAGAAACCTGCCAAAGTCCAGTTTAAAATTGCTGAACCTACTCAAAGGGTTCAGAGATTCGTCGAATTGTTACTTGAACATCTCAATCTGAATTTTAGCAACGTAGAGACAAAAATCGAAGGAAAGACGGTCTATGCGATCATTCACGAATGCAACGATCCCGGGTTTTTAATCGGCAAGAATGGTTCCATGCTGGAGACGCTGCAGTACTTGCTCAATCGGATATTTGAATCCTGCCGTGATATAGACAAGGTATATCTTGATTCGGAAGGATATCGAACTCGTAGAGAAGAACAGTATCTGCGCCTTTATGTACCAAAAATCGTAAAAGTAAAATCAAGTGGGAAATCACTTACACTCGATCCCATGAATGCAGGAGAGAGGAGAATCATTCACAAATACATAGAGAGAGATCGAAACTTGAGGACTCTTACAATCGGAGAAGGCGAAAAGAAGCGGATCGTGGTCTTTAGTTCCAAACAAAGCGAGAAGGATGTGCTCTCCCAGATGAAAGCCGATGGTAATCAGGATGTGAAACCTGTGCGTGATTCTCAGAAGACACCATCCAGACCGCGTAAGCCATACAAAGCACGTCCCAAAAAAGAAGCTGTGAAGGAAAGTTGATGCCTGTAAGCCTGCACAAAGTTTATGCCGGGTCCTACTGGTCTGATGCTGGAGCCCTGATGGGTGTTCTGCCTTGGAGTATTTGGAGTGCAAAGATCGAAACAGACCCAAAGCGCAGGTTACAGATGGCATTGAACCTATTACTGATTGATACAGGCGATAGGAAAATACTCGTCGACACAGGTCTTGGTAATCGGCTCACCGAGAAGCAATTGAAGATATATAGCCCCTCAGAGTTTATGTTACCGGTATCTTTGGGGGGTATGGGAATCAGAGATATTGATGTTACCGATGTCTTGATGACTCATCTGCATTTTGATCACGCCGGTGGTATTGTCAGTAAGCTGGGTGAAGTGGATAGACTTACGTTTCCAAATGCGAGATACTGGGTAAATCGTCAGGAATGGGATATGGCAAAGAAGCCAGATGCCCTGAACAAAGCAGCATATAACTTCGAGCAGCAACTGTCATTACTGGAGACAACAGGCCAAATCGAACTCGTGGAAAATGAATGTAATGTAACGAAAGAAGTGGTCTTGAAGCAGGTAGGTGGACATACCATAGGCAGCCAGATAGTCGAAATTGATACTGGAGACAGGTTCTATATCTATGCCGGAGATATTGTGGCGACCAGATACCACATTTTCCCCCCAGTGACTTCAGCCTACGATGTATCACGAGAGCAAAGCTTCGAAGCTAAACGCTATATCTACGAGAAGTTAAAATCCCGAGACGGTTTTCTCCTACTGGATCACGACAACGACGATTGGGAGATTCCTTCCAGCGAACTGCCGATCATTGCTTAAATCAGAGCATAGCTTCCTTTGCCACATCAATCGTTTCGATCAGTTGTTCCCGGCTGAATGGCTTTCCCAGATAGTGGGTACAGCCCCCAGCGAGGATTCGTTCTCGATCCCCGATCAGGGTATAACCCGTGACGGCAATGATGGGTATGTTTTCGTATCCTGGCATCTTCCTGATCACCTGAGTAGTCTGAATCCCATCCATTCCACTTCCGAGATTTATATCCATCAGAATGACTGAGTATACCTTTTGTAGTGCCATTTCGACGGCTATTTCACCAGTTTCGGCGCAATCGACTGTATAGAGCTTTTTCAAAAAGGATACTGCCAGTTTTTGGTTTACAGGATTGTCTTCCACAATAAGAAGTGGTGGTAGCTTACCTTCGGATTCCACGGGTTTTATGGGTGCTGATTTTGCCTGTAATATTTCATCCGGAAGCGTTACTGCCTCCTGAGGAGTGTAGGGAAGGGAGATCCCAAACACAGATCCCTTACCCGGTTCACTTTCGACCGATAGACTACCCCCCAAAAGTGTGATGATCTTTTTTGTAATACTCAATCCCAACCCACTGCCTTCATAAGCTCTGCCATATCCTTCGCTGGCTTGGCGGAATTCCTCGAATATACCTTTTTTGAGCTCCGGGCTGAAACCGATACCGGTGTCTTCAATCTGGATGTGTACCATAGAAGTTGCTTGATCCAAAGAAGCCCGTACGGTAATAGAACCTTTTTGTGTAAACTTGATAGCATTTTCCAGCAGTTTTTGAATAGCTTGACGGAAGAGCTTTATCTCACAGCGGATGAACAAATCCGGCTTTACATCGACAATATAATCGAAGCCTTTGAAGGTTATCTCATCAGTATATGATTTACAGACCGTTTGAAGCTCTGCACTGATGTTATATACCACATTGGTGGTGCCCAGCATTTTTTGGCTGGATTCCAGTTGCGCAAGCAACATAATCGAATCGAGAGTCGTCATCAGTCTCTTTCCTGATCTGCTGATCAATTCTCCCATTCCCTTTACCTCGTCTGAGGCATCGGAATTTTTGATCAAATCCGAGAAACCCATAATACCGTTGAGCGGGGTTCTAAGTTCATGGCTCATATTTTCCAGTAAAGCGGATTTCAACCTGTCGGATTCTTCTGCCTTTGCCTTTGCATTGAGGATATCAATCTCAGCCTGTTTGCTCTTTGTAATATCCTGCACCTGAGCCAGGAAATATAAGGCTTGTCCCTGAGAATTATATATGATAGTGGAGCTTACATTTACCCATATGATATCTTTGTTCTTTTTAATATAGCGTTTTTCAATCTGGACGGTATCACTAACATTTTGAACCAACTCAGCTACCACTTTTTTGTTCATATCCAGGTCTTCTGGGTGGGTAATGTCATAAAAGGTAAGCTCAGTCAATTCCTCTTCGGTATATCCGATCAGATCGCAAAAGGCTTTGTTTGCCTTCATGATCCTGCCATCCAGACCGATCATATCCATGCCAATTGGGGCATTTTCAAAGGAAACACGGAAGCGGGTTTCACTTTCGATCAGGTTTTCCTGCATCTGTTTCCGTTCTGTGATATCAGTAACAAGATTTATGATATTCTCAGGGTTTCCCTGTGCATCCCGGATCAGAACCATACGCAACTCGCCAAAAAACCGGTTGCCATTCTTGCAGATAAACTCAATCTCCGGTATAGAGAGCTTGCCATAGCTCATTAGTTCTGGTTTCTGTTCGAGCAAAAACTGCCGATATTCCGGAGCTATCGTATCAAGTGCACTCATACCGAGCATCTCGTCTGGAGATTGGTATCCAAAGAGTTCGGCTTTACGCTTGTTCACAAACACTGTATTAAAATTCATATCTATCATGCAGATACCGTCTGGGGAGGTATCGACGAGGCTACGATAGATGTTTTTGCTGCGATCCAAGTCCATCTCCAGCAAGGTATTATCCGTCACATCATACGTCAGCCCCTGAACCAGGACTACCTTATCGTGTTCATCTCTCACAATAGTGGTATAATCATCAAGCCAGCGGATACTTCCATCTTTGCAAACAACACGGTAGTTTTGCTTGTATAGATCATGACGATGGTAGATGTTTTCTATGCTATTCTGAAACAACTCATCCCGGTCATCTGGATGAATAAAGTCCGAGTACAAAGTGTCTTGATTGATAAACTCTTCCTGGGTATAGCCAAACTGACTTACATTGTGTGATACATAGATCACTGGCCATCCCTTTTCGGGTTTCCATTGCCAAAGGATGACGTCGGTACTGTCGATGATCAGTCTTGCCCGGTGGAGTTCGTCTTCCATCTGCTTTTTCTTTCGCTTTTCATCAAACTCCAGCAGTTCTCTTTCCAAGGCAGGCACTATCCGTCCCAGTTTGTCTTTCATTACATAGTCACTGGCACCATCTTTCATCATTTGAACGGCAATCTCCTCTCCAACTGATCCGGAGACCAGTATAAAAGGAATATTCAGGTCGTACTCGTTGTAAATCCGCAAAGCATCTGCACCGGAGAATCCAGGCATGGAAAAGTCCGCTATAATAGCATCCCATAGCCTTTCCGTCAGCATTCTTCGGACTCCTTCCTCATTCTGGACACGATGATATTTTACCTTGTACCCACCCTTGGTCAGTGCTCGAAGAACCAGTAACATATCGTCTTCGCGGTCTTCAATGAAAAGTATCGTCAAATCCTTGGTCATATTAAATCCTGTCCCTATATTCATCTTGTAATTCTACTTTTGGAAAGTCCAGAAATGTGGTTGTTCCACTTCCTGGTTCACTGAAAATCCTGATGTTACCTCCATGCTTTTGCATCACACGTTTGACAATGCTCAAGCCTATGCCAGAGCCAGGAAACACATCTGCAGAATGCAATCTCTGAAACGGTTCACAGATTTTGTCGGCATACTTCATGTCGAATCCTACGCCATTATCACTTATCGAAATGCTGTGAAACTCATCATTTGCATCGTAGTTCACCGTTATTACCGTTTCGGGCGTTAGTGCACTGAACTTTATGGCATTGGAGAGTAAATTCGTCAAAGCTGTTTGAACCAGTGCCGGATCTCCGACTACAGATATCCCAGAGGGTACTGAACTGCGAATCCGTTGTTCGGAATTCTGCACTATCAGTTCTGCCAGGATGGTATTGATAACGAGTGATACATCGATATTTTCCAGATGCAAAACCTTGCTTGCAATACCAGAGAGTTCCATCAAACTATCGATTATCTGTTGCATAGTATTGCACCCCGCAATAATTCTATTGAGGTGATCGATAGCATCAGGCTTGAGCTCTTCGCCTGCATCTTCTATCAAAGCCTGGCTAAACCGTTTGACAGAGCGCAGCGGAGCACGCAGATCGTGAGAGACGCTGTAACTGAAACTTTCCAGATCTTTGTATGCTTTTTGGAGTTGATTGGTTCTGCTGGCAACTTTGGATTCAAGAGATTGATTCAGAATTCTAATCTCCTGATGAAGTTTGTTCTGCTCTGTTTCGGCAGCTTTTCTATCACTGATATCACGGATTATGCACTGATAGTATCTTTCTCCTTCAATATCTATGGCTCGGATGCTGGCTTCGACAGGAACTACTCTTCCATCCTTGGTAACGTGCTGAGTTTCCATCACCACTCCTTTTTGATAATCGGAGTAGCTATAAGTTTCTTTGTGGTGTTTGAATATCATGGGTTCTATCAATTTGCTTGCCGGTAATTCTTCAAATTCGGATTTGGAATATCCATAAAACTTCAAAGCGCTATCGTTGTGTTGGACTATCCTCTCATGCTCATCCGCCATATAAATAATATCATTGGCATACTTTACAATATATTCAAAGTGCCTCATTAGAGCTTGCCTGTCAAGCTCTTCCTGAAACTTTTCCGAGAGCCGTTTACTCTTGTAGCTACCAATGATCAGAAGGATACCCGTCATGGTCAGGAGCAAAATCCCAAGCGAAAATCCTACCGAACGCAGTATATATATCCTCAGGGGAGAAACAGCCTCCGAGACTTCGATTTTAGAAACCAAATACCAGTCATTATATGTCAGTGGCATGATTGCATGGTATGAATTTCGCCCATGATAATCGATATCCTCTACTGTTACCGGGAACTTGTTTTCATTATTAATCGCTTTCCGAAGTTGTTTTGTTATTGGATACATCAGATTCATACGATCGTTTGAAGCAAGGCGAGTAGGCGTAAAAATATGGATACTATCATTCTCTGCCTTGATCAGGAAGGACTCTGCTGTCGCAGTGGGAAACGGATACATTACGATCTGATCTTCGATAACTTTTCTGGAATCCGTGCGAAAGACCATGACGGCTATCGGGTTTTCTTTTTGTAGATAATCCAGAAAAATCGGGACATAAATATCCAAATGCTGCTCGGAATGATATTCACAATAGATGAATTCACCCGGGATCGCTTTCTTAGCTTGTATCGAGTTCAATGCCATCGAAACGATATCGGGATGCAAGATTTCAATTGTTTCCGGCTCTTCGACCAATATTTCACCAGTAGGGTCAATCAAAAATACCGCTTTGTGAGATTTGAATTTGATATATGCTTCAAAGCGTGACCGGATAAACTCAATGCTGGAAATGTCCTGAGGGTTTAGCACCACCTGATGGATACGCTGGATCAGATTTGTATTGCTGGTCAGGGCATCTGCATCGGCACAACGCTCCTTGATCCAATTGTCAAATTGCTTTGCCTTGAAAGCTGCAATTGTCTCGAGATGGAATTTCTCGTCATTTGCCAGGTAATTTCTTTTTTGAATAACATTAGTATAGCTCACGAGGATGGTGATGATGGTCACTAAGACGAAAGTTGTATAACTCTGATAGCTCAGGCGTTTTTCTTTGCTTTTATCCATTGCATTCCCCACGGCTTAAATTCTGACGGTAAAAATCGATCCCTGTTTGAGTTTGCTTTCTACTTGCACAGTACCGCCCAAGCGATCCAAAAAATCTTTTACAAGTATTAGTCCCAATCCCGTTCCTGCTTCATTTGCGGTACCCAAACTGTGAAACTCATTGTCGATCTGGAATAGCTTGTTAAGATTAAATCTGCTGATGCCGATTCCAGTGTCGCTGATTTCTACTTCAATCTTGTCATCGATAGCTTTAGCAGTGATAATGACAGTACTATTTATATGTGAATACTTGATAGCATTGGAAATCAGATTGCGAAACACTGTGCTCAAAAGATGATAATCCGAATTGCAGTATAGCTGATCAGGGATATCTGTCTCAATTTTTACGCCTTTGTTATGAGCATGTGCTCCATTGATAGATATGCACTCATCCAAAAGTTTTGGCAGGTTCAATCTAACCTTTTGGATTTTCAATTTTCCAGTTTGGGACTTTGCCCAATCCAGCAGGTTTTCCAGTAGAGTATGAGCGCTCTTGGCAGATACATTTATCTGATGCAGGAAGTCCGCCATATCCTCTTTGCTGAATTTGGCAGCATTTTGATAAATAAAATCTGATAGTGAGATGATGGCATAGATGGGATTTTGCAGATCGTGAGCGATTGTGGTAAAAAACTTGTCCTTCATTGCATTGAGTTCGGACAGGATCAAAGAGTTCTCTTTGAGAGTCTCCTCTGCCTTTATCCGGGCTGTCACATCAGTAATAAAACCATCCAGATAGAATGGATTGTTATGCTGGTCATAAATCGCATTTCCCTGTTCCCAAACCCATTTGATCTGCCCATTTCTGTCTTTGATCCGATATGTCATTTGGAATTGGGTTCGCTTTTGCACAGCATCATTGACAGACTCCCTCACGAGAGATCGATCTTCTTCAAAAATTAAATCTTCATAAGAAAGTTCGCTATTGTACAAAAGTTCACCGGGGTTGAATCCCGTAAGCTGATAACAGCCCTCAGATAAGAACAGCATAGTCCATTTCGAATCGTTACGGCATCGGTAGGCAATGCCTGGCAGATTGTGCAAAAGATTGGACATCAGTTCCGGAAGTAGTACATTAAAGGACTTGACGCCATCTTTGTGAAAAGAATCAAAACCTTCAGATATCATCTCTTAACTCCTGTTTCAATAATATAAATAGCATACGAATTGTGTCAATTTGTTTTTTAGCGTAGCGGAGGATTCCGATCCTCCGAACTGGTAATCGCAATATAATTACACACATTGAACGTGTCTACCTACATATCAGATCAGTGTGTTTTAAGCCAATCTGAGCCTGCAAAAAAACTCATCTAGCTCATCCACTACCACTTTTATATTGGAGAACTATTCCTTGTCCGTGCTATTCGATGGACTTTAATGTGCATAAGCGGCACCACTGTGAAGGAGAGAAAGTTCTTGACAAAAATCAGGTCTCAAATTTTATGACAAAACGTTAACGCGAGGTGGAGCAGTCGGTAGCTCGTCGGGCTCATAACCCGAAGGTCGAAGGTTCGAGTCCTTCCCTCGCTACCATTTTTATGAGGTTTACATCCTGGTGTAGCCTCTTTTCTTTATAGTGTGGCGGCGTAGCTCAGTTGGTTAGAGCAACGGAATCATAATCCGCAGGTCCGGGGTTCAAGTCCCTGCGCCGCTACCACTTGTGCGCCAGTAGCTCAGCAGGATAGAGCAGCAGCCTTCTAAGCTGCGGGTCAGGGG
>CAZWIS010000047.1:0-17363 GCA_964634275.1 uncultured Candidatus Cloacimonadota bacterium | reverse complement strand
CCAGGATAGAGATGAACGGCGAAACCCAGGTACGTAAAATGATGCTCTTGAAATAAATAGAATTGGCACACAAGCGGAGATAACAGATAAAATGATCGATAACTGAGTAGTTTTCAAAACTATATTGATCTTATCTACACCCACCCACCACTCTTTTTGTATGGGGCGCTGCTCCATGCCCCCGATTATGAATTGGCTTTTACTAATCCTGAAAAGATCATGGGCAGCAAAACTGAAATTACTGATTGACGGGAATTCAGTACTATCGTATATAGATATCAGCTAGATACTGTATATACCCATGATGTAAAAGGAGGATCAGATGAGAGCAAGATGGATCATTTTGTTGATTGTTGTTCTTTGGATATTGTGGGAGGCTCATGGTTTCTATATGGAATACCAATACGCAAAGACAAGTCATTATGCCGATGCGATAGCAGCTTATATCGAAACCGAATACCCCCGGGACTGGGTAAAACCAACCGAGGAGATCAAGCTCTTCAAAACTGGAGCAAATGCGATTGTGACAAGTGTAAGCCCCTCAAAAACCGAGCAGGATGTCTTGATTCTTGCAGCCTCTATTCCCGTTAGATGGAACTATTATAATAACCCCCAGAAATCCTACAAGAAAGTCCTGAAAAAGAAGTTTCACGCCCGCATTGATGGTGATCTGATCGAGCTATGGGATCCCGATCGGGAATATTATGGGGATGAATCACATTTTCGGACGCCATTGGGTAAGCCACGCACGATAAAGTTTGCACGGCCAAAGCAGGAAAAGCCCGGTAAATAAGCAGAAAAAATCGCCGAAAGTTTCTTCCTGTAAAGCAAATTATAGACCGTTGAACGTGTCTTCCTTTGTAACAAATCGATGGGTTTTCAGGTAATTTGGGCGCACAAAAACAGTCATCTACACCCACCCACCACCCTTTTTGTATGGGGCGCAGCCCCATACCCAGATTATGCAACGGCCTTTGGAAATGATGCCTTTTTGCCGATAGCCATCGCTGTGCCGGATCTGGCAACAGATCCGGAGAAGAACAGCTAAACACTTTTCCATTGACTACTTTAGATTATGTGCAGAAATGGAACAAAATGTGATATTCATTAGTATGGATAGATAAAAAAGGAGAAGACAATGATTCAAGGTTCTTATGTAGCATTGGTTACACCCTTCAAAAATGGAGATATCGACTATATTGCTCTGGAAAAATTGCTGAGTTATCATCTGGAGAATGGGACTCATGGTATTCTCCTTTTGGGAACTACCGCAGAAACAGCAGCTTTGGCTTCCGATGAAAAAGATGCCCTCTTGCGTTTTTGCCTCCAGAGAATCAATCAGAAAGTCCCTGTCATGATCGGAACTGGCACAAATAACTATAGCCAGAGCCTCGCAAATACCAAAAAAGCAAAGGATCTTGGGGCAAATTCTGCTTTGATCATCACTCCATATTATATCAAACCCACCCAAAAGGGGATGTATGAATACTTCAAAGCGATTGCGGACAAGGTCGATATCCCGATTGTGATCTACAACGTTCCGGGCCGAACCGGAATCAATATCAATGCTTCGACCGTTGTTCAGCTTGCCCAGGACTGTCCCAATATTGTGGCAGTCAAGGAAGCTTCCGGAAACCTGGTACAGGTCAGCGAAATCATTCGTGACGCTCCGGCAGGCTTTTCGGTTTTGAGCGGAGAGGATGCTTTGAATATGCCGATCATGGCATGTGGCGGCAAAGGCACTATATCTGTAACGGCAAACGTAGTCCCAAAACTGATGAGCGAATTGATCGAAACCTGCCTCAAGGGTGATTATACCACCGCTGCTCTGCTGCACCAAAAGCTATTGAAGATCAATTGGGCAATGTTTATCGAGACAAATCCGATTCCCGCCAAAGAGGCTTTGGCGATGATGGGAATGATCGAACCAGAATTCAGATTACCGATGTGTAATCTGCTGGATGCAAATAAAATAACCCTGCAAAAAGTTCTAAAGGAATATGATCTGATAGTTTGATTTGGAAATGATTTTTTGAGGTAATCTACAGCGGTAGATTCCGATCCCCAATGGAAAATACAGGAGCATAAATAAATGGCAAAACACACTGAAATTCATGGCTTTGTCCAAAAGGATACACAGCCAATAAGCGAACTGAAAACCGAAGCCCTGGTATTTGAGCACGTCAAATCCGGTGCCAGGCTGATATTTCTGAAAAATGATGATCCAAACAAGGTCTTTTGCGCTACGTTCAAGACCCCTCCGGAAGACCATAGCGGATGCCCGCATATCTTGGAACATTCCGTACTGAATGGCTCTCGTAACTTCCCTTCGAAGAGCCCATTTATGGAACTGGTCAAAGGCTCGATGCAGACTTTTTTGAATGCGATGACAGGTTCAGACCGGACGATGTATCCCGTTGCCAGTACAAACGATAAGGACTTCTTTAATCTGATGGAAGTGTATCTGGATGCCGTATTCTTTCCCAATATCTATGATAAACCGGAAACTCTGGCACAGGAAGGCTGGCATCACGAATTGCTGGATCCGAACGAAGAGATAGTTTACAAGGGCGTGGTTTACAACGAGATGAAAGGTGCATTTTCTTCTCCTGATGTATTGCTGTTCAAACTCAATCAGCAAATGCAGTTTCCGGATAATGCCTATGGATTTGAGTCCGGTGGCGATCCAAAACATATCCCCGAGCTTACACATGATAAGTTCTGTGCCTTCCACAGCAAATACTACCATCCGTCCAACAGCCGGATCTATCTGTATGGAGACCTTGATCTGGAACCGGCTTTACAAATGATTAACGATAAATACCTGAGTAAGTTTGATCGGACACAAATCGATAGTAAGATAGAACCACAAAAGCCATTTAAGGCAGTTAAGCGGGTAAGCATACCATATCCTGTCGATGCCGAAGCCGATACCAGTTCAGGCCGTTATTTCTCTATGAATTATACGTATGGCGATGTTCTGGATGCCCCTACTGTAGTGGCAATGGAAGCTATGATCGATATCTTGATGGATTCACCGGCTTCACCCCTCAAGCAGGTAATTCTTGCCTCCGGGATGACATCCGATTCCTATGCCTATGTGGATCACAGAGCCTTGCAGCCTACTATCAGTATTATCTGCAAAGATGTCTCCGAAGAGAATACTCCAAAGCTGGAAATGCTGATTCTGAGTGAGTTGCAGAGGATTGTGCGCGATGGAATCGATAAGAAACTGATCGAAGCCACAATCAACAGCAAGGAATTTGCTCTGCGGGAAGCTCAGATGCAAGGATTTCCAAAGGGACTGATGTATGGGATGATGATCAATAGTACATGGCTCTTTGATGGGGATCCATTCGTCTATCTGCGTTACGAACCCTTGATGGAAAACCTGCGTAAGGGTTTGAGCGAGCCGATGTTTGAACAACTGATAGAAAAGACAATTCTTTCAAACAAGCATGCATCTATCATCGTAATGAGTCCGGAACCAGGCCTCAATGACAAGGTGGATTTGGAAATAGCGGAAGAGCTCCGACAATATAAAGCAAGCCTGAGTGATGCTCAGATAAGGGATTTGGTAGCTTACAACGAAAAGCTAATTGCATGGCAGAATGAACCTGATAAAGCAGAAGACTTGGATAAAATACCGTTTATCAGCCTGGGAGATATCAATCCCAAGGCAGAGACCATACCGCTGGAAATCGAACCCTGGAAAGAGTTTACCCTCCTAAAGCATAATATCAAGACCAATGGGATCATTTATCTGCGGACTTATTTTGATCTGGCACATGCAGAGGAGACGGATCTGCCTTGGATAGCCCTCTACAGCTATCTGGCGGGTAAGCTCAATACCGATGCCTACGGTTATGCAGAGCTGGCAAACGAGATCGATATTAACACCGGTGGAATAAACCTGGGGCTAAGCCTTTATAATGATTATCTGGATCCCGATCTCGTAATTGCAAAGCTTCAATTGAGCGGGAAAGCACTGGTCTCCAAAGCGCAGGAATTGATAAACCTGGCTACGGAATTTGCCCTGAAACCTGTGTTTGACGACAAATCCAGGATAATGCAACTGATCCGTGAACAAAGCTCCAGATTGGAATCCAGCTTTATGATGGCGGGACATAGCGTGGCGGTACAAAGGCTTTTGAGTCCGATGTCGCAATATGCCAATTGGTCGGACAAGACATCCGGATTGGGATATTACCATTTTCTCCAGAACTTGATTCAGGGTTTTGATACGAACACAGACCAGATTGTAGAAGAACTTGAATGGGTGCGAAAGACCTTCTTTACCCAACACAAGCTTGCTATCAGCCTTACCTCGGACGAAGAAGGCATTCAGCAGACATTTGAATATCTGCATCCGGTGATCGCCAGTATCAGTCCTGAGGCATATCAACCAATCGAACAAATACACACAGCAAAGGACTTTAACGAAGCCATTTACGCTCCGGTAAACGTTCAGTTCTGTGCCAAAGGGGGCAATTTCTTCCGCAAGGGTTACTCCTATACCGGAAAGCTCAAAGTGCTAAAAAGCATTCTGATGAACGACTTTTTGTACAATGAAATCCGCGTAAAGGGTGGTGCTTATGGAATTATGTCCAATTTCAACACTACCGGACAGATGTACTTCGTGTCCTATCGTGATCCGAACCTGGAACAGACTCTGGAAACATTCGATAAAGTAGCGGAATATCTGCGGAACTTCCAATGCTCTCCCCGAGAGCTGGAAAAGTATATCATCGGGGAGATTTCGACCTTGGATTATCCCAATACACCATCTGCCGCAGCCTCAATTTCGGACGATCACTATTTTACTGGATTCACCCAGCAAGACAAACAGCAGATCCGGGATGAAGTACTCGCTACAAAGGCAGAGGATATAGCTGGATTTGCCGATATGATCGAGGATTTGATGTCCAAAAATCACTACTGTGTGTTTGGAAACGAAGCTCGGATTCGAGCTGCGGAAAAGCTATTTGACAAGATTACTCCTGTCTTCATCGGGATGAATGAAACAAAAAGATAAGAAAAGACTTCTTAGAGATTCCGGCAGATTGAATGTAGTAGATCTGCCGGATCTCGATATTCTGGATGATATCGATAACTCACCCCAGTACAAAATCAAACGTTCCGGTCACAAAAGCTCTGAACGTCTGAAAAACGGACTGGTACTGAAACGCGGCAGAGTGTTGGAAACAAAAAGTAACTATGCGGTCATCGTATGCTTCGATGGAAGGAACTATACCTGCACAATCGGGGGCAGGCTCAAACAATATCAGTTTAATACCAAAGTCCTGATCGCCGCGGGTGATTATGTGGATGTCGATATGTCCAGCCCTCAGTCCTACAGGATAGAAAACGTAATCGAACGGAGAAATACCCTTTCCAGATTTGACGAAGGGAAGTTTCAACGCGAGATAGTCGTAGCTGCCAATATAGATCAGGTCATTATCACTGTTTCCTGGCGGATGCCGGATATTAAACCAGGTTTGATAGACCGTTATCTATGCATGGCAAAGATATACGATTTTGAACCGGTGATCTGCATCACCAAATCCGACCTCTGCGAATATCCTGAAGATTTGGAGGAAGTGCTTCAGTACTACAGATTCATCGGAGTCCGGGTTCTGGTTACATCCGTCATTAGCGGAGCTGGAATGGAGGAACTGCGGGAAATCCTAATGGAGCGGGATTCCGTCTTTTCAGGCCAATCCGGAGCAGGTAAATCATCACTGATAAACTATCTGGAACCGGATTTGAAGCTTGCCACAGCAGAGGTAAGCTCCTGGAACGAAAAGGGAAAACATACTACGACACAGGCAACTCTGATCCCATGGTCTTTTGGAGGATATCTCGTCGATACTCCCGGGATTAAAACAATCAATCTGCACAGCAAACACAAAGAACTGATCCCCAAGGTCTTTCCGGGTTTTGAAGCAATGGCGGAGCGGTGTTTTTATCGTAGCTGTACGCATACCCACGAAGAAGACTGTGCAGTAAAAGAAGCTGTGGAGACCGAAGTCCTCCCGATTACCAGGTACGATTCCTATTTACGAATATTCGAATCTCTATAAGGGTAAACTATGAAGAATTTTGCGATATTCATGCACTCCGGTTTTTGTAAGGAAGAGAAGATCTTCCGCCTCCTGACGGAACTGCACGAAGAACACGGAGTCATGTTTTTTGGCTCTCACGAACAGCGGAACATACTGCCGGAATTTATCGAATGCTGTTCTCTGGATCGGGATAAAGCAATCCCAATCGACTGTATCCTGGTCTTTGGTGGGGATGGGACAATACTCCGTGCCGTTCAAATAGCCATCCGAACTGGAGCACCAATCCTGGGAGTAAACCTTGGTTATTTGGGCTTTCTATCCGAAAGCACCCTTAGTGATCTGCGTGCTTCGATCAAAAACCTGCTATCCAAGCGCTACAAGCTCTTGCAACGCATGCTGATCAACTGCCAGCTTCGCAGAGACGGCAGAGTGATTCATCAAGCTCTGGCTCTGAATGATGCTGTAATCTACAAAGCCGAAACACCCCGGATGATAAATGTGAGGATCTACAGCCAAAATCGCTTTGTATTGGATACCAGATGTGATGGAGTGATAGCAAGCAGTCCTACAGGTTCTACTGCGTATTCTCTCTCTGCCGGAGGTCCAATCCTCGCTCCTGATATGAAAGCAATCATTATCAGCCCCCTCAATCCTCATCTCCTGTCCATCCGCCCGATGGTTTTTGACGCAAAAGAAAAGCTCATGCTCAAAGTTCGCGGATTGGCACAAAGTGCATGGCTGCAAATCGATGGGATTAATTGTGCAGAATTGCAGGAGAATGATGAACTGCTTATCTCTGCATCCAAAGAGACGGTCTCATTCATCAAGCTTTCAAACCGAACCTTCTTTAAAATCCTACGTAATAAACTGCATCTGGGGAAATAATGCTACAGGAGATGTATCTCAGGAACTATCTCTTTGTTCGCGAGGCAAGGATAGCTTTCGATCAAGGGTTATGTGCTATTACCGGAGAGACGGGAGCAGGAAAATCCGTATTGGTGGGTGCGATCAGCCTCCTCTTTGGAGATAACAGCCAGAGCTATGAAGCTTTTGATCCAGAGGAAAGCATTTATCTCGAAGCTACTTTCGATATTTCAAACAATTCCGAAGCAGAGATGTACCTATCTGAAAACGGATATGAGGACGAGGGAGATTTGATTTTGGCGCGGGAGATAAATTCCAAAGGCAAATCCCAGTATTATATCTATGGCAGAAAGACGTCAGCCACCCTCGTGAAAGATATCAAGCCGCTTCTGGTGGATTTCCATCATCAACGTGACCAGCAGAAACTATTGAATTCAGCGTATCAACTGGATATTTTGGACGCTTATGGCGGTTTACAGGAGGATGTCGAAGCTTTTAGGGTTTTGTATCTTCAGCTCAAATCCGACCAAAGCAGTTATCTTGAGCTCCAAAAGCAGGAAGAGCAAAACCGCCAATTGTACGAGCTTTACCGGTATCAATTGGAGGAGCTTGAAAAGATAAAGCTAAAACCCGAAGAGGATTCGCTCCTGAACAAAGAGTTTGAGCTTCTCAGTGCTGCCAGCGAAATCAGCAGTATATCGGATTCCCTTTATGCAGAGTTGTATGAGAGCGAGGATAGTTGCTACGATAAAATCAGTAAAGCTATCAGTCAGATTGATAGATTTGCGGAATTACATCCACAATTGGAAGAAATCAGGGTAAATCTATCGATTGCACTGGAAAACCTGGGTTCTGGTACCCTGCTTTTGCGTAATGTACCAGAGCTTTTGTCTTTGGATGGAGACCGCCTCCAGAGTATTAGCCAAAGATTGGATGCTATCAATACCTTGATGCACAAACACAAGGTGCAAAACGTTCTGGCCCTTGTTGCGACGCTCGATCGCCTACGTCAACAAATAGATTTGTACAGCTCTCTTGAAGCAGACATGCGGGCTTTGGAAACAAAGATGGAAGGCTGCTTTCAGGAGCTTTTGAAGCTTGCAGACAAGCTGACCGAAGAGCGCCGGAAAATGGCTTTGGAGCTATGTAATGAGTTGGAACAGAATATTCGTCTGCTTTCGATCCCAGAGGGAATATTTGAAATTCGCATTGACAAAAAAGTGACAGACAGAAACATACGTCGTGAGTTTATAGAAGCCGTGGGAGAGAAAGGACAGGATCGAATAGAGTTTCAATTTTGTGCGAATCCTGGTAGCTCGCTCAAGCCTCTTGGCTCAGTTGCCTCCGGAGGCGAACTATCGAGGATTCTGCTGGCGATCAAAAAAGTATTGACCCAGAGTATCAGTCCAAGGCTGCTAATTCTGGATGAGATCGATTCAGGTATCGGCGGAAAGACTGCAGATATGATAGCTGGATTTATCAAAGAACTTTCGCATCGGCACTCTGTATTGTGCATTACGCACCTGGCACAGATTGCGGCTCAGGCAGACCAACACATAGCGCTGAACAAATATGTGAAAGGAAAAGTAACGGAAGTGATGCTCCAAACCCTGAAAGATTCCGAACGGCGAAATGAAATTGCCAGGATGCTATCCGGGAGTATAACAGAGTATTCACTCAAGCATGCAGATGAATTGTTAGTAAAATAAACGAGAGGTTACAGTGGACAAAAAGACCAAACGCAGAGTAAGAGGTGTGGCAGTTTTTGTAGTTTTTCTGGCATTAGCCACCAGTATATTGATTTTTAGCCGTAAAGAAAGAAAGCCGATTTCGCCCGATTTCAAGGCAAGTATGCAAAAATATCAGGCTTACCGGATGATAAACAAAGCCCATTTTCAATTCACAACCGACAATCTCGCTGAAGCAAAATCCAGGATTGAAGCTCTTGTCAAAGAAAAAGGTAGCAAGTCTCTGGAGATTATGGACCAGCCATCCTATGGGGCATTTCTCTTTGTTACCAACAGCGATAACCTTGATGAAATACAAAGCAATCTCGGAAGTATTGGCAGGATTGTATCCCGCTCCGCAACCACTGATACATCCTTTGTAAATCTGGATTATGGAGTCGAACTCGCCCGTTTGAAATCTTATGAACGGGAAATGAACGATCTTGACAACATCCGTTTCCCCTCAGAAATTCAGATCCGCAGAAAAGAAACTCTGCATCGTTTGATTGGTGAATCCACTACCAAGCTCGATAAACTCCAGGATGTGGACAACCTGTTGCTCTTTATTACTGTCAGCCCCATCGTCAAACGCAGCAGTTACGTCGAAATGGTACGGGAATTTGCAATCACATTCCTGATGTGGTTTGGGATATATTTCGTGGGAGTAATTCTCGTTTATTACGGTACCAAGCTATTAATGCTACTCCTTAATATGATGGGAGTAAAGGGATTGGGGATCTCCGGTGGAGATTATGGATCATCTTATAATTATGGTGGTTACAAAAACTATTCCAGTCCTTATGGATATGGGCACAAACGCAAGACAAAGCGCATATACAAAGAAAAACCCAGCTCGACTGAAGAGGAAAAATAAACACTTCATAATGGGAGGTGTGCTGTATGATAACGCTTAGTGCATGGCATATTTGGATGATAATAGGGATCTTTTTTATCATCATTGAGATTTTTGATCCCGCTTTCTTTTTTATCGCATTTGGGATAGGTGCCATCCTCACCGGACTTCTGAGCCTGATAAACTTTATCGGAGGAAACATTGTAATTCAGATCCTGTGTTTCTGCATTATCAGCTTTGTATCCTTTCTCTTGATGAGAAAACTCGGAAAAAAGGTATTGGCTCATCCTGGTGGCGAAACAAACGTCTTTGCTCTCAAAGGAAAAACAGGTTTCGTTACCAACGATATCCCTGTAGACGGTAAGGGGCATGTCAAGATCGGTGGCGAAGAATGGACTGCTATCGCCTCTGAAGGAGAAGAAATCGCTGCCGGGACGAAGGTTTTGGTAGTAGAAATCGACGGGAACAAGATAATCGTAAAGAAAGCAGAAGCATAATCCATCTGTCCATCAGCCATATCATATAAGATCACGCAACAACATGTGCTGGGCGTTTTTGGCATTCTATATGGGTTGCTACCGTCGGGAGTGTAGACACCGTGCTCAGTAATATTGTTAAGTCCGTTCAACGTGTCTTTCTACATACAAATAGGTGGGTATTCAGCCAATTTGAGCGCACAAAATCAGTCATCTACACCCACTCTCAACCCATTTTGTATGGAGTGCTGTCCATACCCAGATTAATCAACGGTCTTATCAATATCTGCCTTTAACAGACTATGAAAGATCCAAAAGCTTGCTTGACAAATACTCACCACCAAAGAAACTGATCGTAAACACAGGACAGAGGTTTTGATCGATGCCAAAAATTGAAAGAATGGAATTTCCGCGGAAGTTTCCGCTTGCCAACAGTGGAAAGCTATTGGTATTGATAGCCGTAGTCTTGGGTGTTTTAATCCATCAATGTACCCAAAAACAACTCCGCGAAAGCATCGTGATTTCCGATATCCAAATAGTTGATTACTCCAGCGGGCATATGGAGCTGGAGTACCAGATTCAAAACCTGAGAGACCGGGAACAGGAAGTGCGGCTTTTGGCAAAAGCATGGGACGATAATGACATAGAAATCGCAAGCATCATGTTTTTGGTAAAACTCCCACCAAACGCTACCCAAAAAAGGACAAAGATCATTGACAAATTAAACCGTGCAATTAAAGAGGGAGAAATACCAAAAAGAGCAGCGATTAGGGTCTATGAGCGAAAGATATTGTAAGAGGTAATCGGTGTGAAAAAGAGTGTGACTGATTTGCTATCTCCGATCGTAAAGCAGCTTTACGAAAACTCTCCATTGGGAATTTCCGTTATTGATCCTGAAATGTTTGTGCTATATCAAAACAACATCGTAGAAAACTGGTTGCAGGATTTGGATGGAAAAGGAAGCCTGAATATCATCAGGATCACGGATTACGGACGAGTACTGGACTTTATACCGGGCGTTGAGCTGGAAAAAATAAAGAAACTGGTTCTGGAGAAGGGGCAGAAATACGATTATTCTTGCGAATTCCAATACCGTCACCGTAGCTACCAGTTCAAGTTTGTCTTGTTTCCTATCAAAGCGCAGGATTCGTCCATAATTGGGATGATCGAAACGGTGGAGAATCTCAGCGAACAACACGAACTTACCCAAGCACTTGTCCAATCAAAGCGATTTGAAAACGTAGGCCGCCTCGCAAGCGGTATAGCCCATGATTTTAACAATATTCTACAAGTGATTATCGGTCATTGCGAAATCATGCAAACTCTCACAAAGGATAACGAGAGACTCAGAAGGAGCCTGGATATTATCCTTACCAGTGGCAAAAAAGCTTCTTCTCTTACACGCCAGCTCCTGATCTTTAGCCGCAAACAAGAAAGCGATTACAAAGACATTGATCTCAAAAACACCCTGACGAACTTACTGAAGATCATCTCTCGAATGGTGGGAGAAGATATAAATATAGAGGTAAACTCATCCAAAAACAAATGGTGCATCAGTGCCGATGAAAGCCAGATTGAGCAGATCTTTTTGAACCTTGCAGTCAATGGAAGAGATGCTATGCCTTTGGGTGGGGAACTATCGATTACTATTGCTGATTGTGTCCTATCAGAGCTTGATTGTTCAAAGCTGAATCTGACCAAGCCAGGCAAATATGTATTGATTCGCTTTGCAGACACAGGAAGCGGGATAGAAAGCGACAAACTCGAGTTCATCTTTGATCCGTTCTTTACGACCAAGACGATGAACAAGGGAACCGGGTTGGGATTGTCCACTGTTTATTCTGTTGTGCGTCAGCATCAGGGAATCATTACTGTTCATAGCGAAGTGAATGTAGGCTCTATATTTGAGATATATTTACCGGCAAGCAATGGAAAATCTGCCTCTGAACACAAAGAAGATGTGATAATGGTACAGGAAACGGGATTTACCGATAGTATTCTGGTCGTGGAAGATGATCTGATGGTCTCCGACCTTGCCACACAAGTACTGACTCTGCATGGTTATGTTGTTGAAACTGCCAAGGATATCCGGGAAGCAATAGAAAAGACTACAAATGCCAGATACGATCTTTATTTAGTTGATATTGTGCTACCGGATGGCAGCGGAGTAGATCTGATCGAATACATTCGTGAAAAAGATCCGAATGCAGCATTTCTACTTTCCAGCGGGTATACGGAAGACAAGCCACAAATCAAACGCGCCATGGAAGATGGTTACGACTTTTTGCACAAACCCTATACGATCAGTGTGCTGCTCAATACCTGCCGGGAGATTTTGGACTCCAAAAAAAAACAGGCATCTGATTGATGCCCGTTTTTTAAGGACTGCGCTACTTAATAAATCAGTTATTGTACCGATTATGGTGTAACTGGTTGTTCAGCAGGTACTGCAAGTGTATCTACAGGAGCTGGTTCTTCAACTGGAGCTACTTCTTCAGTAACTTCTTCTTGAGCTTTTGGTTTGCAACCTGTAAAAGAGACCATGCTGATTAGCATCATAGCGATTAATGCGAGTAAGAGAACTTTTTTCATTATTTCCTCCATTCTGAAATCCCCAATTCATGAGGATTCCGATGTTGTTCTTTTTTTATAGATATAAATGAGCGGTAAATAAATTACCGTATGTAAAAACGAAGCAGAAACAGCCTTAGAGCCTATCCAATGCTTCTCACAGCCCTTATTCACATCTATATTCTCATATCGATTTTGAGACACTATATTAAAGCGATTTTTTTGGCAAGGAAAATTTTTCAAAGCTCTGTATCCAGCCCCATGTGTATCATCCCCGAAGCCAAATCCAGAGCCGTTCTATCCCTGTATCCCAAGCCATATTCGATACCCAGAATCCCCAGCCTGGTTCGAACTTTGATTCCTGCTCCAAAGCCAAAAATATCGGTTTTTAACTTGGTTTTCCCATCTGCTACAAATCCATGATCAAAAAACAAATAGCTTCTCGATTCGGGGGTAATTCGATAACGGATTTCATAGTTTGCCCAGCCCAGACGCCAACTCCTGAAGGCATCTTCGGTGTAGCCCCTTAGCGAGTTATAACCGCCCATTCCAAAGAGTTCATAGTCCTTTGCATTCTCATCGTCCAAATTCCGGGCATGAAATTCAAGGGCAGCCACCCAACGGTTGTGCAGGGGATAATATGTTCCGGCATTGAGCTCAAGGGCAGTTTTTTGTTTTTTACCCTCATTCTGGCCTGTGAAGATGTACCTGTATCGAAGGTCCATTTCATTACCCCGGGTGGGATTGCTGATATTGTCAATCTGGTAAAAGCTCCACAAAGCTCCGATGCTCTCGCTGCCTGATTTCTCTATTAGAATGGGGCGTCGGATGCCAGGATCGATCCTTTGCATGGATAGCTCGATTCCGATCTTTTGGTACAGCATGGTGTAATAGATATCGACGGTGCTTCGGGTTTTGATCCAGGTCGAATCCTGCACTGCCCGGTATAGGCTAAAGTCTCCAGCCACGGGGACTGCCATGGAACCGGACTCGTGATACTTAAATTCCAGTTCTCCCGTTCCACTGGGTATTTGCCGCCAAAATAGCTGTATCGCTCTATCGGTGCCCCAGAGGTTCATGAACTTCAGTCTCATGAGACCGCTCAGTTCCCTTTTTCCACTTTGAGTTTCGCTATATCCCAAGACGCCTTCCAAAAAAGTCATCTTACCTTCTTCGATCCTGATCAGGAGGCTGGATTCGTTAATTGGTGTGATCTGACAATCCCGGATATAGCTCTTGCGCAGGATGTTTTGTTCTGCCTGGCGGAGAGCTGAAGGGGTGATTGTTTTGTGTCTGTGGAGTGCGGATAGGACGATTAGCGCATTGTCCCGCGTTACCTTGTTACCGTCGAAGATATAGCGTTCGATGCGGAATGGCTTGCCTTCGTTGATGTTGATTACCGCTCTGAGGCTTTCGTCTATGACAAGGCTCTCCAACTCCACGCTGGCAAAGAGATACCCGCGGGAGAGATAAAGCTGAAGAATCCGATTCATCAGGCTGGGTAATTCAGCCAGTTCGATGCTTTGGTTTTCGGTAAAGAAGATAAATTCCCGCAGCTTGGCTTCGCTGAAGTAGCTTAAACCCACAAAATCAACCCTGTTGATAGTGGAACTAATCAGTTCCCGTACCTGGAAAACGAGCCTGATGCTGCCATCCTCCTCCGGAATCATTTCTGGGAAAGGTATCTGGATATATAGGAATCCTATGCTTGCAAGATAGGAATGGATCATTTGAGAAGCTTCGATCAGGGAGTTACGGTCCAGAGCATCACCAATTATCAGGCCTGAGGCATCCTTTAACTTGTCAACATCCACAGCCAGGTCAGTCTCGAATTCAATAGCTCCAATAACAGGCTGCTCGCTTGCTATTAGAGATACTGCAGCAAAGACAAAGAGGATCAGGAGGAGCTTCTTGAACATGTCTCCTGCGCCAGAGATCTATTCCCTGTCTGCCTTTAGAACTGCCAGGAAGGCTTCCTGTGGTACCGTGACAGATCCAATTTCCTTCATCTTCTTCTTGCCCTCTTTTTGTTTGTCCAATAGCTTCCGTTTTCGGCTGACGTCACCACCATAACACTTCGCAGTTACATCCTTGCGCATTGCATTAACTGTGCTTCTGGCGATTACTTTTCCTCCGATACATGCCTGAAGGGCAATCTTGAAAAGATGGCGTGGGATAACTTCCGAGAGTGTTTCTGTCACGCTTTTGCCCCAGTTATAGGCTTTGTCCAGATGACAGATAAAGGACATGGCATCGACCTTTTCTCCATTGATCAAAATATCAACTTTGGAGACCTGGGCTGTCCTGTATTCTTTGAAATGGTAATCCAGCGAAGCGTATCCGCGGCTAACCGTCTTGAGTTTGTCATAAAAATCGAAGATAATCTCGATCAGAGGCAGTTCATAATGAAGGGCAACCCTCTTTTCATCGATGTATTGAATGTCTTTTTGGATACCCCGACGCTCCTGAGCCAGGCGCATGATATTGCCGATATAATCCGTGGGTACGATTATCTCCGTATCCATTACCGGCTCTTCCACGCAATCGATAAAGGTAGGATCCGGGAAGTCGATCGGATTGTAAACCACGATCTCTTTGCCGTCTTTGAGCTTGATCTTGAATCGCACGCTGGGGGTGGTGGCAATGATCGGGATATTGTATTCACGATAGAGACGTTCTTTTACTATTTCGAGGTGCAGCATCCCCAGGAATCCACAGCGGAAACCATAACCCAAAGCGGCGGAACTCTCTTTTTCGTACACCAGGGAAGCATCATTGAGCTTGAGCTTGCCGATCGCAACTACCAAATCCTCATAATCCTCTCCATTGATGGGGAATATTCCGCTATAGACCATTGGTTTTGGTTCCTGAAAGCCTGGTAATGCGTCTTTGCAGCCATTCTTGGCAGTGGTGACAGTATCACCTACTCTGGCATCAGCCACTTCTTTGATATTGGCTATGATATATCCGGCTTCTCCGGCGTTCAATTCTTTCTGGGGTTCAAACTTGATGCCCAGATATCCGATTTCTTCGATATCATAATCCTTGCCTGTGGAGAGCATACGAATCTTCTCTCCCTTGCGCAAAGTACCGTCAAACATTCGTACCAGGATAACCACACCCCGGTACATATCAAAATATGAATCAAATATCAGGGCTTTGGTTTGATGCTCGTTTTCACCTTTGGGAAGGGGAAGCTTTTCTACGACTGCATCCAAAAGCTCGCTTACTCCCAATCCAGTCTTGGCACTGACCCTTAGAATATCTTCTTTTTTACAGCCGAGGATATCGACCAGGTCGTGTTCCGTTCCCTCAACATCGGCTTTGGGAAGATCGATTTTGTTCAGAACCGGCAGGATTTCGAGATTGTTTTCGATCGCCAGATACAGGTTGCTCATAGTCTGGGCTTCGATTCCCTGGGAAGCATCAACCAGGAGAATTGCTCCTTCGCAGGATGCCAAAGCCCGGGATACCTCATAAGAAAAATCCACGTGTCCGGGAGTATCGATCAGATTCAGGATATAGTCCTGTCCCTTGTAATTGTGAATCATGCGGATGGCATGGGATTTGATCGTGATGCCTTTTTCACGCTCGAGCTCCATATCATCCAATATCTGGGCAACGCTGGAGTTTTTTGGGATTACGTTTGTAGTCTCCAAAAACCTGTCTGCCAGCGTTGATTTACCGTGATCTATATGTGCTATTATGCAGAAATTACGGATGTAGTCTTGTTTCATGCAAAAAACTCCTATTTTGGAGCTAAAAAATGCCAAAGCCCCCCTTTGTCAATTAAAACGTGATTTCATAGTCTTTTACACCGAAACATTCACTCTTGACAGAGCAGCGAAGATCAATGGATTATCACCTTGATCTGAACACTACGAGGAAGTAAATTATGCAAAATACCGAAGTCTTTCTAAATGAAATGTTTGCCTGCAAAAACGATGCTAAAATCCCCGGTGCCCTGCGCTTTTTCAAGACTGGAAAGGGTGAATATGGTGAGAGTGACGAGTTTTGGGGACTCAGCGTTCCCCAGCAAAGAAACATCTCGAAGAAATTCTACCATCTACTGAGTTTGGATGATCTGGAACAATTGATCAGACACGGGGTTCACGAAGTACGCCTCACGACAATAATGATGCTGGTTTACAAATATCAAAAGTGCCGGGATGATGTACAAAAAGAACAGATTGTAAAGCTGTACTCCCGCAATATGGAATATGTAAACAACTGGGATTTGGTAGATTCATCCGCACATCTGATCCTTGGAGACTGGTATCTGAACCGCTCATTTGACGATCTCTTTGTCCTTGCCAAAAGCGGGCACCTCTGGAAGCAAAGGATTGCCGTGATTGCTACCTTTACCTTCATTCGAGCAGGAATATACGAGCCAACCCTCATGCTCGCTGAACAGCTGCTGAGCCACAAGCACGACCTCATTCACAAAGCCGTCGGATGGATGCTGAGAGAAATCGGGAACAGGGACTATCAGACAGAATACGACTTCCTCGTCCTGCATTACAAAAACATGCCCAGAACCATGCTGCGCTATGCAATCGAGAAGTTTGACGAAAACATAAGGCAGGACTTTTTGAAGGGTAGGATTTAGGGCACAGATCACTATTCCAAAGCCTGAAAACAGTCCTCATTGTCTCTGTATTCAAGATTTTGGACAACCATTATCAGGAATCAAGATGTAAACTATTTTAGGACGAGTCATGTTCAACGATCTTCCATTGTCAACTTATTCAAGCCCTGTCAACTTAGTAGTCAAGCGTATATCAAGCCTATATCAAGCCTATATCAA
>CAZWIS010000046.1:0-17370 GCA_964634275.1 uncultured Candidatus Cloacimonadota bacterium | reverse complement strand
CCAGGATAGAGATGAACGGCGAAACCCAGGTACGTAAAATGATGCTCTTGAAATAGAACGGAGTTTAGAGCCTTGGTATTACATCAAAGCCCATAACCTTAGGAGTAGGAATGAAACAGGTTCTTTTCGTCATATTATTGACATTAGTGACGGCTACACTGTCCTGTATTGAGGTAGGAGGCCACATAAGCCAGGATACTATCTGGTCTCCGGAGAACAATCCATACATCATCACCTCTTACCTGTATATAAATGATGGGGTTACGCTTACCATTATGCCCGGCACTCAGATCCGTTGCTCCGGAGCCAACAAGAGCAGCCTCTACAACTTCATGTGGACAGGGAATAACCAGCCAATCTCAAAAATGATCATAGTCTTTGGCACGATAAATGCCATCGGAACTTCTGAACTGCCGATAACCTTCGACAAGTATCAGGAGGATGTCAATTACCGCTGGGGCGGTATATACATAGCACCCAATGCGAGAATATCGACCTTTGAATATTGTGAGTTTCGCAATGTGTTTTTCTGTGATTATGCTCCCGGGGATTGGTCATTGGCGGCGATTGAATTTCATAATGGCATGATAAATGTACGGAGCTGTACTTTCGAGAACAACCTGAACGCAATACGCACTGGATTCCTGCAATCTGATATCCTGCTCTATGATTGCAAATTCATCTCCGAGAATGATACATATCCCACACCATTTGGGATAACGGGGTTTTTGGGATTCAGTGCGGCACCAGAGCCTGTTCCGGATGACTATTACAAGGTAACCATTGCCAAATGCTATTTCACGGGAAATGCGGGATTGGGACCAGTAGGTTATTACATGGAAATTCTGTATTTAAACAATGTCTTGGAAAATTTTATTTCAAGGGATGACGAGACTACAGAACGCTTAGAGGATTTTGGTTCTGTCAGTAGCTACGGTAATTATATATTCAGCGGAAGAAATGGCATAGGATGTTATTCCTCTACCGTAAATGATACAGTCTTTGCTCGCCGGAACAAGCTAATTAAACCGAGTAATATAAATCCGGTGAATACACCGCTTATACTTGGTTCTGAAGGTTTTGGGACAAACTTTGTCGCCGATAACTACCTCTCCGGCTGTGTTCAGGTAACAGCTAAGCAATCCAATGCCACTACATCATACATATATAACAATATCATCGATCATAATTATGGGAATGCGGTGATCTTCGAGAATCTCAATCCAACCTATCAGGGAGGGCAAACCAGGTTTTTTAACAATCTGCTTCGCTATACCGGAGATTCTACCTTTTCACTCATAGTCAAGGTTAACCTGACATCTCCATTCCTCTATAACAACACTTTTGTGGATTTCAGATCATTGTTAAGAACTATAGGAGATAGTGACATGATTTTTGAGAATAACATTATCCCTTGTACTCAATGGTCACCTGGGAGTATCATGTATGACCATCATCCGGTTTTAGTTAATAACTGTTTGGCGATGCCTATACTTCCCCCTTGGGAAATGCTGGAAGGAGGAGGGAATTTCGTAGCCGACCCTATGTATACCGATACCCTGAATGCAGATTATAGCTTATCCATGGGCTCTCCATGTATAGATGCGGGAGCTTACCGTCCCGATCTTCCTGAATTTGATATCAGGTACCACAAGAGATTTGCCTCCGGAACCGAAGGTGGTATGCAAACTGTGGATGTAGGAGCCTATGAATATAATTCAGTCTATATTGGTGGTCTCAGAGGAATAGTATTCAATCCCGATAATGGTGAGATGATAGACTGTGCTAGGATAGAGATCAGCCAAAAACTACCCGAATTCAGTGACAGCCTTGGTTGTTTTGAATATCCAACCGGTTCTGGAGTTTATACCATCCGTGCCAGCCGTTGGGATTATCAAGACCAGATCATTGAAAATGTGGTAGTAACCGAAGGAGAGATAACCCCTGTGGCAATTCCAATGTACCTTGTCAATACGGCTTCAGATGCTCCGGATGTATCACCGGTTGTTTCGAAGTCACTTTTCAACTATCCGAATCCCTTCAATCCGGAAACGACGATAAGCTTTGTCTCTACCCGGTCAGGCAGGATAAGGCTCAAAATATACAACCTCAAGGGCCAACTCATCAAGACCCTCATGGATGGAGCTATGCCAGGCGGTTACCATAGCATCAAGTGGAATGGAACCGATGACAACCACTCATCCGTCAGCTCCGGAGTGTATTTTGCCAGGATAGAGATTAATGGCGAAACCCAGGTACGTAAAATGATGCTCTTGAAATAGATAGAATTGGCACACAAACGGAGATAACAGATAAATTGATCGATAACTGAGTAGTGTTCAAAACTATAATGATCTTATCTACACCCACCCACCACCCTTTTTTTATAGGGAACTTTGTCTCATACCACTATTATGCAATGGTCTTTCAACGGCATCAGCCAGATTTTGCACTTGACATAATCTGATGTTTTACATGGATATATCCATGTGGTTATGAGCTTTGTTTTTTGCTTTTTTTCCGCAAAGAGTCATACATGGCAAGATCAACCCAATCAGCAAAAGCAGCAGACGATTTAATGACTAATAAGTACAGGAGAGATCATGAATTATTTTTTGAGTGAAGACCAGCTTGAAATGCAAGAAATCGCGCGCAGGATTGCCAACGAAAAGATGCGTCCCCTCAGCGAAAAGTACGACGAAGAAGGCATATTCCCTTGGGATATCGTAGAGATTATGGCACAGAGTGATCTTTTTGCCATATTGATTCCTGAGGAGTATGGCGGAATCAGTGGAAAAGTCATGGACTTGGCAATCGTCACAGAGGAGCTTTGTGCAGTTGATGCCGGAATGGCTCTCGCCTTTGGTGCTACGGGTCTTGGAATGTATCCGATATTGATCGGCGGTTCAGAAGACCAAAAGCACAAATATCTGGAGCAAATCGCCACTGGCAGCAGGCTTGCAGCTTTTGCACTCACGGAGGCAAATGCAGGATCCGATGCTGGAGCCATAGAAACGACCGCCCGGAAAGAGGGAGATACCTATGTGCTCAATGGCACCAAGCAGTGGATTACAAATGGTGGGGAAGCAGATATCTACACAGTTTTTGCCATGACCGACAAAAACAAGGGCGCGCGTGGATGCTCATGTTTCATCGTAGAAAAGGACACGCCTGGATTCAGCTTTGGTAAAAAAGAAAACAAGATGGGCATTCGATCTTCCGCTACCAGGGAGCTAATCTTTGAAGATTGCGTTATCCCGGCAGAAAACCTGATTGGTAGGGAAGGAACAGGTTTCATCACAGCTATGAAAGTATTTGACAAATCCCGTCCCATGGTAGGTTCACAAGCTGTGGGTATTGCCCGGGGAGCTTTTGAAGCTGCCGCCCGCTATGCAAACCAGAGAATGCAGTTTGGCAAGCCTATTTCATCGTTTCAGGCAGTGCAATTCATGCTTGCGGACATGGCGACCCAGATCGAGGCAGCCAGAGCGCTGGTGATGCAAACAGCCAGAATGGTGGATTCCGGTGCCAAAAACTATGCCAAGGAATCTGCAATGTGCAAATACTATGCTTCGGACGTCGCTATGAAGGTCACTACCGATGCAGTTCAAATCCTTGGTGGATACGGCTATATGAAAGAATACCCGGTAGAAAAAATGATGCGTGATGCCAAAATCCTGCAGATATATGAAGGAACAAACCAGATCCAGCGCGGTATCGTCGCAGCCAATATCCTCAAGGAATTCTAATCCGTGAACGATTGGATCAAAGAATTTCCCGCCGCCATCACCGTGATGGACAAGGCAGGAATTATCATAGAAATGAACGAAAAAGCCTGCACCACCTTCGCCAAATACGGTGGTGCAGAGCTGATCGGAACCAGTGTATATGACTGTCATCCACCTTATGCCTGCGAAATAATCCGTCAAATGCTGATCAGTGGCCAGCCAAACAGCTACACTATCGAAAAGCAGGGGCTCACAAAACTGATCCACCAACAGCCATACTTTGTAGATGGTGAACTGGCCGGTATTGTAGAGATATCCATCGAGCTCCCATCCGATATGAAGCATCATGTCCGAAACTAAGATCCTGATGCACGTATGCTGTGCACCCTGTTTCGTCGCTCCATACTATGACCTGATAAAAAGCGGGCAATCTGTCAGTGCTTTCTGGTACAATCCAAACATTCATCCCTTTACGGAATACAAAGCCCGTTTGACGACCCTACGCGATTTTACAGACCGTGAGGGCATAGAGATGGTATGTAGGGACGATTATGATCTGGAAGGCTTTCTAACGATGGCAATATCGAGCGATTCCAAGCGTTGTGAAGGATGTTACAGGCTTCGGATAGAAGCATGTGCCAAAACAGCCGCAGAACGCGGATATGGAGCGTTTTCCAGTACCTTGCTCTATAGCCGCTACCAAAAGCATGAACTGATTCGAGAAATTGCAGAAGAAATGGCGCATCAGTATAATGTAAAGTTCTATTATGCGGATTTCCGCCAGTTATGGCAACAGGGGATAGACTTATCCAAAGAGCAGGAGATGTATCGGCAAAAGTATTGCGGATGTATCTTTAGCGAAAGGGACAGATACCAGAAGAGTAAAGGACAATGAGTAGATACAAAGAAATAGACCTCAGTAAGTTACAGAGGTACTCGATTGATAGCAGAGCGAGCAAGGTTGATGCGAAGAACATTGCCAAAATGGGGAAGGTGAGTCTAACCGGATTGTTGGAAAGCATGCCCAACGTATTAAAGGCAAAAGAATTGCAGAACTTGATTTCCGATTGCAAGATTGCCAAAGACCGGGAAAGAGCGATCATGATCGGGCTGGGGGGACATGTGATCAAGTGTGGGCTATCACCGCTATTGATCGAAATGATGGAAGCTGGCTTTGTCGATTGCTTTATGGTAAACGGTTCGGTGGCGATCCATGACTTTGAAATAGCGATGTATGGTCATACTTCCGAGGATGTATCCACGGCGTTGAAAGACGGTTCATTTGGGATGTCCGCAGATACAGCGGATGGAATAAACACGATTATCAAGCAGGCTATGCAAAGTAAGGAAGGCATAGGGGAGGCAATAGGGGCTTATCTCTTGCAGCATGCAAGGAACCCGGAAATATCACTCTTTGCAATGGCGGCGAAGCACAATATCCCAGTATGCGTACACGTGGCAATCGGAACGGATATCATCCATCAGCATCCCAGTGCAGACGGAGCAGCAATCGGAGACTGCAGTATGCGGGATTTCAGGATCCTGTGCGAGAGGATCAAGGATTTGAACAATGGTGGGGTTTATCTTAATTTTGGCTCGGCAGTTATTCTCCCGGAGGTATTTCTAAAGGCATTGACGGTAGCACGGAATATATATCATGAGGTAGATGGCTTCTCGACAGCTGTATTCGATATGAATATGCACTATCGTCCTATGGAGAATGTGGTGAAGCGTCCGACCCAGGACTCTGGAAATGGCTACTACTTCGTAGGGCATCACGAAATTATGATCCCTCTCTTTATCAAGTCTCTTTTGTATAGCGATTGACAATCAAGATACACCTACAAGCACGATAGCTCGAAACAGAGTACTCTCTTCCAGATCACATGACAATTGCAATATTGGTGTATGGGGCAGAGCCCTAATCTAACAGATAAGACATTTGAATAATCTGGCTATGGGGCAGCATCATACAAAAAGGGTGGTGGTACTACGGCTGACTGTCTTTGTCCGCTATGGGCTGATAACACCCAAAATTGCTTTAGATGAAGAATGGTTCTACGATCATTTGTATCGCGTGTTTCCTGAAAGAGTGATGCGTACACAGATATTAATGAGCACGATCAATGCAATCAGAATAAGGTATCTATATGATATTGCCGAGATGTTTCACGTGAAACATCAGCTATGCAGATGCCATTGCTTCCTTGAAGGCTTTTAGCTTTTGCCTCAATCCTTCGTCTGTTATAGCCAGGATCTGGATGGCAAGATAGGCGGCGTTCTTGACTCCATCAATAGCGACAGTTGCCACTGGAACTCCGCTGGGCATCTGCACAACGGAATATAAAGCATCAACGCCATTCAAGGCTCCCGACTTCAAGGGAACACCGATAACCGGCAAAATCGTATGAGCGGCTACCACCCCTGGTAAATGTGCTGCCATTCCGGCACAGGCTATTATGACGCCTACGCCTTCCGCTGCGGCATTCTTTGCCATGTTTGCGGTCTGCTCCGGCTTCCGGTGGGCTGATGAAATATGAAAATCATAGTCCAGCCCAAATTCACGAAACACATCCTCGATCTGCTTACAAAGCTCGTAGTCCGATTTGCTGCCAAGAATAACTCTTACTTTCTTCACGTCCTACCTCAAGATTGTGGGGTAGGTAGAACCGTCAGGGCTGTATGGATGGCATTGATGTCGGAAGCAGAGTTAAACTTCTCCAATATTTCCGGATTCATGATCAGTTTTGAAATATAGGACAATGAGAACAAATGCTGCTTGTCATTGTGTAGCAATAGCATAAAGAATATGTTCACGGGTTTGTTGTCCGGTGCGTCAAAGTCCACTCCATCGTCTGTTCTGCCGAAGAGGATGCTGGGAGTTTTGATCTTGGAGGGATGCAAATGTCTGGGATGCAGGAGCGCTACTCCATTACCGATAGCGGTGGAGATCAGTTCTTCGCGGGCAACCACTACTTCATACAGCCAGCGGGCATCGCGAACCAGCTTCAGGTCTTTTGCCTTTTCGCTAAGGATGCGGATGGCATCATATTTGTTGTCGGCATGAAAATCCAGCGTGATGTTCTCTGGACGCATATACTCCTCAAAGTGGCAAATAACCCGCTTCATAGCGAGCATCTTCTCTTCGTTTTCACTGAGGTTCTCCAGCCATTCACTCATCGAATCATCATCGATTTTCATAGTTTTGCCTACGAGCTTGCTCTCGAATACCTTGTCATTCATCATCTCTTGAATAACTTTCTCGGATACCTTTAACTTCTTTGCAGCTTCGGTTTTAGAAATGTACTTCTTAGCCATTCCATACCTCCATTTATATCATATTTAATATCTTACACAATCCCAAGATAATGTTTATCTTGACAAGGATGCAAGTTTTTTTTGAGTATGGCTTTATGGTCAAGAAATTTGTTTTAATCACCGTACTTTTTTTGAGCCTTTTGGGCTGCTCATACTCCGTGTATTCAAACGCTTATCCCCATCTAAAAAAAATTCAGGTAAAAGCTTTTGACAATCTGTCTTCCGAGTTTGGATTGGCAGACAGCGCCTTGGACAAACTGACGCTTGCCTTCAGGAATGATGGCCGGCTGAGGCTGGTAACCCAATCCCCCGATTGTCAAATTGAGGGCAGCATCCTGAGTTTTTCCGAGGATATCTATAGCTTTGATTCTGCCAATAACGTTCAGGATTATCAGCTTCGTGTCGCTTTCAGCATTACTTTTACAGATCTGATACGGAATGAAACGATCTATGAAAACAAGAACCTGATGATCAGCGAGACATTTGCAGTTTCTTCGGAGAGCAGCAGCAAAAACAAGAGTAAAGAGGAAGCAATAGATGAGATATTCAAATCCCTCTTCCGAAGCATCATCCAAAACAGCCTCGAAACCTGGTAATTCCGTTCGCCTGAACAAGTTTCTCTCCGATAGTGGTTTATGCTCCCGGAGGCAGGCAGACGAATACATTGGTGAGGGTAGGATTATGCTGAACGGAGAGCCTTGTACAGATCATTCTGTACGCATCGATCCGCGCAAGGACCGCATCTTGTTTGATGGTATAATCGTCACTCCCCGCCAGGAGCTGAAGTATATCATAATCAACAAACCACGGGGATATCCTGTGACCAAAAAGGACGAGTATGGCCGCAAGACAGTGTATAGCCTCCTTCCCAAGGAATGCCAGAATTACAAATATGCAGGCAGACTCGATATGGACAGCGAGGGGCTATTGTTGCTGACGAATGACGGAGACATGATCCAAAGCCTTTCCCACCCCAGGATGAAGATAGAAAAGGTCTATCGGGTGGATGTCAATTCCACCTTGGACAGGAACCAGCTGGAGCAGTTGCGTTCCGGCGTCATGATCGAAGGAAGGAAGACATTGTCCGCAGGAGTCTTCGTCAAAAAAACTGAAAACGGAAAAAGCACGCTCAAGATCGTGATCACTGAGGGTCGCAAGAGACAGATACGCTTGATGATAGAAGCGGTAAATGCCAGAGTCCTGAGCCTCCGTCGATTGCAATTTGGTCCCTTGAAACTGGGAGATTTGCTACCCGGAGAATGGAGGCTTTTGAACCGGGGTGAGATCATAGCTCTGCAAAAAATCAAAGAAAAAGGACAAAACAAAGCATGAAAATCAGACTCATAGGCCTTCCCAAAACCGGGAAAACCACTCTATTTAACGCCTTCACAGGTAGCGTACATCCTACCGATAAATACATTCCGGGCAATCCCGAAGCCAATATAGGCGTCGTTCAGGTATTGGACGACAGAATTACAAAGCTTTCGGAGATTTACAAACCCAAAAAGACAATCTATGCCACGATCGAATACAATGATTTCCCCGGGATATTCTCCACAGAAGTGGACAACCCCGAAAACGCCCTCTTTTCCAATATCCGGACGATGGATGGCTTTGCCATTGTGCTACGGGCATTTCAAGACAGCGAACTGGATGAATTGTACGGTGCTGCAGATCCGGTATCACAACTGCGAAGGATCGAGGAAGAAATGATTCTGAGTGATCTGATCGTAGCTGAAAAGCGGATTGAGAGAATCGAACTGAGCTATAAACGCGGGGTCAAAACCGCTGCCATCCAAAATGAAGAACGCGTCTTGCGTACGGTATGCTCTCATCTCCAGGAAAATACAGCTCTCCGAAGTTTACAGCTCAATCCCGATGACGAAAAGGTCTTGCGGGGCTTTCAATTCTTTTCCCAAAAGCCGATACTGCTGCTGTTGAATGTGGCGGAGGACGAATACACGGCTCACGACGGTCTGGTTTCGTCTTTTCGGGCGCAAGGGTATCACTGCGAAGTGATAGCAGGTAGGTTTGAAGAGGAGCTGTCCAAGCTGGATATTGACGAAGCCCTGCTCTTTATGGAAGATATGGGAATAGTTGAATCGGGACGTGATAAACTGACTCATTTGAGCTACCTGATGATGGGCTACATCAGCTTTTTCACTGTGGGAGAGGACGAAGTGCGCGCCTGGACGATCACAAATGGAGACAATGCAGTAACCGCTGCCGGAAAGATACATTCGGATCTGGCACGTGGGTTTATCCGCGCTGAATGCTTCAAATACGAAGACATCATCCTGCATGGTTCGGAAAAAGTCCTCAAAGAAAAAGGTCTGTTCCGGCTGGAAGGAAAAGAATACATCGTAAAGGACGGCGATATTATATCGATCCGCTTCAACGTTTAGAGGTATTATGCCAAAAGCAAAGACAAAAGTCCGGGCAAAAGCAACCCGCAGCCGCAAGCGGACGACGAATATCTGGCATGGGCGCTTGATTTGGGGTGTGTTAGCAATCCTGACCCTCTTGATATGTGTGTCTTTGACCCGTGGTGCGCTTTCCATCCAGAGGGACATCGAGCTTGTGAATGGAGATTTCTGGGAATGGCTCAATTCCGGAGACCAGATAGAAAACCCCATAGGAAGGTTTGGCGTGTTGATCAGCTTTCCTTTGGTCTGGGTCTTTGGCTATATGTTTTCTTTGGCTGCCAGTGTGATCATACTTATCTTTTCCACCATCTACTTTGCCAACCCCAAAGCCGAACGCATCAAGCTCAAAGGTTATCTCTTCGTCTTGATCCTCTTTCTCTTGCAGATTGTTCTGGCTTCTACCAATGGAACCGCTCCGATCGGTAAATTACCATACCTGTTTTGGGCTTTTCTGTCCATGATCTTCCGTCCTTTGGGAGCAAATATTATCCTCTGGGGATCGATGGTGCTGACAGCTCTGGTGATCATCGAAACCGACCGCCTGAAAGCGTGGATAGCTCTGGCATGGGAGAATCATCAAAGGTATCTGGAAGAGCGCGAGAAGAGCGCGAAAAAAGATGAGAAACCAATGCCGAGTATTGCCAAGCCGGAAATCAACTCTCCGGAACCTGCCAGGGAACCCCAACCTTCGATCAATGACCATGCAAAGATAAATGCCACCCAACAGCAGCTGGATTTTCTGGATGAACATGCGACAGCCAAACCGGATTCCAAGCCCGCTCCAAAACCTGTCAAACCTGCTCCTACCGATGATGAAGATGACGACAGGGAATATGAAATGCCCTCGATCAGCGACTTTTTGGAAAGCCCCGTAAAGCTTTCGGACAAGGAACGCAAGGAAATCGAAAGCCATATCATGGTTACCAGCAAGATCTTGATGGACAAGCTGGCAGAATTTGGCATCGAAGCAGAGGTTATCAACGTCAATATTGGTCCGATCATCACTCAATACGAATTGAAGCCCGCAGCAGGGGTCAAGGTAAGCCGTTTTCCAGCTCTGGCGGATGATCTCGCATTGGCTATCAAAGCAAAATCCATCAGGGTTCAGGCACCGATTCCCGGGCGTGGTTTGATCGGGATCGAAATCCCCAATTTTGCCCGGGACATGATCTACCTGCGTGATACACTGCTGTCCGAGGAGATACGCAATCTCAGCTCGAAACTGGCATTTGGACTGGGGAAGGACATCTCCGGCAAACCGGTGATAACGGATCTGGCAAAGATGCCCCACCTCCTGATCGCAGGTGCTACCGGTTCCGGTAAAAGCGTATGTATCAATACCATCATCATGAGCCTGATCATGCGGACAAAGCCGGATGAACTGCGCTTGGTACTGATCGATCCCAAAAAAGTGGAACTGGCGGGCTACAACGATCTGCCCCATTTGATCAATCAGGTGGTCACAGATCCAGACGGCGCATTGGAGACAATGTATTGGGCTGTCAAAGAAATGGAAAAACGCTACGAACTCCTTCAGGAAGAAAGAGTTCGCGATATCAACGGTTACAACGAAAAGTCCAAGGAACTGGGTGAATTCGAGCCTCTTCCCTATATTGTGATCATCATCGACGAATTTGCCGATCTGATCATGACTTCCGGCAAGGATATCGAGCTCCCAATCACAAGGCTTGCCCAAATGGCTCGCGCAGTGGGAATACATCTGATCCTCGCTACCCAAAGGCCTTCGATCAAGGTCATCACAGGTATTATCAAAGCCAATTTCCCGGCTCGAATTGCTTTTCAGGTTTCATCCCGGGTCGATTCCCGAGTTATCCTGGATATGATCGGAGCAGAGAGACTTTTGGGACAGGGCGATATGCTCTTTATTCCTCCTGGAAAAGCATTGCCCGAGCGTATTCATGGAGCTTTTGTATCGGATCACGAAATTGCCCGTACCTGTGACTTTCTGCGGATGCAGCCCAAACCAAAGCAAGAATATACGATAGCCGTCCACGACAACGATGAATTTGGCATGTTTGATTATGACGACGAGCTCTTTCCAGAGGCAGCAAAAGTGGTTGTTCGTTCCAATACGGCATCGGTATCCATGCTCCAGAGACACTTCAAGATTGGTTATGCCCGCGCTGGCAGATTGGTTGATCTGCTCGAAAGAGCACATATTGTAGGGCCACATCTTGGCAGCAAATCCCGGGATGTAACCGCTACCCTTTCCGATTTGCAAAAAATGGGGATTATCCGCGATGAAGATTAAGCTTATTGTTATTGCCCTGCTCTTCCTCTGCCTTAGCCTCAGTGCCATCAGCCTGGACGAATTGCAGAAAAAGATCGATGGTTCCTACAGGGACGTCAGCTCCTGGCAGGCAAAGATCAAGCAGACAAACTATTTCAGCCAGATCAAACAGAGCATCGTTTTCGAAGGAAACCTGTATTATCAATCCAAGCGGCTATTGATCAGCTTTAACAAACCATCAGTCCAGAGGCTTCTGATCGATAATGGCAGGGTTCAGCTCTATGATGCCCAGTCCAAAACCCTGATCAAATCTTCCCTCCTGCCAGAGTTTGAACGGATGAATCCTCTGGAAATCCTTCAGCATTATTGGACAAAGTCCAAAGTCCGCATCGACAAACAGGACAAAAACCAGATTCATATCAGCATGATCCCGGAAAAAGACAGCTTTATCAAAAGCCTGCGGGCTGTGGTAGAATCTTCCAATGGAAGGGTTATCGAGCTTTCCTACAGCGATTTCAGCGACAATACAGTCACCTACAATTTTAGCAATATCAAGATCAATGCCAGGATTGATGACAGCATCTGGCAAATGAAATATCCAAAGGATACCCAAATCATCCAAAGATAGGAGTAGGTTTTATGATAGCTCTGATTATGGCGGGAGGCAGTGGAACCAGATTTTGGCCACTCAGCCGCAAAAATATGCCCAAACAGTTCCTCAAGGTAAGCGGGGAACGCTCAATGATCCAGCTCACGGTTGATCGCTTGCTTCCCATCATGGATATAAGGGACATCTATATCGTCACTGCTGCCAACCAGTGCGATCTGGTTCGCGAACATCTGCCCCAGCTTCCATCCGACAATATCATCATCGAACCATTTGGCATGAATACAGCCCCTTGTATCGCTCTCAGCATCGCATATCTAAAGCGACGCTATCCAGCCGAAACCAGCCTGATTGTCCTCCCCGCGGATCACGTCATTACCGATCACCAAGCTTTTTACAGAGGACTCGAACTGGCAGAAATACCAGCCGCATCCGGACATCTTGTCACCTTTGGGATCATCCCGGATTATCCGGCTACGGGCTATGGATATATCGAGGCTGGAGAGCCTTTTGAAGAGGGGATTTACAATGTGACGCAATTCAAGGAAAAGCCGGATTTTGCCACAGCGGTAGCATTCATGAAGTCGGGAAACTTCTATTGGAACAGTGGGATGTTCTACTGGAAGCTGCAAACGATCTGGAATGCCTTTTGCGACCATATACCGGCAGTAATAGACATCCTGATGCAGATCGATGCCCAGTGGCAAAAGCATGGCACGGGTGTATCCATCGATGAGCTATATGCCGGAATGCCAAAGACCCCGATCGATATTGGCATCATGGAAAAGGCTCCCCAAAGGGCTGTAATCCCTGTCAATATCGGCTGGAGCGATGTCGGTAGCTGGAAGGCTCTGTCCGAACTCAGCACCGTAGATGGCGAGGGGAATTCTTTTTCCAAAAGCGGCCTTTGTATTGCTACAAAGGACTGCTACGTCAATACTACGAAGTTCACTGCCCTGATCGGAGTACAGAACCTCTGCGTAATCGAGACCGAGGATGCGATCCTGATCACGGAAAAAGACAAAGCCGAAGACGTCAAAAAGGTAGTCGAACACCTTACCCAAAACGGTATTGACGAATTGCTCTGAGACAAAAAGGAAGAAGAAAATGAATCGAATTATGACATTCAGCTTGCTGCTAATGATGCTTGTGAGCATCGGTCTGTATGCCCAAACCGAAACGAAACAGAAATTAAGCGTTCTAAGGGGCGAAATCAGTACGGACGACACGGGACACTATTATCTCGCCACAAGCGCTCCAGAAGCCCCTATTTACCGTTTATTGCTGGCTCCCAAGGCGGCATTGGATAGCCTGGGATTTATGCCTGCCATTGCAAAGGGTCCCGCGACGGTCGAAGCAAAGATCACCTCCAATCTGCTCATTGTCAAAAGCATCACCATAGCGGATAAGGAATATCAGCTGCGCAACGGAGCGATGGAACCGCTATGGACAGAGCCTGCCACGACCAACGTAGTCACCCGGGAATGTATCGGATGCCGGCTGTGCGTATCCCAGTGTCCTGTAGGTGCCATCAGTATGAAATCTGGCAAGGCTGTCATAGACAAGACCCTGTGTGTGGAATGTGGGATTTGCATCGAAGGAAAAGATCGTTTTCGCGGTTGTCCTGTAGGTGCCATCAAAAAGTAGGAATAATGAATTACGGAGATTTATCATGATTGGAAAGAGAATCCTCATGGTGCTGATAGCACTGTTTGTAGCGTCTTTGGCTATAGCTCAGAGTATCGAAGAATTTTTTGCCATGCCTCTGCCGTCTGATCCCGAAGTGATCAGTGGAGAGCTTCCAAACGGTTTTAGATATCATATCAAGGCAAATCACAAACCGGAAAAGCGGGTCGCCTTCAGGCTGCTTGTCGATGTCGGCTCGATCGTCGAGGACGAGGATCAGCTGGGATTGGCACACTTTACCGAACACATGGCTTTTAATGGGACGGCGAATTTTAGCCGGACGGAACTGCGGGACTATCTGAATTCCATTGGCATGGGTTTTGCGGGAGGGCTTAATGCAGGTACTTCCCAGGACTTTACAGTGTACCAGCTTGGCTCCCGGACTGATGACATGGAACAGCTTCGCAAATCGTTCAAAATCCTCTCGGATTGGGCATATCAGATCAGTTTTCAGGAAGCTGAACTCGAATCCGAACGGGGGATTATAATCGAAGAATGGCGCATGGGACAAGGTTCCAGCGAAAGATTGTATTCCCAGACCAGCAAAGTATTGTTTGCCGGTTCGCGCTATGCAGAACGTAATCCAATCGGCACCTATGAAGTACTGAACTCTTTCCCCCGGGATGCTATTCTGCGCTTTTACAAGGATTGGTACAGGCCAGATATGCAGCAACTGATCATCGTCGGAGACGTGGATCCGGATCAGCTGATACCCATGATAGAGGAATACTTCTCCCCAATGAAAATGCCGGAAAACCCACGTGAAAGGGAAACCTATCCGATTCCCGGGCACATAGAACCAAGGGCAGTCGTCGCTACCGATAGCGAAGCTCCGTATATCTCGCTGAATCTGTATTGGAAGCACGAACTATCCTACGTAAACAACTTTGGGGAGTATTTTGAAAATCTCCGCCGGCTCTTGTTTACCCGGATGCTCAATAGCCGCTTGGATGAGATAGCCAAAAAAGCGGATCCTCCCTATTCTTCGGCGTATAACTATTATTTCAACATGACCCAGAGCAGAGCCGTCTATATCCTCGGTGCCACGGTACAGGAAAACAACATCAACAAGGCACTCGAAGTCCTGCTGGCAGAGGCTGAAAGAGCCAATAGATTCGGCTTTAGCCTTTCGGAACTGGAACGAGCCAAACAAAACATCCTCCGTGCCACAGAACGGCAAATGCTGGAAAAAAACACTCAACTCAGCGATCAACTGGTATGGCGTCTGGTAAGTAGAATCCGGACAAATAACGCGATGTTAAGTCCGGAGCAGGAATATCAGATCATGTCCATAATGTTGCCACAGATAGATTTGGATATGGTGAATGCAGTAGCAAGAGAACTGATTACAGATGAAAATATGACCATCACGCTTACCGGACCGGACAAAAAGGATCTCGTTTATCCTACGACGGATGCGCTTTTGGCTACATATAGCAAGGTAAATGCCATGGAGCTGGATCCCTACGAGGATGATGCCATCGACGAGCCCTTGCTTGCCCAAATACCAAAGCCCGGCAAAATACGCAAAGAGAAAGTCTTGAAGGATTCCGGGTTCAAGCTGTGGACGCTCTCAAACGGGATCAAAGTCTATGCCAAAAAGACCGATTTCAAAGAAGACGCAGTTTCCTTTGTCTCCAGAAAACCAGGAGGTTTTGGCCTTTATCCGGTACAAGACCTTCCGAGTGCCAAAAATGCCGGGGCAATCGTTGCCAATGCCGGATTTGGAAATTTTGACCAGACTCAGCTTATGAAAGCCCTCTCCGGAAAGGTAGCGGGAGTAGGATTTGGGATCGACAGGATAACGGATTCGATTTCGGGAAATACATCCCCCCAGGATATGGAACTGATGTTTCAAATGCTGTGGCAGTATATCCATTCCCCTCGCAAGGACAGAGACAGCTTCGATTCTTATATTGCCAGAACCCTCGGTTATATGGAAAACATGGCACTATCACCCGATGCAGTTTTTATGGATTCGGCAGTTGTCTTCTTTTCTGGCAACAATCCATATCTGCTTGAGGACAATATAGATAGCATCCGTAGAATCAATTTTGACCGTTCATATCAGATCTTCAATGAAAGGTTCTCGGATTTTAGCGGAGCGAATTTCGTCTTCGTAGGTAATTTTGACGAGGACAAGCTCAAATCCATGTGCAAAACTTATCTGGCAAACCTTCCCGTAGCCCGGAAAAAGGCACTGCTGAACTACCTTGATAATGGAGCGGGAGCTCTACGCGGACTTCAATCCAAGACAATAAACGTCGGCAAGGATCCCAAATCCCAGTATTATTCCATTATCAGCGGTGACTTTGCCTACTCTTCCCTCGAAGCGCTGAAGCTGTCTGCATTTAATATGATCCTGTCCGAAAGGCTTCACGAGAGGATCAGAGAACAAATGAGCGGCGTTTATGTCATCCAGTCATACGCATCCGTTACCAAATACCCCAAACAGGAATTTCAATTGGCGATCTACATGGCATGCTCTCCGGAGCGCCTGGATGAACTTCACAGCGAAATCATGGTCATTCTGGATGAACTGAAAAGCGGGAACATCACCGAAGAAGATATCACCTTCATCAAAAATACCCTGATCCGAAGGTACGAACAGCGGATCATTACAAACGACTATTGGCAGTATTCTACGATGGCAAACATCACAAACGACGATCCCCATGCCTTTTTCCTGAAGTTTCCAGAGCTATATAACCAGCTCTCTGTCAAAGACATGAAGGATATGGCGAGCAAATACCTCATCCACAACGAATGCTATATGCGAGCCATCCAAATGCCGGAACTGCCCAAACAGTAAGGCAGGGAATCTTCCGTCAGCTCGCCTGACGCGACATAATATTATGGGGCACAGAATGTTGTGCCCTATTTTTGTAGAATGACCATGGGCTGATAAGGGGAATATGTGAGTTCTCATTACAAAATATAAAATCGGTTGTTAATCGGGGCATGGGGAAGCGCTCCATATAAAAAGGGCGGTTGGTGGGTATAGATAAATTTCTTTGTTCGCTTAGATTGGCTGAAAACACACCGGTTTGCAATACCGCAAGACACGCTCAACGACATCCATTGTCAACATATTTACGACCTGTCAACTTAGTAGTCAAGCGTATATCAAGCCTATATCAAGCCTATATCAAGCGTATTCACGAATACACTTGATATAGGTGAGATACAGTCTTGATACTAAGGTGTTTGTATATCAGACGGGGGAGCCGTCCAAAGTAGCGGAGGATTCCGATCCTCCGAAGATTGAAATGGGAAGCCTGGCAGGCGGATGCGCAAAACCGTCCAAAGTAGCGGAGGATTCCGATCCTCCGAAGATTGAAATGGGAAGCCTGG
>CAZWIS010000045.1:0-18392 GCA_964634275.1 uncultured Candidatus Cloacimonadota bacterium | reverse complement strand
GAACCCCCAACCTATTGATTACAAATCAATTGCTCTGCCATTGAGCTACATCGGCGATAAGTTTTGTCACTCAAAAAAGGCCAACCTTTTTTGTCAATCACTTTTTGTCTCACACTATGTGCTGGTACATATTAAAAATTACGTAAGAGCCAAAGAAAAATACACCTTAAATGTGTCAAATCTTTTTTTCGTTTCTTCTGCTTTTTTGCGTCTTTAGACTACTAAAGCCACTTGGAAAACTGTTTATGAGTCCATAATTCTTAGATCGCTGATAAATCTGGGCAGGGTGGCTGTGTGATATGAGCTGCGTATTGGTATTGATCCGGGATAGGTACTTACTGGTCTCCAAGTAAGGGACCCTTACCATAGCTGATCTTTCCTGTATAATAGCGCTGCCTGATTTCCGGTAGTTTCTCGATCCATGCCTGAATGCCAAATCGTTTGATATAGCATTGGGAAAACATCTTCATATTGTGTGGAAGCACGTGTGCCCTATCCGCAGCAGGCAGTAGTTTGATGCAAGGAAAGTCCATACACTCAAAACACATGTCCACTCCATGTTCTTTGGCACAGATATAATTCTCGCACCTTGATTCCAGATGCAAGCAATTACCGTCTACAGCCCTGCAACCGGGACAGGGTAGTAGATCCTCTGTGATCCCATTGGTTGCAAGGGGTTTCAATAATTCCGGATTGTCTTTGACCTTGTAACAAGCACATTCTGCGCAATAAATCCCACATGGAGAAACTAATCTAAGCTCTTGATTGGTCGTCATAACCACACCTCGTAATCGATTTTTTAGTTCTTTTGCAAAAAGAAAATCTTACAGTCAAGAGGATTCATTCATGAGCAATGAACCTGGCGCAACTACAACCCACAAAGATCGTCGATCAATCGTAGTTTAGTGCAGCGTTCCATCCCCCGATTATTCAACGGTAATACATAGTTTTCACTTACTATCAAAATGTTTTAACACACTCATAGCTCGCAAAGTGATCCACCTGCTGGGATGTCCGACCTTTTCCATATGAAAGTGCATAGCCCCTGCATGTCTGTTTTGCAACTTCCATGTCCCATCAGCATCGCGCTTGTTCTTCAAAAGTTGCAGTGCTTTCTCAAGATGCGGATCGTAGTTTATCTTTCGTTCTGCCAAATGGTACAGTGCTTTCAGGACATCATAATACCAGTGGGGAGGATAGCTGAAGAGCTTCATTTTGTTATCAACCGGTTCCAAGGTGCGATGAGATAGGTAAAGATGGTGTTCCAAAAGGAATTCCAGACACCTTCCCTCTGCTTTGATCAATTCGTCCAGCCTGTGTTTTCCTCCATTTTGACGATATTCCCACAAGCCTTCCAACACCGATAGACTGGTATGGAATGAACTATGCACAGCCTTATGCAGATAGCGGCAATTCCAGCCACCGTCCTTCATCTGCGCTTCCAAAAACAAATCAATCACACTATTCATCCTTTCATCCGGTTTCACAAAATATGCGGCATAGTTCAACACCATACCATCTACACAGATATCGCTATGTAGATAACCTTTCCAGAAGCTGAATCCTCCATCATTGCACTTCTGTTCATCCAAACATTGGTTTATCATTCCTATTATGGATGGAATCTCTGGTAAGGGTCGCATGTATTTCAGCATCAGCAGTGTGTAATGCGTACAAGCCCATTTGGGACGGTACCAACCCAAACCCCAGTGTCCATTTTCTTGCTGGAAAGACAATAATTGCTTTGCCCAGCCTTCGGTAGATATTCTTGCCTGTAGCTCCGGTGCTTCAGTACTTAGCAACTCACGATATACCTGGTATTGAATGGAAACATCGCCCCCCAACAACCAATCCAGTAGGCTCGAGTCCAATGCATGTTGTTTCATTTGGTAACCTCCACTGAAATATGGGATGTAAACAGAGATTTCAAAAGAAATATGTCAAAATGAAAAACTGCGCTAAATGCGTGTTACGTTGTAATCTGTTTATATTACCTAACGTATCAATGTTTAAAATTCTGTATCCAATAGAGTGTCGATATAGCTTCGGTTCGCAACCGGATTGCATTCATCGATCATTTCGACCCATAAAGTTTGACCAAACAAGTATCTCTGGCTCTATATACATTTTAGAAGCGGCTTGATTACCTTACCAAGCATAAATCGTAGTCCTTTCGCCTTGTAAGCCATATCGTTAAATGAACCGATGATATACGACTGGGTAGGTGGATGGTAAAACATAAAGGCACCTGTGATGCCAACGCAACCCCAACAAGTTAGCTCCTTCTGCAACAGCAGAGGAATCGCTCTGAATTTCCATACCGAATATCCATAGTCAAACCCAATCATCGGAAATCCCATTCTAATCGTATCGGAAAGCATCCGATCCAAAGTCTCCGGCTTGACAATAGTACCATTTACCAATGCCTTGAAAAATGCAAAGTATTGTGATAGAGGAGCAACGACGCCGCCTCCAGCATAATCAAACTGAAACACATCTGGAACGGTATCGACATCAATCCCATCCAACCGAATTTTTGCCATCGGATACTCTAATGGTTTAGAAGGCTGGGAAAACCCAAAGATATATGCTTGATCCATTCCCAGTGGATTAAAAATATGCTCATGCATAGCCTGATGAAAGGGTATATTGGTAATACTTTCTATGATAAGGCCTAACAAGTAGTAGTTCGTATCACCATAATAGTTGCGGCTTCCTGGGATGAACCGGGGTTTAAAGTTAGTCTTTCCCCAGATAACAGCCTCTCTTGGAGTCATCGTCAATTTTTCCTTTTTCATCTTTCGCCACAAAGGGAAAAACACATCTTCCAATCCCGAGGTTTGCATCAGCAGGTGAGATATCCTAATTTGGTGCGAATAGTCCTTTCCTTTGAATTTATGCAGACCATTCATCAGATCATCATCAAGATATTGGAATATTGGATCATCGAAAGATATCTTTCCCTGATCGCACAGGATCCCAATCAGAGATGCGGTGAATAGCTTTCCTACACTTGCCATGTGAACAGGTTGCATGTGGTGAAGCGGATTTTTCTCCACTTTTCCTTCGGCAATTAACAAATCGACCCCAACTTTTTCACTATTCACGAGCAGATATGCATTTCTCAGCCTGGAATCAGACCGGACTAATCTTCTAAAATCGCTTTCGATTGTTGCAGATACTTGATCCATAATCTTTTCCTCTCTGGATACCATTTCATCAGTTCCAGCTTAGAGCGTCAAGAAAGTTTTGGTTATAGAATACCATTGAATAATCTGAGCTTGAGGCAGCACTCCATGCAAAAAGGGGGATTTGTTTTGGAAAGCTGCACTACTGTCCTAAATCGCTTTTTCCTTTTTCAGGATATTGGCAAATCTGGTTAAAGATATATAATGATCTGCCAGCAATTTTCCATCATGAATCAGGTTAAAAACCGCATAAGGTGAGGGTGCATGTTGCGCATGTTTGGGAGTAGTTAGCTCTGTTATCTGCATCCTGATGTCTTTGTCTTTGATCCAGTCTTCCAGTTCCATAATAAAACGAGCGACCCATGGACACTGATTGCTATAGACGATGTGCCAGCCCTGATACTTGCTTAGTTCAGCATCCCAGTTGTAAAGCATAGGATAATCTGCATCCTGGAAGTGTTTTGCCATCAGCACATGCCCGGTGGAGGCAAATTCGACCACTTTGTAACTATTCTTCATAAAGATAGGAGGTTTGGTCAAAAATGGGGTATTGCCAGTCAGGACAGCTATTCCAGCCATGCGGGCTTTCATTGCTGCCTGTTCACATGCCTGGAGCAAGACTGTGGCTATCCCCCTGTTTTTCCACTGGTTGGAAATAATCCACAGGCAATGAACAAACATGTATCCGCCGGCGTTCACTCCACGCCAGCAATTTTCTCCAGGAACAAATTCGATATAGCCCTTGGCTTTCTTCTCACCTTCGGGATAGAATAATACTATCTGCAAACCTTCATCAAGACGTTTGAGAAGCCATTCGACTTTCAACTCATAGCTTGGATGTTTTGGATTGATAAAGCATACCAATTGAGGATGCTGAAGATAGTTTTCCTTGTCAATGGTTACGAGACGATAGCTCATCCGTAGCCTCCTTTTACATCAAAAGATCACACTGCAATACAATTGTAATTGTGGTCAAGAGAATAATGATCATTCATTGTATAAGCGGTTGAACGTGTCTTTTCGCAACGCTAATCGGTGTGTTTTCAGCCAATCTGAGCGCACAAATACTGTCATCTATGTCCCCCCGCCCCCTTCTATGCATGGAGAGCTGCCCATGCTCCACTAAATCAACGGACTTTAGACAGCCATCTGTTTTTTTTATCATTATTATAAGTGACCCATAGATTGTTTCTTCTCATTATTTACACCTACAATTATGCAGATACGGAATAGAACTTGCTTAATATTTGATTTACTGTTGTTTGTAACATAGTGTCAGTGCTTCTTGACATAGAGGAGGAGTTATGCTTCGAAAATATAAGTGCTTAATACTGATCGCTTTTCTATTCATTGGAACGGGCTTAAAGGCACGAATCCCAATGGATGGCTCAAATTCATTGATCTTTGGTGGAATCCCTGTAAGCTTTGATCTGTATGCCGACAGACGCATCGCAGATTTTGTACATAGTCCACTGGAGTTTTCACAAACCACTATCCCCTATCAGGATAGCCTTTTGTTAAGCTTTGATTCGGAGTATATGACTTTTACTATGAGCTTTGAAAGTTTAACTGGCTTCAAGGCATCGGGTTACAGCGTAAATGCAAAGCTACTGGTAAAACAGGATTTCCTCTTACACGATCTATACATAAAGCTAAACTTTCCCGGCAGCCTCCCTATCAATACTTTCAAAGGGATAAAGGCAATCGAGACAAGGGATAAGAGTTTTGAGTACACTCTACAACCATACACTGATATGGCAATGGAATACATCCGTGGTGATAACAGCATCTGGATTTTGGGTTCAAACCAAGCTCTGTGTCATGGAATAGAAGGGATTAGTACAGATCGAATCAGCCTTTATGATTATAAACAACATTTCTACCGTAAATATCGTCCCAATCTAAACCGTACTGATCTCGATCGCAATACAATGCCTCTTTACAATGGAGATACGCGTGACTTTGGATTCGTTATCTTTACCCAAAAACCTTATCTGGTAGAAATTAACCGCTGGCCAGGTACCAAACAAGCGGCTTTGACAATTATAAACGATGCCGATACGGAGAGCCAAAATTCACTTTTGGCAGTGTATATGGGGTCGAACAACCCAACCAATCCAAAGTATGGTACAGAAGGCTTTATCGCCAACAACATCAGGGTTAGTAACACTATCTTCGGACAAAATTATCCTGCTCTGAAACCTGTATGGGATACCATTAAGGCGGCAGGAAGTACCATCGGATATCATACATATACGGATCTTGCAGACCCCCCCGGAGCAAATGCCACTGCATTATTGTCTGATCTTGTTGAATATAATATTCGTACTTGGATAGATCACTCTGTACCAGGCAATCCTGAAGATATGGCTTACAATGGCTTGGATCCTACATCAGCAAACTTTATAGGCGATGTTATTGAGGCAAGCAACATCATGTATGTCTGGGCTGGAGATACGCCTCCTACCAATCCCTTCAATGCCTTTGATGATCCCGGAAGGATGCCACATCGGGTTTACGAGCTATCATCAGTACAAAAACCCCTTTGGTTCTTTGGCCGTACTCGCATGGAAGCTTGGGAATACCTCACTGGCTGGGATATGGTTGCCATGAAGTATCTGATGACTGCCGACAACCTGGATAAGCTAATCCGCGACAGAGGTTTATGCATCGGTTATACTCACTTTAGCTTTAGTAATAACAGCACTCGTAATTCCTTCTACCAAATCATGCCTTCCGGTGATTGGGAAGTTCGACCGGATGTCAATGATATGCTGGTGATGTTAGACCACTATCAAACTCACGAAGGATTGTGGATAGAACCTATAGAAACCATATTTGACCGGCTGCTGGCAACTGAAGCAGTAAAAATTGTAGAGGTGGAGGACAACATCCTGAATGGTCTCGATAGGATCACCTTACAAAACTTTTCGGATCAGGACATCGAGAACCTGCGATTCTCTTGTCAGGGCGAGTTTTATGAGCTACCTCTCATGATGGCAGGTAGTACTTTTAGCTTTTTTAAACAACATACCAATTTCGATCCAAAACACGCAGCTCATTATACTCTCAGCTTCAAGGATGGTATATTGAAGCTAAAGCCCTTGGGAAGATCACTGAGTGCACCCATGCAAGTGCAGATCTATAACCTCAGGGGTCAAAGAGTATTGAACAGTACTATTGATAGCTATCAAAACGATATCCAAATTCCTTTTTCCCAAAAAGGACCCGGAGTCTATGTCGCCAGGATCAAAGAGCAAAACTATCCCACAATCATCAAAAAGTTTAGTGTGTTTCGCTAAGAGTTTTGGCTGAACGAGATTAAAACTCTTCCGCCATATTAGGACATGGTAAACATATTCGTAAGCTTGCTGCTGCAGACCTGCTTCTGCTCACCATGTTTGCATGATCAAAATTTTCCTATCTCAGGATATCAGCTATCGCAACTCAACCAACCAGCATTCCATCGTACAAACTGATAATTTTCTGAGCATAGGAGGCATAATTGTCGTCGTGAGTAACCATGACAATGATTCTCCCCTCGTTCTGCATCTCCTGCAAGAGTCTCATTACTTCCTGCCCATGAGCGCTATCCAGATTTCCAGTAGGTTCGTCTGCCAAAATTACGCAAGTATTATTCCATTTCTCGTCAGTTTCGGCAATATCGTCGAAGAAGCTCCTGCAGACCTACCAACAACAGCATACTAATTAGCCTGAGTTCACGAAGCACAAATCCGGACTGTCGGAAGCGATGCAGCTTTCATAGGTTTTACGAAGGAGGGGGATGTTGGTGATTGATTTGAATAATAACCCCAATCTGCAAATAGCGATCACTTGTACATAATTGATAAGTCGATAAGAGAAAAGAATATCTGTCTCTGTTTTGGAACTTGCAGATTTCACTGACTCTTTATACTCTTAGCACAAGAATTAAGTAAAAAACCAAAAAAAATAGTTTGTACTTGACAAAAAACTGCTTAGATTGATATTAGCACTCAAGTCATGAGACTGCCAAAAAGAAATGAAAATGCATTAAATGAATAGTATGGAGGAAAACCATTATGGCAAAACAAATGCAGTATGCACATGAAGCACGCACCTCGCTCAAGAAAGGTGTAGATAAGCTTGCCGATGCCGTCAAAGTAACCCTTGGACCAAAAGGCAGAAATGTAGTATTGGACAAAAAATTCGGATCTCCCACAATCACGAACGATGGCGTCACTATAGCCAAAGAAATCGAGCTGGAAGATGCCTACGAAAATATGGGTGCTCAGCTTTGTAAAGAAGTAGCTGAAAAGACCCATGACATTGCCGGTGATGGAACTACTACCGCTACCCTTTTGGCACAGGCGATTATCGAAGAAGGGTTGAAACACGTAACAGCCGGAGTGAATCCAATGTTCCTGAAACGTGGATTGGAAAAGGCTGCCAAGCTGGTTGTCGATAAAATCCATGAATATTCCAAAGAAATCAAAAGCAATTCTGAGATTGCCCAGATTGCCACAATCTCTGCCAACAACGATCCTGAGATCGGTGCTTTGATAGCCGAAGCAATGGCTACCGTCGGCAACGAAGGTGTGATCAACATAGAAGAGGCAAAGTCCATCGACACAGGTTTGGAAAAAGTCGAAGGAATGCAGTTTGACCGTGGTTATCTGAGCCCCTATTTTGTAACCAATCCGGACAAGATGATAGCCGAGCTTGATGATCCTTTTATCCTGGTATTCGACAAAAAGATCAGCGTAATGAAAGACCTCCTGCCAATTCTTCAGGAAACCGCACAGACAGGTAAACCCCTCCTGATCATTGCTGAAGATATCGAAGGCGAAGCACTGGCTACCCTCGTAGTAAACAAGCTTCGTGGAATCCTCAATGTTTGCGCAGTCAAAGCCCCTGGTTTTGGCGATCGCAGAAAAGCCATGCTGGAGGACATCTCTATCCTTACAGGTGCTACTCTGATATCTGAAGAGATGGGACGCAAACTCGATTCCTGCACAATGTCCGATCTGGGCCGTGCCAAGAAAATTATCGTAGAAAAAGAGAATACCACTATCCGTGAAGGTGCCGGAAGCCAGGAAAACGTAGATGGCAGAGTAAAACAGATCAAAGCTCAGATCGAAGAAACTACCAGTGACTACGACAAAGAAAAGCTCCAGGAACGCCTTGCAAAGCTTTCCAGCGGTGTTGCTGTCATCCGTATCGGTGCAGCCACAGAAACCGAAATGAAAGAAAAGAAAGCACGTGTGGACGACGCTTTGCATGCCACTCGGGCTGCTGTCGAAGAAGGTATAGTACCTGGCGGTGGAGTTACCCTGTTACATGCTGCAAAATCTTTGAAAGCACTCAAGAACCTCTCTCACGAAGAGAAAGTCGCGATGGAAATAATGATCAAAGCTCTGGAAAAACCAGCTTATCAGATCGCTGCCAACGCTGGTGAGGAAGGTGCTGTAGTAGTAGAAAAACTGAAAACATACAAAGATATCCACATGGGATTCAATGCCGCTACCGGCGTATATGAAAACCTCTTTAATTCTGGTGTGATAGATCCTGCCAAGGTTGTCCGTAGTGCCGTCCAAAACGCTACATCAATCTCCGGGCTCTTCCTCACTACTGAATGTATCGTCACCGATATCAAAGAAGCTGAACCACCTGCTCCAATGCCAAATCCTGGCATGGGTGGAATGTACTAAAAAAACTTCTGTCATCATAGACATAGGCTCTCCAATTTTGGAGAGCCTTTTTTGTGTGATCAGTAATAGACCTTTGAACCTGTCTTCATGTATAACAAAATCGGTTTTCAGCCAGTTTGAGCGCGCAAAAACAGCTTTCTATACCCATCCACCACCATTTTTGTATGGTGCGCTGCCCCACACCCCGATTATTCAACTGTCTTCTGTAATGCAAACGATGTGCTTTCGACCAATCTGAACGCACAGAAATCACTTTGATTCACAGTCATAAGGAATAATTATTGCATATAATTCTCCAATGAAAAGTATCGGGAGTGAGGATATGAAAAACCTTAAACTGGTTGTTTGTTTTGTGGCTACAATATTTGTTTCAGTACTGATTTGTCCCCTGCATGCATATCTGTCCTACAGTTTTTATGTCGATTCTGCATCGAATACGGAAGTCTTTTCCCGGCTCGTTATTACCAACCATGGGACAAATACATATAATACAGAATTTCCTGCCTCTCCATTTTGTGGGATTCAGATCAATCAGGTGATTCAATATTGGGCATATTTCCCAGTTATTACTCCATTCACCTTGGGACCGGGTGAAAGCTATACCGAAAACATCTATAATGAAGTGGATTTAGCGAACGGAGTATATAGCATGCAGGCTGTATTGTGGACATCAGATGGCTATATTGCAGTCGGTAACATGGTATGGGTATACGTCCCCACCCTTCATCCTCTCGATATGGATTATACTTTGCTAATCGATAACCTTAGCGAAGAGTCGTTGGATATGAGGTTGGTAATTACAAACAATCAAAGCAGCCCCTGGTCTTACATATTTGGAGTGTACCCATTTATCCGTTTCAGCATCAATGGAGAGATGATCACACAAGAATCTGCACAGGTAATGACAGAACTTGCCCTATATCCGGGTCAAAGTACGCAGTTCCCAATACATTACGAAGCTCAGTTTACCCCCGGGATATACTCCTTTCAAGCATTTTTGGATTGGAACTCCACTTCAGATTATCTTCCAGTAGGCGATCCCGTAGAGGTAGAAGTTTTTGCCGTCGTGGAACATACCATAGGCATTGGAAACATAATGGAACGGATACCGATCGATTTTTATTATCGGAACAGCCTTTATCAGTGCATATATACCGAAGCGGAGCTGGATGGCATGGCAGGGATCATCCGCGAGCTTGCATTTTATAGCAATTTCCCATACACAAACCTGGCTCAGATCCCTACAAAGATATTCCTGGCGACTACTACCTTGCAGGATCTATCCCAAGGCTGGATTTCTGCCAATGATATGACGCTGGTCTTTGATGGCGAAATTGATTATCCCGCCGGGAACAGCAGGATTGATATCGAGCTTCAGACTCCCTTCGCGCTGCCTGTAAACCGCAATCTGGTTTTGATGGTACAGCGACCATGGACAAATGTCATGATGTCTGCAAACTATCCATTCTACAGCCAAAGTTGCGCTCCTGCAAATGCCAGAAGAGCCACATCGGATGTTTACAGTCTGGATCCCTACAGCCCGCCAAGTGCTACAGAATCCCAGCTCATCGCCAAAACGCCTCGGACAACGTTTACCTTCACTCCCGGCGATGTATCAGTAAACGATTCTATCGTGACCACTCCGGACTTGCCGCATATCACGAGCTACCCCAATCCTTTCAACCCCCAGACTACTATCAGTTTTGAGCTCCTCAATCCAGCGTTTACAAAGCTCTCTGTTTACAATCTAAAGGGTCAGATAGTTACCACCCTTGTTCAGGATCACTTGCCAATAGGCATGCATACCGCTGTATGGAATGCCACTACCGAAAGTGGTAAAAGCCTCTCCAGCGGGATATATCTGGTTCGGTTACAAAGCGGAAGCCACACTTCCACCACCAAAGTGATGCTGATGAAATAAGAGCAAGTAACAGTATCACGATACAAAACTATTGTAGCCGGAGGACAATGATCATGGCTATACCAAAGAGATGCTTGCCGATACTTTTCCTTGTCATTCTCGACCTGATCGGGAATCCATATATCTCTCCAACTGCTCATCCCATTACTGGCAGGGACTGGCAGAGCATACTGCACTCCGAATAAGAGAGTTCGGAAGGCTGCAAGGCTGCAAGGCTACAAGAAAGCCAAAGCCAGATACTCGTCATTCCGGACTTGATCCGGAATCCATAATTATATCCTGGATGATCGCACCAGTGACATCTGCCGGGCATTTGCAGCCCAGGACAAAGTCTATCCCCTAAACGATGCCCAAGCCAACCGTCATTCCCGACTCCGATCGGGAATCCACACTCGCCCCTTGGATCAAGGACGATCAGATCGAATACGACTCAGAGATGAACCCGGTAGGCGTCTCCGGAGCGCATACTCCTTTCCCACCGTTTCATTGGAAGTGTAGGACAATGACGGAGATACACGAATGTTGTTGACAAAAAGAGCTCTAATAATTATTGGGAGGAGACTTGAGGTTTACCTCGTTGTCCAAGGTGAAAGATAAATGGGAAAAATTGCATACTTAGACCTATTTGCTGGTTGCGGTGGCTTGTCTGAGGGATTTATCAGACAAGGGTTTCAGCCTATTGCACATATCGAAATGGATGCTGCTGCATGTAACACGCTAAAAACTAGGCAGGTATACCATTGGTTACGAGAGAATGATGCCTTAGAAAAGTATTACCAATACTTGAAGAACGAGATGACCAGAGATGAACTGTACAAATTAGCTCCATCAAGTATTACTGACGCTGTTGTCAATGTAGAGATTTCTGAAGTAACAATGGACGATCTATTCTCATTTGTTGAGCATAAGTTATGCGGCAATCAGCTTGACTTGATTATTGGAGGTCCACCTTGTCAAGCCTACTCCTTGGTTGGCCGTTCACGTGATAAGAACAGGATGCTTGCAGATAGCAGAAACTATCTATATCGCTATTATGCTCTTTTTCTATCACGCTTTCAGCCATCATACTTCATATTTGAAAACGTTACTGGCCTCTTATCTGCAAAGGATATTGACGGTAGTAAACAAATCGATTCCATGAAAGCTCTTTTCTATAAGTGTGGTTATGCAACAGAGCATAGAGTCCTATCCGCTAATGACTACAATGTACCGCAGATGCGTAAGAGAGTAATACTCATTGGGAAAAGAGGTTCAAACAAATGTTTTTTCCCTGACATCCCTAAAAATCAGTGGAGTGGTCAAGTATGGGACGTGTTAGGTGATTTGCCGAAACTAAATGCTGGAATGGGTACATGGAATGATGTAAGCAAAACCCCACCGTTAACGCAACACGTATCACGAAGAAACTCGGAAAGAGATCTCGAAATATACAGACTTGTTGTAGAGAAATGGGATAACTATCGTGAACGAGTTTGCTATGACGATCTTCCTATGAACCTAAAAACTCATAAGAATAGAAGTGTATTCAAAGATCGATTTAAGGTGGTTGCGGGCAACGATAACTGTTCGCATACTGTTGTGGCTCATATCGGGAAAGATGGCCATTATTACATACATCCTGATATCAATCAGAACCGCTCACTAACTCCGCGTGAAGCGGCTCGATTACAGACTTTTCCAGATGATTTCTTTTTTGAATCTAAGGGGGTAAAACCTACTTTTTCGGCAGCATTCAGGCAAATAGGTAATGCTGTTCCCGTAAGATTATCAGAAGCTATTGCTTGCTCAATGAAGGATATGATACATGAAGATACCAGCTCAATTCAGGACTAGGGCCAGGTTGCTTGAACAACTCGGTGAGCAGCTCATCAGAAATGAATCCATTGCATTATTAGAGCTTATTAAAAACGCGTACGATGCAGATGCTTCGTGCTGCCAGATTACTATGATGGAACCGTGGGAAACTGACTCTGGGAAGATTATAATTGAAGACGATGGCGAGGGCATGAATGCCAAAATACTTAAAAAAGCTTGGTTCGAGATCGGAACTGATTACAAATCTGACCTAAAAAAAAGCAAGTTGCCAGAGCTTACAAACAAGCATCACCGTAGAAGACTCGGAGAAAAGGGAATTGGACGATTCGGTGTTCATAAATTGGGAAGAGTTATCAAGATAATAACGAGAAAAGATAAAGAAGAATTTGTTGTTACAATCAAATGGGACCAGGTATCTAAAACAGATTACATTGAATCTCTTCCTGTATCGATCATTAAAAGAGAGCCAAGACACTTTGTTAAATCAACAGGGACTAGGATTGAGATTTCAAAGCTGAGAACTGCTTGGACTAAAAAAATAACAAGAGAGTGCGCAAGGGTCATAACCTCATTAAACTCGCCATTCGATGATGACAGTAGCTTCCGAACCGAGTTCGATGTTGTCGATTGTGACTGGTTGGCGGGGCTGCCATCATATCAAGAGATATTATCAAATAGCCTTTTCTCATTTGATGTTACAATTGAGGGAGATACAATAACTGATTTTGAGTACCAGTTTGTCCCTTGGAGCTCAATGGATAAGATCAGAAAACGCCATGCTAACATGTCCTGTGAGAGCATTCAAAAAACCTGTCGGATGGTAGTCAAAGAAGGAGAAAAAAAAATACCAGTAAACTTAGACATGCACAAGATTGGAAGAGTCAGATTTAAAGGCGTTATATTTGATCTCGACACACAATTATTAAACTTAATGGATATAGAAAAGACATCTGTAAAGCAGTATTTAGATAACAATGGTGGAATCAGGGTGTATAGGGATTCAATGCGGGTCTTAGATTATGGGGAGCCAAATACAGACTGGCTCGGACTTGGTGTAAGGCGAATAAATCTTCCAACAAAAAGAATAAGCAACAACCTGATATTGGGAGCCGTATATATTAGTGCCAAAAGTAGTGCTGATTTAGTTGAGAAGTCTAACCGAGAGGGCTTCATTGAAAATGATGCCTATTTGACGCTCAGGAACGCTGTGCTGTATGCCCTTGATAGAGTGGAATCGCAGCGACAGATTGACAAGGACACAATCAGAAAAACATACAAAGGAAAATCTAAGGCTGAACCAGTAATTAAATCTGTCTTTGATTTAGAGGAGTTGATTGAGAAGAGAGTTGCAGAGCCCAACGTTAAGAAACAAATCTATATGTACTTGGATAGAATTCGAGCTGAATATGAGCATGTAAAGGACACTCTAATGAAGAGTGCTGGAGCTGGATTGGCTATGTTTACTGTGCTTCATCAAGTAGAGAAGATTATTAAGGAACTTATAGTTATGAATCAAAATAATGTTTCTCATGACAAGCTTGAGAATAACCTTAAGTTATTATCGAGATTAGTTGAGGGATATAGCATCATAGTAAAAAAAACTGATATAAAAAAGCAAAATTTGAACAGAATAATTAAGCGATGTCTTGACAGTATGACATTTAGAATAACTCACCATGAAATACAGATCGTAAATATGGTTAATCCCGGTTCACCAAATTGGTTTGCTAAATGCTCAGAAAACCACGTGATGAATGCAATTATTTGCATAATAGACAATTCACTATGGTGGCTTGATTATTCTAGGCAGAAGCGAAAGAAGATATTTGTTAACATTGTAGATGATCCAGATGGATTTATCAGCGTAATTATTGCTGATAATGGTTGTGGATATTCATTGCCTCAGGAGATGATGATAAAACCTTTTGTAACAGATAAACCTGATGGTACTGGTATTGGACTCCATCTAACCGAAATGTTAATGAAGGCACAGGGGGGTCAGCTAATTTTCCCTGAGTTTAATGACCATGATATCCCGAGGGAATTCTCAAAAGGTGCGCTTATTCAGTTAGCCTTCAGGAAGGAGTAAAGATGAATTTATCAAACAGTGGCCGTATAGTGATCATCGATGACGATCAGAGTGAAGTAATGCCTCTTATGGCATCGTTGTCATTGATGGGAGCTCCTTATTGTTACTTCTCAGGGAATGAGGATGATTTACCAGAGACCCCCATGGATGGAATAAGAATGGTCTTTTTAGATATCGAACTCGATGGATTTGGGGGGAGAGATGATAAAAGTAAGGCCTCAGCACTTGTCAATGTACTGAGTAGAGTAATTTCCAAACAGAACGGACCCTTTACTGTTGTATTTTGGACTAAACACCAAGAGATCACACAATTAGTAATCGACTATTGCAGACAAGCTGATATTCCACCCATAAATCGTTTAATATTAAATAAGTTAGATATCCAGAAAAACAAGTATCAAGGTCTTCCTGATATCATTTGCGAGAAAATCAAAGAAAACAGCGCTCTATTGTCTTTGGTGCAGTGGGAAAATCTCGTTCACAATTCTTGTTCAGAATTCTTTTACGAATTTTCATCTTTGGTTCAAGTAGACCAAGAATGGTCAACTAACATATCAGGCATATTGTGTTCAATGGCAGAAGCTGATTTGGGTAAAGGAGCTTCGGATAATGATTTAAAGTATAAAGCTGCATCAAGATTGCTGAATCAGAGTTTTAATGACATCTTACAAAAGCATACAAATAACGATCTGGCCTGTCCAGAAGGCTTTGAGTTAATAGAAAAACCTCTTGACATGGAAATAAAAGCTAAGATTAATAGTTGGTTATTCATAGACTGTAGTAGCCAGGATTCAGTAAGAACAGGCGATGTCATGAAATGTAAAACTGACGATGTTTACGTAGGATCGGTTAAAAAATTCATTAAGCTAGCACAGGGGGTTGATGATATATGCCCAATAGATGTTGTAATCACAACTGAATGTGACATAGTAGGCAAGAAGACACTAGAAACTAATGACAATATTGTTATGCATCGAGTATTGAAGGGTTTGATCCTACCATTTGAAGCAAAAGTAAAGGAAGCCCAATCAATCGAAAGTTTTGGGCCATTTCTTTATGATGGCTCAGTTGTGAAGATTTGCCTTCATATGGGTGCAACAACGCTTGCTTCGATGAGTGAGCTGGGAGAACGCGCTTTTCGCATTCGAAGAGCCCTCACACATGATATTCAAGCAAAAACCTCATGCTATCTGAATAGAATTGGTAACGGTATTATCCAGCACAGATAGTCATAACAGGACAATTATCTGATGTACTGCAAGATCCTACCTATTCGATCATACTTTTGGTGTTTAGAGTGTTTAAAAAATCCGAGATTTTCCCTTTTAGCCTGCTTAGTTCTTTCCCTTTTGTTTCACATTCCCACACAACAAGGATATCCCACCCCAATTTCTTGAGTTCTTTTATTACTTGATTATCCCGCTGAACATTTCTTTGAATCTTTGCCATCCAAAACTCTTGGTTAGTTTTTGGATAGTAAAACTCCTTACAGTCGTGCATATGCCAAAAGCATCCATTCACTAAGATCAATTTCATGTGCTTTCTTAATACAATATCAGGTTTGCCCGGAAGTGCATCATCATGAAGTCTAAATCTATACCCCATTGAATAAAGAAGTCGTCGCACAACTATTTCTGGTAATGTGTCCTTACTTCTTATATGCTGCATGTTTATCCTGCGCTTTGCTGCAGAAATTCTATCCATTAACTATGCAGTTCTCCATGAAGCAATCCAATAAATCATCGTTTACCCCTCTTATTCTCCTTCTTTGACATAGAGAACAAAGCTCTTCAACTGCCCCATATGACAAGAATCTGGTTTTCATGTCCCGGAACTGATCTTGGTTAGCCAACTCAATTACTATTGAACCAGAGTTGAATTCCCCAGAAACCCCGTTAAGCAAAACAAATGCCTGCATGCACATGATCAATATCATGATGTACTACATGATAACCTCCTTATTAGTGTATTGCTATGAATCTAACTGGTTTATTCCCTTTATGATTGCGAAATTTAGCAATATACACACCTGCACTTAGACCTTCGCCGTTATGATTATGTAAGTCCCATTGAGCGCAGCCGTCCGAGTCCAGTTTTACCGTACTCACTCTCTGGCCTCTAATGTTATAGATATCCAATTCCATAGGATGTTTTATCGTAGCTTTGAATTTAATAACATCCTTCACGTTTACAGGATTGGGATAAACCGATAGAGTAAGTGCGGAGGGAATTGCGGTTTCATCAACACTTGAAACTGACAACTCTACATTAAATGTAAATATTCTATTATTGTCTATGAAATACAGCTTGTCATCATAGGCGAAAGACATGCTCGTTGATGGGATATACGCTTGAGGAGCCGGAAATGTAAATGTATGTGTGACAGGAAAATCTAGTGTGCATAAAGCACTGAGATAAATTGATTCCGCCAGCCTCACCGAGATTACTACGATGTTATCATGTATGCCATTGATCTTAGGCCTTTGATGGCCGAAGCAAGACCAATCGCTTGACACCGGATTAGATTCCAACGGGCTGAAGTTCATATACAGATATGTCTGTTCTTCAAAATAATCATAATATGACCTAAGAATTCTATCATCACCAAACCTAATAAATCTGGCATCGACCTCGTTTAGTGACCCTGGGGCTGGAATAACGTAATAATGCAAAGAGTCGGGTGAAGGGAAATGACACTCCAAATATGCTTCATCATTTGTTATACCGGGATTAGGGATATAGAACCTCTCATTTACAAAGTTGAAATCATTATTAAATGACACTCCAATAGTACTTACGCCAAACCATGGATCTGTTACTGTTTCAGTAAATTGATAAATCCCTTGAGAGTCATATATGATCCATGTTTCAGGGACTGTATTGTACCCCATCCTAGAGTCCTTTACATACATAAAATGACCATCTGGCATGGCATATACTCTTTTATCCTGTTCTGGAGTGCATTGATAAACCTCTCCATCCAGAAGCGTTTGACTTGTGCCGCTTGTAAAATCGTAATAAACAAGGCTGTCTTCCAGGGCAAAAATGAAAGTATCTTCAGCTACAATCTCTGTATTAAACGATGCACTTCCAGCACTAAATTCCATATCATCAATGATTCTGTACAATAAGTTATTGGCATCTAGTCTGAGCAATACTAATCCCTGAGGGTTGTAACTATCTGGATACTGATAAACACTATAGAATTTCCCAAATCTTTGAGTACTGAGTTCATACTGGCATTCCCCCTGGATTCCTGTAACATTGCCAATTTGCACTACATCTGTAATGGCGTTAGTCTGCAAATGATATTGAAAACCAGTCACTTGGATAATACCGACATCAGTGTCTATTTTATAAAATTGCAAATCACCATTCGGGAGTATGATCACCTCATCATAAGGGTATGGGATTGGAAATGAGTTATCTAAAGTAATCACAACGTTAGGCTGTTGTGCAGATAATATAAACACAGATATACATTGGAGCAATGCCAATGCTACTGCCTTTATCACTTTCATCTCAGCCCCCATTCTGTGAAAAACTGCCTCAAGGTTATATAACCAGATAATTACTAATGCGACCATAAATTCTTATTATTCTATGCACATATCTATGTCAAGGACTATTTTAACTGGCATTCCCCCATTTTTTAAACCAGCCTGATTTTCATTTGCCATGGTTCAATC
>CAZWIS010000044.1:0-18804 GCA_964634275.1 uncultured Candidatus Cloacimonadota bacterium | reverse complement strand
CCTGCCCAGGCTTATCTATGGAATACCGGATAGTGGTCGTTGGATTGAAGGGATTGGGGTAATTTCGATCCAGACTAAACACCGGAACAACCGTACTGGTAAGTTCCTCGTTAGTAATTTTCAGACTATATACAGGATAATCGGGATTACCACCAATGCTACTTCTCCTTATCACATTTTTATTAATTGACGCTCTCTTCATGACTGGAGGTTGACTTTTGTTCTCATAGAAAAATACGAGCTCTACCATTCCGGAGGACAGACTTTCACCATCATCAAGATAAGCGCAAATCTGCTCCAAAGAATCCGTAACAACAACTGCTCCTTTGCATATCCCATCGAGCTTGAGACCAATCTCTTTCAGGTCTGAAATCTCTATGGCAGACAAATCCAAATACACTGGTGTGTAATCTGCTTTTTCGTCGAAGACAAAGGCTTGCGGTTTCTCTTTCTTGATAGGGTCAGTGGGATTCGTTGTATTCCATCGGAATTCATGATCATTCAAAGTGGATACGATAACCATTTCACCGTAGTTGATAGGGTACATTGTTCCGATTATTGCTCCATGACCGCTATTAGGATCTCTGTAAAGGCACCAGTTTTTTGCTTTAATCATGGTGATATCGTTCCAGATCGAGGAAAACACATCTGTTGGCCATGCACTTTCAGTATCGAAGTATCCTATCCAGTTTTCGTATGTCTGACCACCATTTGAGTTACTACCATAGATTGTGAAGGGAGTGTTCTTTGGGGTAAGGAATCCACTATGATGTAATTCAACAGTAGTGGTAGGCAAAACGCTGTTTTCAGAGGACTTCAGCTTGATCTTGTAGCCCTGAGGGCTTACAACGTTATGAGTATCATGGTATTGTCCCCAGCCAGAGCCATCCCAACTGATGTCTCCCAATCCATTTGTATCTCTCCACAATATCTCCTGCAGGACATCAGCAACCTCGACCTCTGAGGAAACATAACTCGTTCCCAATAACTCATTAAAGAAGACTGGAGCTGCAGTTTTCCCCTGAGTGAGAGAGTTTACGACCGGATAACACACCCAATGATAGGTGTCACTGCGATCATTTTCTCCTGATCTAAAGCGATATTGCCAATATTTATGATCCATCGCCCTGTTAGCTCCAATATCTGGAGGGGTATCGTCTGGGTCATTACTACCATAACCGTTGTCTATACAAGGAGACATTATACTTGAATTCCAGATGGGGATGTAATTAGCATCCAGATGAGGATCACATTGGTAGTTAAACCTGGGTGCAGTGGGATTGTAAACACTGTTTGGATCGCTTGGATTGTATAGGTTCGCACTTATTCCACTGAGAGTTGTATTGTGAAGGACATTGTTGTTGAAATTAAGGGGATTATGACCCGAATCATTGATAATTCTACAACCATTAATGTTTCCCGAGCTTGATATGTTGTTTATAATCTGGATATTTTGTCCTCCTGTTCCTGCAGATATGTTAAATATCAGCGAACCCACAGCAACATCGTTGCTTGAAGTAGTATTAATAATTGTGTTGTTAAGAAACCTGATGGGTAAACTTGATTGAACATCGAGTGTTGATAGTCCGATTACTGGACCATATGGAGCACTCTCAGGAATATTTTGGATGAAATGATTGTTTTGAATTGTGATATCTGAGGTTTCATAAACTGACAGGGCATTTGCTTGGAATGCCATTCCAACACCACCCACGTATTGATAGTAATTTCCAGTAAACTCATTATCACTAATCTGGATCTGACCCACACCTTTTGTCACTAAACCCCCGCTTAGACCGCCAACATTATTAACAAAGCTGTTATATCTTAATTCTGTGACAGAGCTGCTATTATTACAGATAAACACACCTCCTGCCTGACAATATTGTGAGTATTGGCTATAATAAGTTCTAATTGCATTTTCAGATAGATTGCATTTTATTATCGACCCAGCTCCTTCAAAATGGATAGCAGCTGCGCTAAAATCAGGATTACTAATATTGTTAAATTGCTCAATCCCACAGTTATATACTGAACAATCATATATATGTAGTGTCATATTTGGGGCTTGTGGGGTTTCAGAAGATACGATCAAATTGTCCCTAAATACAATACCTCTAACACTTCCGGTGATTTTCATTTTGATAATGTTATATACTGCTCCACTGCAAACTGCATCATCATCAATTACTAGACGGATACCATAATCTCCACCCTGGATAACAGCCTCCCCTACTCCCTCTAATGTGAAATTATTGATATTGAGACCAGCTAAAGGAGATAAATCAACAGATTCATAAGTTCCTGGGAGTACTCTAATCCTGATTGGATCACCATAATACAATCCCGAACCTACGAAATCAGTAATAAAATCAATAGCTGCATTGATCGTCGTGAACGAACCATTCCCCGCACTTGATACACGTATGTCATTAAGATTAAATGTGTACATATTGACATTCGAAACAGTATAGTCTTGAAGCATTACATTGGAGTAAGTCATATATATATCCCGAATTGATGACAGGTACCCAGGTTTTTCAAACAAGAGCCGAACTGAAGCATTTTTGGTATAGATATAAGGAATCTGATAATAACCATATTGATCGATTTCAAATGCTCGATTCTCAAATCCGTTGATGTACATTGTTCCAGTAATATCGGAAAAATCGTTGCCACTGATATATCCTTTGATTGTGCAAACGGATCTGTTTTCAATCTGATTTAGCCAGTTAGCAGATAAAGATATGTTATTTGTAACCCAATTATCAAAGGCATATACACTCCCTCCACGCTCATTATGTTTCCAGTTCCATTCATTGAATTCATCTTTGTGCGAAATAACCCCCCCGACAGGGCTTTCCACTTCAGTAATAATATTAGGGACATTGGGTGCATAAACCAATTGATCAAAATATGTGTGATCTAGTAGAATGTTGGAGTGATTTGCAAGTGATGATAAATAGTTTATATTGATATCAAATTCAGGGATTGGCTGCCCACCGCTTGTGCTGTTTCTTTTCAAATATAGACTTGATCTTGTAGGGACTATGATCGGCGCATAGTATTGAGAAAGTTCAAAATCATAGATTGACCCACTCTCATTTCTAGAGAAATCTTCAAGCACAGATCCGGGTTGCCTATCATATTCGCATTTTACAGCTCGACCATCGTATGAAAAACACAACACATCAAGTGACCATGCTGCGGCATGCGATTCGTCGTTGATATTACCACTTAGTTCGAGACCCCCATTTGAATATGCAAAACATTTGATATTATTTTGCTTGTATGGAAATCCTGGCTTCACTACCCCGTCATAAGACGAATCAGAATTTGCGTTTAAGATACTCATGGGAAACCCAGCTAACTCATGGATAAAATTATCTTCTTCGTTAATTTCTGCGAATAAATTCCTATATTGATGTGATCCCATGTTGTAACTATAACTATCTGCATATCTGTTTTCTCTTATAAGTTGCTTTGCAGCAGGAGTATCGAGAGCAGACAATGCCCCGTTTAGTGTATCATTTGTTTGACCATACCCATTTAACACATTCTTAAGACTCTTCATCATATTTTGCATATTAATGTTTAGTGATGCTCCTCTCTGAGGTGAATCAAGAGAAACATACTGGGTACAATAATGAGGGATATTCCATTGCTCGGCATAGGCAAGAGCATACCTTGCCAGTATGCCTCCCATTGAATATCCATAAACGCTTGTACCTTCTACCAGTGGACTGTTGAAGATATTATGAATGAACCTTAAGGCTCCAAGCACAATCATAGCATTGTCTCTTACATCTTGAGATGGCGTGTTCAAAGATAACATGTATATCTTGCTATCTGATAGATAAGTTTTCCATGCTTCGATAATGGAATACGTGAAAGATGTTCCTCCTTTCATTAAACCGGGAACATTGAATCCTTCTACAAATAAAACTGGGCGAATAGCTCCAAATTCTGATGTTCCATTGCTGCATGGATAGATTTTTGCGTAACTATTCTCATAATAGTAGTTATCTCGCGAGACGATAAATTGAAAACTGAATTGCACAAGATATGCTGTTTGATTATTCCGACAAGATCCCTTTATAGTATGAGCCCCTGGTCTAATGTCTTCAGCCAAAAATATAATAAAATCTCCGTTATTTTGATCGAAATCAAGTTGTTTATCGTCGATGTATACTTTGTGATTACTATATGAATTGTTAAGCTCTAATGCCACAGTGAAATCTCCAGTGCTCTGAATACTTATACTATTAATTGTTGGCGTAGCACCAATTCTCAACCCACTGATATCTATACTCGTTGCCGTCGTAGGCACGAATGTATAGGCTTCGCATTGATTATAGCTTGGATTGTATACATGTTCACCTGGGCTTTCATTAACGCTAAAAACCCCACTGAGCCCTGAGACCAATACAAGACTCAAGATCATTACAAAAATAACCTGTTTCATAAATACTCCTTTTTTTGATGATGTTTTTTTATGTCTCATATAACTCATAACCTATTGTATAATTTCAGGTTATACCCTCGTCTAAGCTTGATCTCTACTATGCTTGATGTGATGGCTCTTTGCTTTGATAACCTAACGCATTAGAGGCCAAGAAGTAGTAGCTACATGTACGAACCAGAATTGTATCTTATTGGCCCATGACGATCCGTATATAAAACTCGTTTGATTTCACTCTATTTACTTGGAGAGCACCAATATCTTTCATTTCTTCGTTTGCTAATTCTATTTTTCGGTTCTATTTTTTATTTATCATATATATATAGTGCAGTTTTTTTCAAAATGTACTTGCAGACTTGGCGTAAACCGATGTGGAATAGTAAAATAAAATTGTAAAAAGTGATAATCTGCTGATCGTAAAGTACCTGATAAGTGTACTTTTTTTTGTCCACCAATCTCCACCAATGAGCACAAAGGGAAACGTAGGAACCACGAAAAGACACGAAAGTGGGATGGAAGATACCGATCTGGAAGAAGAGTATGCCCTGGATTATGCTTTCTCAAAACAAGCCAGGGAAGAAACAGCATTACAAAGAAAATCCTGGTAGTGGAGTATGTTCTATCAGGTTACATAGATCTGATCCAAAGCAAACTATCATCCAAAATATCCTCCAAACCATAATAAGGATTTTACCCTGATCTGAAAAATCGCATCAATTGGAAAGACCGTTGCACGTGCCTTCCCGTAAAGCAAACCGGTGTGTTTTCAGCTTATCAAGCGGACAAAAACAGTTATCTATACCCACCCACCACCCTTTTTGTATGGGGCGTTGCCCCATACCCCGATTATTCAACGGTCTTTTGGAGTTGCTCATGGAAGCCAATACATTTCTGCAGGACAGTAAACTTCTTGACATATTATCACATATCTGGTTAATATAACCCAAGGAGTTTGATTATGAAACACTTCTATATGGCAGTATGCATATTGCTTGGCAGCGTATGGGCTCAAGCTGCAACAACTCCATCGGACTTGAGTCCTTGGAGGGTGGATTGGGAACTATCCTTAGGTTCTACCACCCTCATCGACGTGGAAAGCTATTCAATGCGGGATAGAGGTCCCGGCTTCAGTTTTGGCGTGACCCATTGCTATCCGTTATCCCCGGAGTTTCGGCTTCGTTCAGGGATCAGTTTTCTTTTATTGGGTTTTGATCGGACTATCTATAATCCCTATCCCTACGCAATGGATATGAGAGTCGATATGTTCACACTATCTACCAGATTAAGCGCCGGTTTCGACTACAATTTTCGCGTATTGCCAAATGGAAAATCTTACCATTATGTGGGCGTTGGAGCTTTCGGAGATATCATACATAGAGCTGAAGCAATAGTCAACCTAAACTATATCAGCGAACATGTTTACTACAATGAGGATCTGATGGATTCGTTTCTCGAAGTGGTTCCTGGTATCCAAATCCATCTGGGGAGACAGTACAAACGGGGAAAGATCGAATTTCGCTATTGGGAGGATATCAGGTCCTTTGATGTACCAAACACTCCGCTTGGCAGACAGCGGCGCGCATTCTTTGGCATCAACGGAGGCCTTTACCTATATAATTCAGCTAAGAAATAGAGGTTTGGGGCTTTGGAACTCAAGGAGGAAATGAGTTCCCGAGGGGGGTCAGATATTTCTATTGAAGCCTTGCTTCCGATTTATTACCTTTGGGCTTTTTTCCATGCTTCTATAAAGATTTTTTGCCCATCATTTCGCACAAAGATCTCGCTAACGCTGAATGAGTAGTAATTTCTGTAATAGTAGCCATCCCATACCATGGTCGATTCCTTGTTTGATAGATCCATCCGCATAATATCTGCCATTCCATATTTTGCGCGGGAATAGATAAGATCGTCTGATCCCATGGCAAAGGCGTAGCTATAGCAATCCGGAATTTCGAAGCTATTCCCAGTCTGCCGATCATAAAGCATTAGTGTTTCGTAGAAACGAGACCAAAAAGTATTGCCCCAATTGTTATCGTTCATCCTAGGCTCTCGTGAGCGGTGTATGGCAAAATAGCGGTGATCCTTGCTGCTTCGCAGATTTGGCCAGGGCTCAGAATAAAAGACCGAGTAAGGAGTCCCGCTCATTAGCAGGGTGGAATCCTGTTCAGCTCCACCGATTTTACACAGTGCTATATTACTCTGGTAATTCTCTGTGGATAAGCTAAAGAAATAGTATTCGCTGGTGTCGCTAAAGAATACTGCGTATTGGGCTTTTATTGGAGAAGTAAGCTCTATCCATTCACCGGTCTGGATGTCCAGCCGTGTGATGTGGCTATCCTTTATGGCAGTCAAATAGTTACGGCAGTTTGATAGCACCGGAGCAGAATAATTGCCATTTCCCACCGGACTGAGCCGGGTGAGATTCTCTCCATCAAAGCCAACTTTGTAGATGGCATTATCAGCAGCAAAAAACAACAAACGAAGCTCTTGATCTATCGCCAGATAGCGTTTATCAGTCACTGTCATATTATTCGGAATTAGGTAAGTCACCGCACTGGAATGAAGCTCGCTCTTTGCCAGTCTGCTTCCCAAGTGAAAAATCAGATCGTCGGACAAATAAAAAGCTCTGCCCAAGGAAAGTACCTTCATACTGATATCATTCTGTACAAATTGCCTACCGTCCGCAGTCAACATACAGGAAACCCGAATAGGAGTGGTATCCTGATCGCAACTACAAAGAACCAGCAACACCAAAGCTGCCGATATCAAGATTAGTATCCACCTCAGCATATAAAGATTCTCCCTTTGATTGAATTTTTGCAAGTGTTGCTCCCTTTTATTTGCTGTCAAGTGGTTTTTTTTACGATTTTCCCATTTTCCCTCCCTGGAGCAGGGCGTTTATCACTTCTTTATCAAGCCTTAATTTAGCCTTAAAAGTTAAGGCTTGATTAAGGCTTGATTAACGCTTGATTAAGGCTTACAAGTAGGAGGCATTCAATGAACAATGTGAAGGATGTAGAATGTTAATAGTGAACAGTGAACAGTGAACGGTGAATGTAGTCTTTCTCTGATTTTGGTTGACACCAAGGGGTGGGATGAAGAATGTATCTTGCGTTACATATATATGAAGACCGTTGAATAATCTGGGGAGTGGGTAGCGCTCCATACAAAAAGGGCGGTGGGTGGGTATAGATAGCTGTTTTTGTATGTTCAGATAAGCTGAAAACGCACCGATTTGCTTTACGGGAAGACACGTGCAACGGTCTTATATGGTTTATCGTTGAACGTGGGTTGGCTTTAGCCCCCTATGGATACAGGGAGGTGTCAATGCGTTACATATATCTTGTTATACTGTTGGTTTTAAGCTCTTATGGCTTGGGCAATAATATCATTGGAGGTGCTCACCCCGGGGAGTTTTATACCAATAGTTTTTGTTGGACGGTGGATAATGTCATCAACTATGGGATAGCCTATTCTCCGGACGGGGGCAGGACATTGGAATTAACCATGACCGGTGGATGTGTGAATTTATATGGAGATCTGTTATCGATCAACTCTCCGGGATTGTGTTTTTTGCATTTTAATGATCAGAGCTATGGCAATACATTGGATCTTTTACAAGGGTTTGGGCATTTTTTCAGTACAAGTATATTGTACTTCGGTTTCTTTGAGATAGTGCAATCGGGTTTCACTCCTAACCAGGTATTTATGACTGATTTTAACCCGGATACTTATACCAGCACCCTGTATAAAAGCGAGCAGACGGGTTACGATCCACAGTTTGTCTGTGCCTTCGATAGCCTGAGGATAAAATCGATCGAGAAGAGTATCGATACCGGAGATATCTATCTCTTATCCTACGATTTCAGGGATAGCCTGATGCATATTCAATATAGTGATGATATGGGACTCAGCTTCACCGATTATCTCTTGCCCCCAGAAATCCAGCTTCCGGGTCCGGTTCTCAGTGGTGAATACATGATCTTCCCGAAAAATGGTGGTAATCTTTACATCGGCAGATACTTTAACCAATATCCAAGATCGTATAGACTATTCAAGTTCAACCTTGGGACCGGGGAAACTTCATTGATCTGGGATAGAGGTCTTGATACCAATGAATATCTTTATCTGGTTCCTCTTTTCTCGGATGATATCGACTTCATCGTTCAAAAACGCTTCAACTGGATGAGTTATGTTCAATTGATTTTCTTTGAATCAAGCGATGAAGGGATTTCCTGGGAGCAAACCGGATCTTATATGCTGGATGGTACATATATAAACCCTGCCTACCTTGTTCCTGTCCCCCAGGATAATCCGATTCCGGCCACTTCAACCGGTTCGAGTGTTCATGTGCGATCCAACGTCGCATGGAGCGTAGAAACAGAAGCGGATTGGATAATGAACATCAGCCCGGCTCAAGGTGATAGCCATGCCGAGCTTTCTCTCTCGTTTGGGGTCAATACTACGGGGGCTGACAGGAGCGCAGTCCTCAATTTCTATAGTGATACTTCCCGGGACACCAGCCTGGTAATTGTGCAATCCGGAAATGTCACTTGCAGTGACGAGCTTACTCCGGCTCCCCCGATCTCAGGTCTTTACTGCTATCCCAATCCCACAAAACATACTACTACACTCCGATACCACCTGACAAAAGAGTGCTATGCAAGAATTGAAATATATAACCTCAAAGGGCAAGTTGTCAGGCGTCTGAAGGAAGGAGCTCTTTTCCCCGGAACCTCTGAAGTTCAATGGGATTGCAGGGATGATCGTGGCTATCTGGTATCATCCGGGGTTTACATCGCCCGATTGAAGGCTCGGAGCGGTAGTATCTCGTCCAAAATACTATTACTCAAGTAAATTCCATAAGCTCTGACATCTTGTTTGGGTTGAAATGACATATTCATGACCCGATTAATCAACGATCTTGAATAATGAACAGTGAACAGTGAATAATGGATGGTGAATTTGGTTGACTATGCAGTCGGGGTACTCTACCCAAGGTTGAAGCAGTATGCGAGAAGTGGTATCGGTTCATCACAAACCATCAGGATCCGGCTATCGGTAGGCTCGCCACCCATTCTGGCATAGAATCCGCAGGCAGGGTTCTTCTCTGCCACCCATATCGCCATGCTTTTGTGTCCGTGGGATTTCATTTCTGCTACAAATATGTCAAACAGCGCTCTTCCAACGCCCATTTTGTGGTATTTTTGCAAGATATACATGGCTGCCAGTTCTGCGGTACAGGCATCGGCAAGCCCAGTTTTACAGTCCTGATTATGGCGATTTTCGCCTCCAGAGACAAATCCGCAAAGTACCCCATCCACTTCAGCTACATACACTACCGTTCCGCTTGCCAGACTATTATCCCAATTTCGCTGGCAAGATTCGTGATTGAGAGATTCGATTCTTCTTTGGGGCATAATCCCGGGATATGTTTCCTGCCAGCTTTTGATATTGATTGCGGCGATGGAGGGAATATCGGATAGCTGGGCTTTTCTGATGTTTATCTTCGTCATTCTATGCCTCCCGTAAGAGCTTTTGTGCACAGGCATTGGAGAACCTCAGGATGCTTATGCGTTGCGTTTTAAGAGCAGTTCCAGGCACAAGTTTGCCTGCATATTTGCGACAATGGCTACCCGGGGAGCGATGGGACTGATGCCAGGTGATAATTCACTGATGCCGTCTCCACAGAGATACACATTATCCATGCGGATTACTTTGATCAGCTCGTTTCTTCCGTATCCAGCGAGTCCGGAAGCTCCGATAACCGGACGATCCGGAAATATGTCCTGCCAGGTCTCGATCAGCATTTGTTTCTGGTCTGCGAGGTCAAAGGCTTCGATCAGGATGTCGCACTGGCTGAATAGATCCGGTATGTTTTGTTCGCTAATCCTTTGATTGAAGATCTGGAGCTTGTAAAAGGGGTTTATGCGTTGGAGATTCGTCTGCAAAGCTTCTACTTTGGGCATTCCTACCTGATCGAGAAAAAACTGTTGCCGATTGAGATTTGTGGTGCTGACTATATCATAATCCGCAATGATGAGCTTTCCTATTCCTGCCCGGCAGAGTGAAATTGCGATATTGGAGCCCAGTCCTCCGGCTCCGGCGATTCCGATTGTAGCCTTTTGCCATACTTCCAGCTGCTTGGGATCATGGGCAGCAAAGAGCTCTCTTTTCAGGCTCTGAAGGTCTTTACTTGAGGGTGATCCGTATTTCTCCATCGGCTTTGGTATCCTTGAGATTTTTGATAAAGGCGCGGATGTTGTCTGCCATCAATCTTTGGACAAAGGGAACCAGAGATACTTCCTGATCTTCTATGAAAAGCTGGAACCCGGGATCGGAATCCAAGACGCAATCGGAACGCTTCGCTCTGCCCCGGACAATGTCTTCTGCCATGCCAAGGCAGTCTTTTCCACATTCTCCACAGCAGTCTCGATCCACATCCGGCAAGGGCTGGAAGCTTTTTGAGATCACAGTTTGTACCAGGCTTTCCAGATTTTCCTGCAGGCAAAAGACGGGTAAGTCCCGATAGACCTTTAGCCGGGACGCTATTAGCCCGGAGATTGCTATCGTCCTGTCGTCGATCAGTTCATCCAGTTGTGATTCATTTTCGGCACAGACTATCTTTGGGAGCGGAGCGTTCTTTAGCCCTTCCACTATCAGATAATCTGTTTTTACCATGCTCGCCATCTCGGCAAACTGCAGGGGACGCGGAAAAATCAAGGCTGTATCGTGCATTCCGCGGGCAAAAACCATTTCTGCCCCGGCTTTGGCATGTTTGTCCGAATTGCTGTCTTCCTTGTCCGCCCGGTAGTTCTCGTAGTGAATATCCTTGATCGATGAAACGCTAAAGCCTTTCTGTTTCAGTGCGTTGATCAGAGCTACCACAGTAGTCGTCTTGCCTGTATGGTGGTAGCCGACGACGGAAATGGCTTTCATATTTTCTTTTTGATCAGAGATACGATACAGGATGCTGAGATACCTTCTCCACTACCGGTAAAGCCCATCCCTTCTTCGGTGGTGGCTTTTACGGAGACATTGAGGTAGTCTGTAAAGAGATCATTGGCGATATTAAACCTCATCCTTTCGATATAGCTGGATAGTTTTGGAGCCTGAGCACAGATAGTAGCATCGATATTATTGATCGTATAGCCCAGGTTGTTGACAAAGATATAGACCTTGTGGAGCATGATTCTGCTGTCGATATCCTTGTATTGGGGATCGGTATTGGGAAACTGGCGTCCGATGTCTCCCAATGCGAGTGCACCCAATAGGGCATCGATAATCGCATGGATGAGGACATCGGCATCGGAATGTCCCATTAGTCCCTTTTCAAAAGGGATTTCGACCCCGCCAAGGATCAGTTTTCGTCCCTCTACAAGACGATGTGCATCGTAACCATAACCGATTTTAAACATTTTAATCCACCGTAATTGATTTGGAAACGTTTTTGGGGACGTCGGGATGAACTCCGTGATCCAAAACCCCGAGCCGATCCAGCTTTTTGAGCTTGCGGACACTCATCCTCAGTGCCAATAGCTGCAGAACGATCGTGGCAGAAAAACAGGTCATCAGGCTGTCACCAGTTTTGGGAAGCATGATGTAACCCCATGCGTAGTATGAACCTTCGTTTGGATTCGTGCTTACATTGCGCATCAAGGCTTCATTTTCCTCGGCAATTATGAAAGTGTTTGCCCCTCGGATTTTGTGCGTATTGATCTGTGATATGGTTAGGTTTACATCTCTTTCATCCGGTCCGCTTACATAGATCAGCGGATAATTGCGATAAAGAGGTTCAAAGAAATCCTGGTTTTCGACGATTCTCTTGAAGAGCGTAGTGCTTTCTTGGGAGAGGTTAAATGGCATATTACGGGTAAAGATATAGTCACCCAATGCCTTGTATATTTTTCTGGTTTCACTGTGCGGAATGTTTTGGAGGCTGGCTTCGTTTTCGATTTGATCGATATAGTTTCCAAAGCTACGAACCAGGCTGCGGACGTGCTTCAACCCAAATACCGTATTCTTGCCCAAAATAGTATTGGGTCCATGCTTGAACTCGGATGCTTCTCTTCCCTCGGCATGGTTCAGTACTGTCTCGCGGATCTTTAGAGCTCCTTCCATTGCCACTCCACTGATTTTGGTAGCCAGAATATGAAGGGAGGGTTCCAAGTATATCTTTGCCGCTACGGAATCGATGGTATCCGCTGTATTATCCACAGTTTCTTTTAGCAGCAGCGGGATGTCGTAGAGCGATTTGTAACGCATAGCCAGGGATTCCCTTCGGGCTGGTAAATCGGGAGCATCTTCCGGGGTCAGATCCCGCTGGATCATCTCTGCCGTCTTGATCGCAAGATAATAAAAGAGCGTGATCTGGTTCATGAAGCTTTTGGTAGCCGGAACTGCTATCTCCGGTCCGCAGAGTATGGGAATGGCGACGTCGCTCTTCTCCTGTCCCAGGGTAGAATTCATATTATTGACCAATACGACCTTGCGGACATTGAGGTTTTTACCTTCGATATCGTTGAAGATGTCGATCAGGTCCTTGGTTTCACCACTCTGAGAAACACCGATGATCAGATCATTGTCCTTGATACAGTTTGAATATTCACCTCTAAAATCACCCGGTAAAATCGGAATAATCTCGATATTGGCAATTTCATTGAAAAACAGAGCTGCCACTTTTGTGGCATGAAAGGAGGTACCACACGCTATGGTGTATGCAATACGGTTGTTTTGAACGGTGTTTTTTACCAGGCTCAAAAAGTCCGTCACGCTATTATCAAAACCGATCACTTCTATCTGTTCGGCTATGGAATCCATAGCTTTTGCCAGGACGAGCTTGCGTTTGTCAAACTCCGTGCCCAAGAGATCGATAAAGACGTTTTTTTCATTTGAAAAGAAGTACTTCTTTTCGAAATCTTCTTTTACCGCCACATCCAAAATCTCGGCATAGCTATCCTGAGCTGTCCTATAGAACCTTTGCATGGATTCGGAATTGCACAGGGCATCAAACAACATGCATTTTTCCTCGAATGATGCTACCCCCAGAATGTTTAGCATCGTCTTTGCCAGTTCGTCCTTCAGCCCTTCCTGTTCCAGCAGGCGAATCATCCTCTTGCCGGTATTGGACCCACCCTGGAAGAGCTTGATAAGCTTGCCTGTGGATTCTGGCTGGGCATAGATTTCCTGCTCCATAAAGTATTCAAACTCAGGCAGGAGTTCGACGTCCTCTGCCCTCAGCTTTGAATATACGGGACGGGAGACGATTGTGTCCCCAGCGGAGTAAACCTCATCCTGCTGGTTCAAGTGTTTGAAACGGAGATTCTTTTGCGCATACACTTGCTGATAATCTGCGGTATATTCTACGAATTCGCCTTCGCGCAGGGGGATCAGAGTTTTGGTAAAGCGCAACACAGCAGTAAGATCGGAAGATGCCAGGGCAAACTTTTGGCCATCCAGTTCACCAATTCCAAAGTACAGGCTACTGCCGGATTTGATCGCCCATTGAGTTTCCGTCTCGGGATCGACGACTACCGCTGCATAGGATCCTATCATCTTTTCGGCTGCGGAGATGATAGCCCGGCGCATGCATGATTTGCGCTTTTCATGATCTGTGGGATTCAGTGCTTTGTCCATTTCGATGTCAAAATAATGCTCGATGGTGTGTACCAGCATTTCTCCATCGTTGTCACTTACGACCTGGTGTCCTTCCTGGGACAGAAACAGCTTCAGATCTCTGGTGTTTGTGATGTTGCCATTGTGTGCACCATAGATAAAGCGTTTGCACTCAACGATATGAGGCTGGGCATTCATCTTGTTCACAAAGCCAAAGGTAGCCCAGCGAACCTGTCCACAGAACAGCTTTCCGCTTTGTTTCTCGATGCCGAGTGTCTTGACCAGAGTACTGGGAGCACCTACGTCCTTGAGGAGTACTATGCTTTTGTCGTCACCTTGAAAAGCTGCCCCGGTGGAATCGTATCCCCGGTATTCCAAAGCCCTGAGCAAAGTAGAGGCATACTGCCCAATATCTATCGAAAGCCTTTGGAGGCTTAGCCCCAAAACTCCACAACCAATCCCAAAGACAGGGATAGGAATCCTGATCCTGAGTTGGGCACAGCGGTTTAGTACAAAACGTAACAAAGCAAAGCATGACATAATACGGACAAGATAATCAAATTTGGCGGATTTACATCCCAGAGTCTTGAAACACATCAAAAAAAACCTCGTTTATACTATATTCTTTTCTATTAGTAATCTGGCGATGAGCAGATCATTCTCGTCCGTGATCTTGATATTGAGATCGCTACTCATCAGGAAACTGACGGGAACCCCGCAAAGTTCCGCAATCTGCGCATCGTCTGTGCAAAACAGCTCTTTCTGGTAAGCCTGGATATAACAATCCATCAGCAGGTTGTAGGCAAACACCTGTGGGGTGTAGGTTTGGATCAGCTTTTTGCGGTTTAGGGTTTGTTCCACCTTCAGCTCAGAGATCTCTTTGATCGTGTGTTTACACGGAGAGCAGGGCACCACCGCTTTGTACTCTACCACCGCTTCAAAGAGTTCCTGGATCAAAGACAGATTGATGAAGGGACGTACAGCATCGTGGATAAAGACATAATCCGTATCCGGAGGGCAGATCTGCAAAGCTCCAAATACGCTATCCTGACGTTCCACCCCACCGGCAATGACCTGATAGGGCGTGGTCGTATCTTCAAAAAACTCGTGTAACAGGCTTTCACAATAGTCAATATCTTCTTCTGGAGCGGTGATAATGATGCGATTGACAATAGGTGAGTTAAAAAAAACAGCCAAAGTACGGATCAAAATCGGGATCCCACCCAGTTCGCGAAACTGCTTCTTTTTGTCTCCCAAAAGCCTCGTTCCGGAACCTGCAGCGGTGATGATTGCCACATTATTCGTCATGATTTCCATGCGTAAAACACTCCTCTATTTTCCCTGTGAACATCGACAATGGATTCGAGATGCAATTGCCGGAGCACCTTGCTGACTTCATTGATATGCAGATCGAGGATACTGGATAGATCTTCAGCCGTGCAGGGACGACGGATCAGGATCGACTTGATCAGCTCCACCACTTCGTCATCCAGATGTTCAGCTTGCCTGTCATAGCTTACTTTGGCGATGATTTCCACGCTTGAACATAGCCTCTGCTGAAAGTAATCCCGGATGTATTCCAGAGTTTCGAGCTTTGCCGCCTGCACCCAATCTTCGGTGCCGGGACGATCAAGAGAATTGATCTGAACACGGTCTGGCTGGATCTGTCCGATGGCTTCACAGAGCTTTTGGAGTTCTTCGGCATGATCGTTCACTCCTGTGATGATAAATACTTCCAGCCACATTTCACCCGAAAACTCCCTGCGATATTCCACCAGTCCATCTATCACGTCCTGCGGAGCAATACCCTTTGCGGGACGGTTTATCTGTTCGAATACATCGGGGCTTACTGCATCCAGGGAAGGCATAGCGATATCGACGGTCAGCACTTCCGATCTTACTATGGGATCCGTCAGCAGGATGCTGTTTGTGATCAGTGCCACCTTGTATTCCGGATAGTTTGTTTTGATAAAGCGGAGGATGTCTCCGATCTTACTGTAAAGCGTAGGCTCTCCAGCCCCGGAAAAGGTAACGTAATCCAGCTTTGGCCTGTCCCTCAGGGCATCTTTCAGCTCGGCGATTATATCTTCGACAGGAAAGAACTCCTGTCTTTGGAGGGTAAGATGAGTCGTCCTTTGAACTTCGCAATATACACAGTTCAAGGGACAGTATTTGTAGGGGATCAGATCCACGCCCAAAGAGATGCCCAGCCTTCTGGACATCACAGGGCCAAAGAGGTGTTTATACTTCATGCCTTAGAACGTGGTTCCAAACTGCAGATGTGGTTCCCACCCTCTATCATTGATACTATAAGCATAGTCAAATCCGATCAAACCAAATGGACTGCGAATTCTCAAGCCGACCCCGGTGCCTTTCTTGAAATCCAGGAAGTTGAAGTCTCTCAGCTTGTTATAGCTATTCCCAGCGTCAAAAAACAGGACTCCGATAATCTGATCGCTTCCGATCGGAATTCCCAATTCCGTGGAAAACAGCGCAGAACGGGTTCCGCCTCCGGATGGACCGATCGAGCGGTCTGGATATCCTCTTACTCCATCTGCTCCGGTTCCGCCCAGATAAAACTTTTCGTCCGGCGGAGCATCATCAGATCTGCCATAGGGAGTTACGTATCCAAAACGCCATTTGGTTCTAAGAGCCAGTTTGTACCAGGTTTCCATATACCAGTTTACCTGGGCAATATGTTTGTAAAAATCAAAGTCACCACCGATAGGACCACCGGCTACTTCGTTGTATAGCATTATCTGTGACCCGCTGGTGGGGAAGAATATGTTGTCTCTGGTATCGCGGCTAATGGTAAAGCTGACAGAGCTGGTATAACGCCAGGACAGCCTGTTGAGATCGATCAGGGTTTGGTTTGATAGCGAATCAGCCATAATCTGGCTCATATTCGTGATCCGGTATTTTTTGGAATAGAGCGAATAACCTGCTACAAAACGGGTATTGTTTACCCATGGTATTGGCTGTCCGGCACGGATGGAAGCTCCCCTGGTAAATATCTCGTAGTAGAAAGCGCTCCAGTTTTTGGTAGTATAATAGAGGCTGGAGCCTACCAGTGTGTTTGAATCGTAAAAGTTTGGATTGGTAAAGCTCAGCTCAAAGTTTTGCGTATCGCCTCCAAACTCCCATTTGATCCCAGTAGACCAGTTGTTGCCAAAGAGGTTGTTCTGCGAGAGGCTGAGCTGTCCGATAAACTTGTCCTGACTGTTGTAGCCGACGCCACCATTGGCAGTTCCGGATGATTTATCGATCACATCCAGGCTCAGGTCTATATCCCCATCCATGTTTATCTGTTTGTAGTCCAGCCTTATATCCGGTTCAAAAAAGCCCAGATTGTAGATATTTTGCTGAGACCTTAGTACCTGAGTTTGGCGAAAGTATTCTCCGGGAGCGATTTCAAGCTGACGGCGCAGTACTTTTTCCTTTGTTTTGCGGTTTCCCCCGATGTGTACCTGGCGGACCCGGGCACGGGAACCCTCTGTAATCGTAAGCTCTATGTTCAATAGCTCGCCGTCACGTATCTTTTTGGGATCCACAGATGAATAGATAAAGCCTTCGTCAAAATACATCGAATATACCTTGCGAAGCTGTGCATCAAATTTTTCCTGATCAAATGGTTCACCGCTTTTGAGGGTAAACTGGGATAACAGGGCATTTTCGTTGAAGTGCTCGCTACCTTTGAGGGATATGGAACCGAAGGTGAACTTTGTGCCTTCATCAATGGTAATGATCAGTTCCAAATGGCGATCCGTCAATTGTTTCAGCTCCCAGTTTGCTATTCTCATATCGATAAACCCATTCTTGTGATAAAACGCAGCCAGGATCTTCAGGTCTTCGTCAAACTTTTCCTGTTCAAATCGTCCGGAACGTAGAAGAGAGCTGGATTTTGTCTTCATTCTGCGGCTGAGAGTGCGGTCGTCATAATTGTAGTTTCCGATAAAGGTAATCTGTTGGATTGCTACCCTTCGGCCTTCATTGGCGGTTACTTTCACCCGGATACGATTGTTTTCCTGAAGGTTTTCCTCGATCGTAATCGTGGCATTTTTGAAGCCCTTGCTTTCGTATTCGGCTTTTAGCTTGCGCAAAGTCTGGTTTTTCTGGAAGGGTGACCAATAGCTTCCGATTCGCAATCCCAAAAGCTCGTCTATACGCTCTTTTTTGATCGCCTTGAAGTCTTCGAAATCGACCTTGTCCACAATCGGATATTCCGATACCCGAATGATCAGATTTATCCCAGTACGATAGGGCTCGCTACTGATCTGGACATCCGAAAAGATCGTGAGTTTATACAGGTTCTTGATTGATTTTGACACCTCTTCGGGATCAAGAGGATCTCCCAAGCGGAGACTGATCGCATCTTTGACCAGTGCAGCATCGACGTTTTGAGTTCCCTCGACGCGAATATCGTATATGGTCTCTCCTGCAGCGAATAGGACACCTATCAGCATTGTAAGCACTATCAGCAGGATCACGGACTTTATATTATCCAGCATTTTACCTCCAACAAAGGGATTAGACTATTTCCTGCAAAGCCAGTTTTTAGTAAAGAGATTTTTTTCTGTCCTCTCAACGCTCTTGCAGATAATGAAGACCCTTGCATAATCGGGGTAAGGGGTAGCACCCCATACAAAAAGGGCGGTGGATGGTTATAGATGGCTGTTTTTGTGCGCACAAACTGGCTGAGAATACACCGATTTGCTATACAGGAAGAC
>CAZWIS010000043.1:0-19089 GCA_964634275.1 uncultured Candidatus Cloacimonadota bacterium | reverse complement strand
GCCCCATCCCCCGATTATTCAACGGTCTTTGAGCGATTATAGATGACTGATTTTTGTACCCTCAGACAAGCTTAAAACATGCCGATTTGCTTTACACGAAGACACGTTCAACTGGCTTTTCTTTATAAACATTGCCCCCGCTACATTCTTGAGTTGCTAATAACCAAACCCATGAATAGCTCATATCTCACCTATATCAAGTGTATTCGTGAATACACTTGATATAGGCTTGATATAGGCTTGATATACGCTTGACTACCAGGTTGACACGTTGTAAACGATGTGAATCCACATGAAATGATCCATGATCTTCATGTGACTAACCAGTAGTAGACGGTGCTATACTATCTTACCATCAGCATTTTACGAGCTGGAGACTGTGGATATCCCTTTATTCTGTAATAATATACACCGTTCGGGAGTTGATCGGAAAGCTCGACATTGAGTTGATTTGTCCCAATTGTCAGGTTCGTGTGGTGAAGCTCTTGAACTTTTTGCCCTTTGATGTTGAATACTTCGAGGCTCATCGAGCTGTTTCCCTTTTCTGTATATACGGGGATTACAGTCCGCGATTTGAAGGGATTGGGATAGTTTTTACCCAGCACAAAGGGCATCGGTATGAGGTTTGGATCATCAATAGAAACATCTGAAGTTCGATACCTGAAGGGGAATATATATGTTCCAGTATTGGGAGATGAGATCTCACAATGGAAAGTAGCTATTCCAGATTCTCCTACCATCAGGTTCAAATGGAACGGTACTGCTTCACCAGCTTCCATACTCAATGGAATTGGTATAGAGCCTGGAAAGCACCCACCTAATTCATCACAGTAATTGAAGTACCAATTGTCCGGGGCTGAATCCACTACGATTTGCATCGTATAGTCCTCGGCAAGACCAAGATTGTAAAAATAAAAGGGTTGAGACAAATAGGTGATATTCATCTCGTCCACGATGTTTGGATCCCAATCCAAAGCTGCACGGAATAAATACTCCGGTAATGCTTTGGTATGAGCTGTCTGCAATATAGCATCATTATCCAACTGCACAAAAACGGCAGCCCACAAATTCGTGGGGTTCCAGGATGGGTTAACATCAAAACTATGATTAAAACTGATCTGAGAACCCTGCCCGGAAAGACTGATTGCTTGGGTTTGAATTGAACGAACCACGTTAGTTATCCCTACCTGGACTTCATCCTCGATAAGCAAAAAACGCAAGTGTTGGTCTGTAATCACCAGATCTCCGGATAACATGGTAATGTTTACACTTAGATCACCGGTTGAGGGATCGAAGCTCGATATCTCCATTTTCAAGGGAGAGCCATGAAAGATGAATGGCTTGATCATGTTCAAATATCGCGTACCGTCAGCGATATCAACTCCGCCACCATCTGTCCGGAACTTTCCATTGAAGAAAACAGAGGGAACACCAAAAACCTGATAGTGATCGAATCTCTCATCCACCTCGGGATTACTGAGATCTCCTGATGTAGTGTAGTATCGAACACTGATCATTTCACTATCGTTGTAGTGATCGTGCAGGACATTGATTCCAGCCACAGCATCCAGGCATGTGACACACCAGGAAGCAGCAAAATCCTCTACTAATACAGTACTGGGATAGTAAGTCGGAGTTGCCAGGGCTATCAATGTTCCAAGCAACATAACAATCAAGAGCATGTATCTCATCGGATACTCCTTATCTTTTTAATAAACTTTTTTCCTGTATGCAAGTGATATTTCCATAATATCGCAACCATTTCCTCATGGATAATTTAATCAATATGCCAGATCTACAAAGCTGGATGTTATGCATTAGGATCAGAATCTCGTACTTAGTTCCAGTTTTAGTCCCTGAAATGGTGCTACGTACCTGCAGATTCCATTCCGGCATATCTTCCCTCCTGCATCTTTTCCTGCAAAGAAGGTGAGATCACTGTGCTCAAACACAGGATACTTCAGTTCGACGTTCGTGGAATAGACAGCAGAGCCCAGCTCGGAGATATCTTCCCAGCTTGATTGAACACCCAGCGACATGGAGAGCTTACCAAGTGTCAGATCAGTTTGCAGCTTGGGCTCATAATGTGAAGACACCTTTTCAAAAACCTGTTTCTCCAGATATTTATACTCAGCTTTAAACGTCACATAATTGCCCCATACATCTGTTCCAATCTGTAGGGATGGGATGTTTTCGGTCTGCCACTGGCTGAGTGTCTCATTGATTTTTTCTATCTGAGCATACTCGACCGCTATCAGAGTCGAACCAATATACCAATCCATAGTGGTATAAATGTCGTTCATTTTTTTGTCTTTGGCTTTGTTCCATGCTTCCGCATAGTCTGCTTTGAAGCTCAGGTTATCCAAAATCTCCCATGAAAACCATGCCTGGAACCCTTCTTCATCGATACCGGAAGCTTGGTTGTCTGCCAAAGTTTCATTGTGATAATTTGCCAGGGGCAAGTCCTGAAGACGGTATCCAAAGGAATCGTACTTTTTGTAAGCTGTTCCGACCTGGAAAGGATGAAGGAAATAGGACGCATTAGCGTAGAGAGCATCTCCCTTTGCCTTAGTACTCTGATTGGGAACATAACGCTCCGAGTGTGCATATTCTGCGTTTATCTCCAGAGCATCGAAGCTTACACTTGTTCTGGCTCCTAAGATGTCCCGCTGATCGTAGACATCCTTCATTGTAATTGGATTGATATATCCAAATGTACGATAGCTAATTGCAGATGCCCCCATCCGTAAAAAGCTCAGAATTGGGTATTCTGCATCAGCCCCATAGGCGAGATCATACTTTTCCGGATCATTTGCACTGGGTAATGCTCCATACAATGTTTTAAGCTTTAGTACACTGTCATAGCGCATAAGGAATCCATCAATTCTATTATCCTGATCAAACTCCAAATCTTCCCAACTGCGAAAAATCATCCCGCTGCCAAATGTCTCTGTTAGCGTACCAGCATGAATTTTGAAGCTATCCTTGTGATAATAAGCATATATCTCCCGCCAGCCAAGCTTCAACGATTGAGAGCTAATATCCTCCAAAAGTTCGCTTTGTGTATTCGAATACTTTGGAAGTTCGGCATTAAACGTCATCCCAAACCCAAAATTCCGATATGCCAGATTGAAATTGAATGAATTGCGAAAGTATGAATTAAGGGAGTCGGGAGCTGTTCGATAGATATAGGAAGCTTCGTTTAATCCACCTATCCGCAGGGTCTCCTGAGCCACGAGGGAGAATGACAGGCTGAACAAAACCAGGGCTAATATAAGGGATATCTTATTCATCAAGCGGCTCCAAATTCAATAGATTACGGATTATTGCTTCGTATTCTTTCTCTGTTCCAGGACCGAATCCTACATGAGAATGGACTATCTCACCTTCCTGATTCAGGATAAAGGTATGAGGTACGTTATTTACATTCAGCTTTTTGGCAAAGACTTTGTCACTATCAAACAGACTGATAGCATTGAACTTTTTACTCTGTAAGAAGCTCTTTGCCTTGCCAATGTCCTTTGCTGCATCAAGCGAGATAAACACCACAGTCAGAGAATCATAGGCGTTTGCCAGATCATTTATAAGGGGCATAGCTCGTTTGCATGGATTGCACCAGGAAGCCCAAAAATCGATCAATATTGGCCCTTTTCCCAGAATGCTTTGTAGTGTCACATCCCGGTTGTTTTGATCTGGAAGCCTGAAATCCGGTACCTTTTCGGCATATGCTAAGCTGATCATACTCAAAATGATCACGAGCAATATTATGTGTCTCATACAAACTCCTTATCGCTTCAGTCCGGAAACCGGGACTTCAATGGCATTGTAGATATTTGCATTACTGGCAAAAACTGCCGGATATTTCTGAACCATTACTATCAGTGCAGCATCAGTCGGAAGCTCTCCAGAATAAGCGAGATCAAAACTGATTGGTTGATCCAGATTATGAGAGCTAATATCCATACTCCCCTTTGCCAGCGCAATATTATGGTGCGGATCTGCCGATGGATCGGCAAAGTTCCATAGTTTCTTTATCAATACGTATCGCAGACGGAGGTTTGTCTGGTCAAATCCTTCACCTTGTGGTTCGATCTTTATGCTTGCGTTGATTATCTGAGATCCTGTACTGTACGTGAAGTTCTTTAGTAAAACCTGTGCTTCGACTTCTGTGAGCTGTGATACCAGGCTGGAATAGAGGTTCAAAGTCTCAGGGGTAGATCCCTGAATACGGGAAGAACCCTGAATTATGCTGACCGGACTGGGAAATCCCGTATAATAGACCATCAAATCCTGATGTGAATTACCAAAGCTGAGAGCTCCGCTCGTGTGGTATTCGATATAGCTGAGTTGTGTAGGAAACTGGGATTGTAATTGCCTGATACGTTCTTCCACCAACGGACAGTTTGGACAACCAAGATAAGTAAAGTATTCTATCACCACTCTTTGCTTCATGCTGATCTGCCCATCTACTCCGTTTCCCAGCAGCAACCATCTTCCCGCTCTTTTTTCCAGCCTTTCATTGACAAATGTACTATCTGCAATCAAGGTCTTCGTATCCGGAATATAAACCTTCAAGTTCCATGAGGCTATGGCTGTGTCTTCTGTTAGTTCTTCGGCATTGATCATAGTCACTACAAAGTCCAGAGTACTTGAAACACTGAACAGGTTTTGATAATACTCTTCCCTGGTATCCTTCCCAATACCATAATGTAGGTAATCATCCGCATAAAAGTCCATTACGGATCCCAACTCAGTAGGTGTGATTTGCTCAAAGGCATTGTTCAGGGGCAGAAAGAGCAAAGCAGAAAAGTCGATTACTTCTCGAGGAGCAAAATCATGTTCGAAACGGCTACAAGAGCCAAATATTACGGCCAACAATAGCACTAATAAAATGAGGAACTTCATCTATCCTCCTGGAGCGATGGTACCTTGGCAATTGCGTCTCTTATCATGCCCTTGGTTATCAGTTCTGGAAATAGGATCGGTTGTTCACCCGGGATGTACAGAGCATTGAAAGGTACTCCCAATCTATCGTGTTTCTTTATCCATTGCAGAAGTACTTCATCCTTTTTAGTAAAGTCCCCACGTAACAGAACGATATCCCGAGCTAAAAAATCTGCCATAATGTCATTGGTAAACAGCACGGTTTTCTCGTTTGTATGGCAGTTTTTGCACCACGCCGCTCCTATATCGAGAAAGATGCTTTTCCCCTCGGAAAGAAGTCGTTCAAGAAGTTGTGGAGAAAACACATACCATCCTTCAGGAGCATGTGGGTCGGGGACAAAATCTCCCGATGCTGCCGGACTGATCTCTTGTATTTCGACTTCGTTATATGGTAAATAACTGATAGCTGCTACCGTTATCAATAACACAGGCAGTATTGTAAACACCCATTGAGTAAGCCGGGATTTGTCCATGCGGACAAATTTACCATACAACCAGATGGCAAACCCCAAAATGAGCATGAAATAGATGACATTCAGGAAATACTGGGCATCTGTAAGCTGCAGAGTTGTCCGGAGCATAGTAAATACCAGGTATAGCAACACAAAGCCCATCAACTCCTTAAAGAGAACCATCCAGTCTCCTGGTTTTGGGATGATCTTCAAAGCCTTGGGGAACAGTCCTATCAAGATAAATGGAAACGCAAACCCCAGCCCTATCATGATAAAGAAGACAAGAATCAAACCGGGGCTAAGTTTCATAGCAAATGGCAAAGCTGCCCCCAGAAAAGGACCAGTACAGGATATAGCCATTAAAAAGGCAAATATCCCTCCAAAGAATGAACCACTGTAACCTCCCTTTGCAGTAGCTTTGGAAGCAGTATTCATCCCGGGAGCGGTAATCTCAAACACTCCCAATAATGATAGGGCAAATACGAATACTATCGCCATCAGGGTTATCACGAAGTATGGATTCTGGTTTTGTGTTCCCCAGCCTGCAGATTGCCCTGCAGCCTGAAGTCCTATGAAAAAACCAGCCATGATAGCAAATGACAGCATAACTCCCAGAGTATATACAAGAGTATGAGACAATACCTTGGATCGATCTTTTTGGGCATGGTTTATGATGCTCATTATACGTATTGGCAGGATTGGCAACACGCAAGGTGTAATATTCAAAATTACTCCCCCCAAAAAAGCAAACAACAGATACTTCAGGGTTTGCCGCCATGGGACTGATGACTCTTCTGTCCCTGGAGCGTCTGCTACAGCTTCTTCCAAGGGCTCTGTCTCCTGAACTTCTAAAACAGGGCTATCAGTATCATCGGTACTAACAGAGCTAAGTTCGTCTTTTCCTGCAATCTCATACTTGATGGCTTTGGATAGTTCTTCGGGAGGATCACACATACCACTATCGTAGCAGAGGTTGTAGCCAAAAGTTGTATTGATCTCGCCTTTACCAATTCTGGCATTATCTTTTACCTTGAATGGAACGCTCAATGTAACCCTATTATAGTACTTTAGCTCGCCCGAGGAGGTCTTCTTGAAAGTCTGTGGATACTCCGTCTTGCCAAACACAAAATCGGGATGGCGTGCAGATAAATAGAAATACTCCGTATCATTGGGATCGTATGTTTGTCCCTTGTCTTCGGGAATGACCAGAGTAGCGGATAAAACCCCACTATCACCTGCCTTCAGTTCATTTGGCTGGAGTGAAAAAGTAACACTTTGTGCGTATGCAGCACACATAAACGACAAGGATATTATCACTATTAGCTTTAGACTCAGCTTCATAAATACAATTCTCCTATGAAGGTTTCATAACTATGAATAGTACATTGCATATTTCGTTCCACGTCAAGCATATTTCCCTGCATGATTTATGGAAACTGGGTACGGTAAAATCATAATACAATATTCTCTGGTAATATCGAAGTAGGAGTAGCTATGGAACGGCTTAGAATTTTCCGACTTCAAAAAATGTATCAATCTGAGGTATTTTTGCTTTTTTTGCATCTTCCAGGCTACCATAAAACAGCATCTTCCCTGCATCAAGAAAGATGATTTTATCTGCTATACGATGGATGGATGCGAGTTCGTGGGTTACGATGACGATACTCATATCAAGCTGGTTTTTCAAATCCAGAATCAGATCATCAAGAGCTGCCGAAGTAAGAGGATCAAGCCCTGCAGAAGGTTCGTCACAGAAGAGGATTTTTGGGTCGAGGGCTATTGCTCGTGCCAGTGCTGCTCTCTTTTTCATCCCACCAGAGAGTTCGGAAGGAAGCAGATAAGTTGCATGAGAAAGATTAACCAGATTGAGCTTTACTTTGATAATGCGATCAATAATGTTCCGCGGGAGTTTCGTATGCTGTTCGAGAGGGATAGAAACATTTTCATAGACTGAGATCGAGTTTAGCAAAGCTCCATTTTGAAACAGCATCCCGACTTTTTTTAAAACGTCTCCAAACTCGTTTTCATCCATTTGTAAAACATCTTCACCCCAAAATCTGACAGAGCCTGAAAATGGTTCAAAGAGGCGGAGTATGTTCTTCAAGAGCGTTGTCTTTCCACAACCACTGCCTCCAAGTATTACAGTAACCTCATTGGGCATTATATCGACGCTGATTCCATCCAAAATCGTTTTATCTCCATACTTTGCGACAAGATCATGTACTGAGATTACAGGCTCTTTTTTCATCAAAAATCCTTAGAGATAGAGCAAGCTGAAAACTGCATCAAACACGATTACTGCGAAAATAGAAGCAACAACAGAAGACGTGGTAGCTTTTCCCACTCCTTCTGCTCCACCTTTTACTTGAAAACCAAAATATGAGCCAATAATTACAATCACCCAGGCAAAAAACGTGCTTTTCCCGAGGCTTATGATTATATCTTTGAGGGTAATGATCTCTATGGTTCGGTTCACGAAAACATCTATGCTAAGGTCCAGATAACCCAAAGCTATCAAAGCTCCGCCAATCTCCCCCACCAGAATCGAAAATGCGACAAGTATAGGCATTACTACTGTGATGGCATGGAATTTCGGAACAATAATATAGCGAATTGGATTGATAGCCATCATCTTCAACGCGTCAATTTCCTCTGTGACCTGCATCGTTGCTACCTCTGAGGCAATTGCCGATCCACTTCTTCCTGCTACTATTATCGCTGTCAGGATTGGTCCCATTTCCCGTACCATAGTTACTGCCAAAAGATCAGCAATAAAGACGTTAGCCCCAAAATTCCGGAGCTGTACCGCAGATTGCAGAGCAAGAATAAACCCGATTATGAAAGACAAGAGGGCTACTATCGGCAAAGCATCTACACCCAGCAACACTCCCTGCTGGATAAAAGTCCCTTTGCGCTGTCCCTTTCGTGAGAATAATCCCACAAACGACCAGAAGTAAATGTCCGCAGCCAATACCATACTCACACCCAGATTTTGAAAGCCATTGAATACTGCAGCCCCAATGCTCTCAAAAATTCCCGGTTGATACGGTTTGGGAGATGGTGGAAGCTTCAAAGAAGAAAAGGTTTCCAGGATTGGTCTCAGATTATTTCTTACTCCGGAGAGCATGACCAAGCCGCTTTTGGATTCAATCTTCCTTTGCAGTTCCTCCAGAAAAGCCACCCCGGAACTATCCAATTGTGTAACGGCAGATATATCTATCATTACAGGTTTCTCGGACATCAACAGCTTTTCTGTCCTGCTAACAACCTCAGGAACCGTTGCTTGAGTAAGTTCTCCTTCCAAATAGAGAGTATTGTTCTCTATATTGATTTTATTCATATCAGTAATATAGAGATAGCCTCAGAAAAGAGCTGTAGTCGTAGGTAATATAGTCTTTGTTTGCTTTATCATATTTTACATCAGCTTTTACATCAATTGATACGTTTCTTAGCAACCTGATATTAAAGCGGTTCTCACTTACGAACTTTGGCTCTGTATCTTCTGATTCCCTGGGAAAGAGTACGTCGAACGTGGACGTAACACTTAAAAAGTTCAACAGATTCAGAGCAGTAAAGATCAGCGTGCTTTCCAACCCGTGAGTAATGATATTGCCATCTTCGAGATACAGGTCATAACTTTGTCCATTACTCACGACACCTGTACGATCCAGGACAAAGGATCTATTTCTATATTCCTGCTGCCATCCGTACCCACCTCTAAGACTAAGCGATATACTGGGACTGATTACCAACCTGTAAGTCAGTCCACTACCTTCACGAAGACGCATCGGGAAAAAAGCTGTTTTCGTTCGTAAACTGGATTGGTTGAGTTCTTTTGAAAGAGTATCACCCAATGCACTGATCAAGAGCAGGTTTCTATCGTTTGAGAAGTAAGTGTATTCATCAAAGAAATGCGTCGTAAGATCAGCCCTGCCATACAATCCGAGGTTTTTTGCATACTTTTTCTTCTCAAACGGAAGGAGAAGGAGAGTGTTCCGGAAGGAATAGTCATCGACATTGATCCTGAACTCGCTATCAGTGGCAATATTCATCCCCAGATCGTAAATGCTTCGCATGCTGTAATGAAAATTTAAGAGGTGGTATTCAATTCGGTTGTCGAATTGCCCAGACATACTAAAAGAGCGCGAAGGTTTATCCCTGTCCACAGAATTGTTCGATGTCAAGCTTACATTTGCATGCAATGCACCACGATGTATTCTGCGCCGCTCTGCCAGTAAATCATCATCACCCAATACACCAGCCCCTATCAAAACCGAACGTTCGCCCTGTGTATCTACTACCAAAGTCAGAATTCTGCTATGGCCAGTGGGGACATCGACAGTGGCAAAGTCTTTTAAATCGCTCCATGAACCTCCCTGTAACTTGATCATATAATTACCAGGATCCAGAATCCAGATTTTGTCCTGTTCACCAATTTCTTCATCTCCGACACTGTAGCCTTGATTAACGTGAGTAAAGCCTTCCTCTTTGACGTTTTTGATAAAAATGGTATAGCTCATTCGAACTCGTGTCTGCGATTCATCGACAATCTTGACTACCAATTCACCCCAATCGGGTTTCAAAACCGTCCGTAGTCTGGCCTCGATTTCAAACTCTCTTTCAATTAGGTTGCTTTCATTCAGGATGGCTATGTACTTTCCGGGGCGAAGTTTCAACGGCTTTCCAAACTCTCCATATATCTTCCCTTCTACATTTTTCATTTCATCCAATACATTGACTGCGTATTGCATCTGGATATCGCCACCTTGAATCAATGGTACATATAGCTCACCGTACTGATACTGGCTATCGTCTATATCCATTCTTTCTTTGGTGATGCGAACTGCTTCAGCCAATACAATCTGTGGTGCTTTGTACACTTCTTTCCCGGATAGAAACTCGATAGTTTTTGCAGCGAAGACATTGGTCTCTTGCATTAGCAACTTGTTGTAAGATTGAACAAGTGAAATTATGGATCGATCCAGAAGCTGTTCTGAAGCTTCATTCTGATAGCTCATTACTACTTTCTGGCTGGTCCCCTCTCTGAGGAAAAATTCCATCCTTATATAAGCCATTGGGATTTCATCTTCAATCATTTCTATGTTCAGAATCGTTGTTTCAAGGTAATAATGAGGGATGATTTCTCCCAAATCACGGTCTATCCTTTGGACAATGTTATATGCTTTGTATCTCTGGACGATCAGATTGGGAATTGCATCGTACAATCTTGAAGCCCATAACTCGTTTGGCAGGTACTTGATCTTGGAAAAATGTTCCTTTACAACGAGTTGATTCCGATTGTAGGTTCTGGGGACATTTGTTTCACGAACTTCAATGTTAACCGGAAAAGGCCTTTGCATCCTCAAATTGGGTAGTTCAGATGACTTGTGATAATCCAAGATATAATAGTTTGATACGACTCTCTGGGGTTTTCCAAAACACCCAGAAAACCCAATAAGGATCATGATCCCAAGCAGAATCAAACATAACTGATTGGATATCTTTCTAATCTTACTTCGTTTCATTTTCATGCGCATCTCCTGTTAGTATCCCCGTATAAGGATAGAGGGGTCATCTGCGATCTGTTTTGAAAACTCATTCAAGTTTTCAGAAGCTTCTCGAAGAGCATCAAGAGTTTCTACAATGTTCGAACGGCTCCGGGTAAAAGTGCGATCCACATTCGAGACGAGATTTCCGGTGTTTTTTACAGTAAGGCTAAGTTCTGAAATCAGAGTCTTCAGATTTGCCTCAGCAAGCTGTCCGGATAGTGTATTAACGTTCACCAGCAGAGAATCAAAATACGGGTTACTGATCAGTTGATTCACTCGGGTCAGCGATTCGTTTATATTCGCAGATATCTCTGCAAGTTGTTTAGTCGTCTGTACTACCAATATATCACTGTGGCTACCTATGGCATTAAGATGATATCGAGTATCCTGTAGAAGGAATGATGTCTGATTTGTAAGCTCATTGATTCCCTGATTCAAGTTTGTCGTGAGTAGGTTGATTTCCGTCGAAAGCTGCTTTGTCATTGCTTCCAGGCTCGCATTGGATTGAGCCCCGATGGCATCTATGTTTCTGGTAGTCGTTGATGTAAGTTCATCCATATTCTTAGTGAGGTTATCAGTAATCTTATCGAGATTTCCGCCCGCTGCTTCTGATATCTTTGCCGCATTAGCTGCGATTGTATTAAGGCTGGTTAAAGTCCCGGCTATGTTTTTTCTGGTTTCCTCGAGTAGCAAGCTTGTTTGAAGCAATATCTTGGCTATGTTCTCTCTATTCTCATCACCTGTCATATCGGCAATGTTCGCAGAGATTATATCTATCTTATCTGCGATGGACACAGCTCTATCCGTGATATCATCAAACATGGAAGTTCCGGCTTTGATAAACGAACGCGGTTTGAGGGTAGCAGCAGCATTTGTCCCCCCTCTGATTTCAACCGCTTTCAAACCGGTAATCCCCACCGGAGTTAAAACCGCCTCGGCATCTTCTTTGATCGGGGTACCTTCCTGGATGCTTATAGTCAGGATGATCTTTGACACATCATTGGGATCAATTCTTATGGCATCCACTCTCCCGATTCGTATTCCGGAAAAGTTGACTGCTCCACCTACTTGCATCCCGCTTATTGAATAATCTGCAAATTCTATATAATAAATATCCCGCTTCTGAACAAGCCTACTCCCAGCGACTGCTCCAAAAAAGAGAATCAACAAAAAGGATCCAATCGCCAAGAATATCCCGAGTCTTACTTTTTGGGCTTTGCTTACCATTTATGCTCCTGTCACTGTTTGTAAACACCTGTTATAAGGCGGTTTTTGATCATCAATTGCTGCGAGGCTATTATCTCCACATTCCCTTCACATATCGTATCCGCCCCAAAATATACGTCTCCTGTGATCTGTAACCTTTTGCAACCTGACAAAGACGGTACTCCATCCTTGAATCTTTCTCTCATTTGGTCGATGTTTTTGTAATATCTATCATCAAGTTCGATCGTGGGGGCGCGATCCAATCCCCGTTTCAGAATAATCTGGTATTTGTCATTTAGATCATAGGCATCAGACCAGATTGCCAAAAGATCATTGGTTTTTTTTACCGGGGCAAATCGTTCCCTTGGAACTATCAAAGCTTTTGAATTTGAAAAAACACTGATTGCCGACCCCATTGCCGTCTCAAGCTGATAGACCGGAATCTCTCCTACCTGTTTTGGATTTATGATCAGGGGCAGGAGCAGAATGCCATCATTTGAGATCAGATGCCATTGTAAAGCTTTGAGGTCAATCCAGAGGTTGTTTGTATTGAAGTATTTATAATGCTCGATATCTTGAAATTCATCAATCTCATTTTCAGGACATTGAGCCACTTCACGAAGGAGCAAAGTTCCCGATTTGTCTTCACAAAGATGTCCCCCTTTTTTATCCATTTCGGTTCTTGTGCATACTTCCATTAAGAAGGGGATATTTTTGGCTTCCATATAGGCTGGTATTGCAATATCTACTGTAGCGCCCAGATTGTCTGCGTTTGATACAAAAGCATACCGATACCCTCGATCTATCAATCTGTCCAGCAATCCTCCGCTGGAGATTGCGGTAAACAAATCACCATGCCCTGGAGGGTTCCACATCGATGATTTGTCATTGCTGACATAAGGTTTCAGATTATCCTGTCGGATTCTGGGAAACTTGTTTTGGACAAAACTAAGCGGAAGATCCTTCAATGCCAGATCCGGATACTTACTCAGATAGGAGAGTGTGTCCTCGTCTGTACTAAAACTATTCATAAACATCATCAGGACATCATACCCGCTTTGAGCTCGCAAAGTGAGAATCTGTCTGGTGATGATATCCAGAAAAGTCATGTTACCCTTTACTGGAAGTAGCGATTTTGCCTTGGATAATCCCATACTGGTGCCCAAGCCACCATTGAGTTTTATGACAACAGTATTTTTGAGAATGTCTGTACGATGAGGAGAGCCAATGGTCGAATACTCCACGATATTATTGTCTGAAGGAACGGATATCTCATCATTGCTAATCTTTCCGGCAAATCCACCTTGTAGCAGCTCATAATAAGCCTCAAAGGTACGGATTACATTTTCTCCGATACCTTCGGATTTCATTTGCTTGAAAAACGAAGTATGCATTTTATCTCCTAAAATGTTTTTGTGATTAGATCACTAATCATTTCCTCGTCTGCATCGTATGGTATGGTAATATAGCCTTCGTCATAGTGTTTATGGTTCCAGGATTCGGAAGTTTTGATAGCATTGGGATTACGAGCCCAGTTTCTTCTTGCTACCCCTCCCATGACATCCCAGGACAATGCGGACTTTATGATCTCGTCCATTATATGTGACCCATCAAGCACTATCCCATTTCCACCGTTGATTGATCTGCCTATACCGACTCCCCCACCATTGGAGAGAACGACCATAGTCATCCCCCGCGCAACATTACCGGCAAAACAATGAGTAGCCATTTCTGCCATGACGTTACTGCCGTCATAGATATTGGCTGTCTCTCTAAATGGAGAATCCGTACCCGACACATCATGGTGATCACGACCCAGCATTACAGGCCCGATTATGCCATTACGGATCATTTCGTTAAATTTAAGAGCAATTCTGATCCTTCCTTCTTCATCAGCATACAAAATTCTTGCTTTGGTGCCGACTACCAGTCTGTTGCTTTCTGCAGTTTTGATCCAGTGATAGTTATCCCTGTCCTGGGAACATCGGTTTGGGTCTATCAAGTCCATCGCAGCTTTATCTGTTTTCTGTAAATCTTCTTCCTTCCGGCTCAGGCATACCCATCTAAAAGGACCATATCCATAGTCAAAACACAATGGACCCATAATGTCCTCTACATATGATGGATAGATGAATCCCTCGCTTGTATTTGTCCCATTCCTGGCGATCGATGTTTCTCCTGCGTCAAATACACTGGCCATAAAGCTATTGCCATAGTCCCAGAATTTTGAGCCTTTGGAAGTCAGACGGTTGATAACCGAGTAATGACGTTTAAGCGATTCATCGACAGCGGTTTTGAATGCAGCAATGTCCCTCATGATCAGTTCTCTTCCCTGTTCAAAGCTGATACCTGCAGGAGTATACCCACCTTCGTACACAGCATGGCATGAAGTCTGATCCGAGATCAACTCACACTTCAGATTGTGCGTGTCTATGTATTCCAAAAGCTCCACGATATTACCGTGATAAGCTATCGAAACTGCTTTCTTTGAAATCCTGTATTCTCTCACCCATTCAAATATTTCGTCGAGATTATCCGAAACCTTGGTTACCCAGCCCTGCTCGTGCCTTGTCTTGATTCTGCTAAAATCGACTTCAGCGATGATACCGATCCCACCCGCTATTTCTACAGCTTTGGGTTGAGCGCCGGACATCCCACCCAGCCCGGATGATACGAATAACACGCCACCCAGGTCTTTGTCTTCCGGAATGCCCAGATACTTTCTCCCGGCATTCAGCAAAGTAATGTATGTACCATGTACAATCCCCTGGGGGCCAATGTACATCCATCCACCTGCTGTCATTTGCCCATAATTTGCCACACCGAGTGCAGTTAATCTCTTAAACTCATCAGGATTGTCCCATTTCCCGATAACAAGACCGTTTGTCGAAATAACCCGGGGAGCATCTTTCTTCGAGGGGAAAAGCCCAAGTGGATGCCCGGATTGCATAATGAGGGTCTGTTCCTCAGTCATATTCTCCAGATACTTCATGATCAGCCTATACTGCATCCAGTTCTGGCAGACCTGTCCGGTTTCTCCATAAGTAACCAGTTCATAAGGATATAGTGCAATATCAAAGTCCAGGTTGTTATCGATCATTACCTGGATTGCTCTGGCAGCTGTTATCCCTTTGTATTCGTCAATAGGCTTGCCATATATTCTTCCTTGTGGACGATACCTGTAGCCATATATCCTTCCCATTGTTTTTAGCTCATTCAAGAATTCTGGAGCAAGCTTGGTATGTAACTCGGTCGGAATATATCTCAAAGCATTTTTCAAGGCGATTTTTATCTCGTGTTTTGATAGATTCAGTCCCCGATCTGGAGCTCGACGAATACCTGGTTCAAAGATAGGATCAGGTGGCAATACATTATCGAGCTTAATTGAATATGCATCAAATGCGGGTCTTGACATTTTATACCTCTTTATTGTTTTTATTTATCATAATTTTCAGGATGGTGCTGTCAGCATTCTGCATGCCGGACAAAACCAATTCTGCCAGATTGGAGATCGTATCTTCGATGTTCTTTGTAATAATGCCATCATTATCAGATACACAGAGATTGGATAAAGCCAATAGGGCTGCTTGCACTGCTGCACTTGTATTGGTCGCCACTTTTAGCGAACAGCCTTCCTTTGCCCCATCACAGACCATTCCAGCAGTATTACCGATCATGTTTTTAATGGAAAATTCTACCTGATTATAGCTCCCATCCAAGAGAAATACAATCCCACATGCCGCTCCGGCTGCTGCAGATAAACACCCACAAAGACAGGATAACACACCAATCTTGTGTTTTATGTGCACGGAAACAAGATGACCCAGACACAAAGAGCGGATCAATCGCTCCTCTGCAATTCCTCTTTTCTCGGCTACAGCAATGATCGGTAGAGTAATTGAAAGCCCCTGATTTCCGCTCCCGGAATTACTAACTACCGGCAAGGGACATCCGCTCATTCGGGCATCTGTAGCAGCCGCTGTAAGAGCCATTGCATAGTGATGAAGATCATCCCCCAAAATACCTGCTTCAATTTGACCCATCAAGGTTTTCCCGACTGCAATCCCGGATGCCTTTTCAAGTCCAAAACGGGCAATTTCCCGATTGATTAAATTACCCAAATTGATGGATTCAATCTCCTGAATAGGGATCGATACACAAAAGTCATAGTAATCCTTCACTGTCAGATTAGCACAACTGGTAATTTTTTTGGTTTCAACCTGACCTATCTCGTTGACCTCCAAAACAGAGCCATTCAGTTCCAGTCTGTACAGCCAATCATGCCGGTAGCGAATAATGGCTTTGGCCTGATTGTTCCTGTTATCGTAAACAATTGCCTCGATCCAGATTTTATCAGCGCTTTCTGCCAATTTGGTCTTGTGTTTACCATCGTTTAAGAAATCTTTAGCCACTTTGACCATTCCCGGATCCAAATCGGACAGTATCTCCAGGTTTTTCGTAGGATCGGCAATCATAGCCCCCAAAACGGATGCTATCTCAAGACCAATCATCCCTGTGCCCGGTATCCCTACACCCATGCCATTCTTCAGAATATTCGGGCTTACAAATAGCTCGATCTTTTGGAGCTTTCCAGTAAGCTTGGACGCTGCTATCGCACTTGCCAAAGCCACTGCTGCAGGCTCTGTACAGCCCATCGCCGTACCAGTTTCCTGCTTTAATAAGGCAAGAATTTGGGTATTTTTATCCATCATTTACCAACTAACATTCTGTTTATTTTATAAAACAAATGTCCTTCATACTGTCAAGAGTTTTCCGTTGATATGACTGTTGAACCTGTCTTCCTGTGAAATAAATCGGTGTACTTAGATCAATCCGAGCGTATAAAAAGTCATCTATACCCCTGCAACCATCCTTTTTTTCTTATGGCTCAGTACTATGACCAGATTAATCAATAGGCTTCAGATTTGTTTTGCTTGACTAACTACCAGCGCGGAAAACAATCGAATTGTTTTATCCTAAAGGAGAAGCTATATGAAATACTTTTTGATGATGGCTCTATTCTTCGTTGTAACCCTTCCGGGGTATTGTTGGCAATGGGCTCGAAGTATCGGTTCCCCTAATATGGTGAGCGCATGGGATATTGTATTTATTCCTAATGGATATGATCCGGGGATATATGTAACGGGGTCTTATACTGACTATTTGCTTGCCGGAGACATCGAACTGAACGGGAATGGTTTGGACGATATCTTTGTGATAAAGCTCGATGAATTTGGAAATTATCTCTGGGCACGCAGCTTTGGGGGACCGCAGGAGGATGTGGCTCTTTCCATAGATTGTGATACCAATAGCAACGTTTACATTACAGGCTTCATGTCCGGCGATATGCAAGTAGGAGATATTAACCTTACATGTCAGGGTTTGTGGGACATCTTTATAATCAAGCTGGATCGACACGGAAACGTTCTTTTTGCCAAAAACTTCGGAGGACTCCTGAATGATATCGGTTATGGTATATCAATCAGTGCAGACCGGGTATTTATTACGGGATGGTTTGCGGATACTCTAAGCTTTGGTCCAGACATTCAGTTACAAAGCTTTGGAGGAAGCGATATATATGTAGCCTGTTTTGATCTAGATGGCAATCCCCTATGGGCAAAGAATGCAGGTTCAGAAGGTGTGGAATATGGCTTTGACATTGCGACCGATAATTCAGGAAATTGTTTTGTGACTGGTGTCAGTGGAGACGGCACCAATCATGATGGATACCTTCTGAATGGAAATGGAGCTTTTGTGGCAAAGTATGACATCACTGGAGTTTTTCATTGGGCTTCAAGGCTCAATGGAGCCAGCGTAAACAGCATCGGATATTATCTGGATGGATATGGTACCAGTCAGATGGTATATATAATCGGCAGATACTCCGGAACAATCAGTGGTGGTGCATTCACACATGAGAGTATAAACGGCAGTGACGATGCGTATTATGCATTTTTATCACCCATTGATGGGAGTTTTGTGGATATTATCTCCATCGGTGGTGAGGGTTCGGACAGGGGAAGAGCTTGTACTCCAAAATCCCTCTATCAACAACAACCTATCTTCTTTGGAAGCTTCTCTGATTCGATAAATATATCTGGCTTTAACTATTTTAGCCGGGGAGAGTATGACATCTTTGGATATATGCATCGTCTGTATGATGAACCAGGTATGGGTTATATTTTCCCAGAATACTTCTATGCTGGTGGGATAAACAATGATATAGTAACTGGAGTATCCCTGCCATGGTATGGTTATCCGAGAAAAATGGTTATTTGTGGCTGGCACTATGGACAAACATGGTTTGGGGACATCAGTATAGATAGCGGTAGTGAATCGAATGGTAATGCCTTCGTAGCACTATTTGGGTTTGGGTTCTCAGATATTGATGATCCTATCACCACTCCTCCTTTGGGATTAAGGGTATACCCCAATCCATTTCGTTTGGAGACACAGATCAGCCTTGATAAGTCCCTTTCAGACAATACAGATCTAAAGATATACAATCAGAGGGGTCAGTTGATACATAGCTTGCAGTATCAAACTGATGCTCCTATCCGGTGGAATGGATGTGATCTCCACGGGAAAAGCGTTCCTGCGGGCATATACTTTCTCAAAGTGTCTTCTGGATCAGACTCAGCAATCAAGAAGATATGTAAATGGTGACACACCGCGTCTTCTCCCGAATCCTACCTGTGTATATATGGCATTGATTTGGCGGGACTTCAGGAGTTTATTGCGCTGAACCCCGTCATATTCTGAGCACAGGTTAATAAGAAAAGGATTGGCATACATCCAAATACTGATAAAAGCACCTTTTTGTGTAGCAAATCGGGGTTCCGTCAACCTAATATGAGCGTGTAAAAACAGTTATCTATACCCACCCTTGGAGCAGGGCGTTTATCACTTCTTAATCAAGCCTTAATTTAGCCTTAATA
>CAZWIS010000042.1:0-19227 GCA_964634275.1 uncultured Candidatus Cloacimonadota bacterium | reverse complement strand
AATATATGCAACACTTTTCTTTAATGGCTGGGAGCTACTGCATTATTTGGGTTAATCGGGGCATGGGGCAGAGATCCATACAAAAAGGGCGGTGGGCTGCGTATAGTAAGCTATTTTTGTGTGCGCAGATAGGCTGATAACACACCCATTTGGTTTACATGAAGACAAGTTCTACGGTCTTTATCAATAAAGTGATTGGCGAAATCTCTTGACATCTTTGTAAATCAAAGCAATAAAGCGAAGAAGATAGCATAAGGGGTATATGCGTTACAGATAGGCTATCACAAAGATTCTATTAATCATAGGAGGATTTATGAACCTGTATCTGTTGTTTATTGTATGTTTGCTCGTCGCAGAGTGGCTCTTCAGCCTGATTGTCGAGGTCTTGAACCTGAAACATATTTCCACAACTGTCCCCAAGGAACTTGCCGACGTTTACGATGCCGAAAAGTATGCCAAGTCGCAGCAGTACCTTCGGGAAACCACAATTTTCGGTGAGATCAAATCAATCATCAATCTCATCATCACTCTGGCGTTTATAATTTTTGGGGGCTTTGCCTGGGTGGTCGGACTGGCAGCGGGGTTTTCGGAAAATCTTTATGGTCAAGCTCTATATTTTATGGTGGTTATGATCCTGCTCACTACTCTTTTGAGCATCCCCTATTCGCTGTATTCCACCTTTGTCATAGAGGAAAAGTACGGTTTTAACAAGACTACCCCAAAGACCTTTGTCCTCGATCTGATCAAAGGTCTGGTGCTTGGCCTTATCATTGGCATCCCGATTTTTTGGGGTATCACCTGGTTCTTTGAAAGCGTGACACTTGCTTGGCTTTGGGCATGGATGGCACTTGCTGTTTTTCAGATTATCATGCTTTTTATCGCACCGGTAGTTATCATGCCTCTGTTTAACAAGTTTACTCCGCTGGAAGATGGCGATCTCAAAGATAGCATCCGCGAATATGCCGAGAATCAAAAGTATGCCATCAAAGGGATATTTTCCATGGATGGCTCCAAGCGTTCTTCCAAATCAAATGCCTATTTCACCGGTTTTGGTAAAACGAAACGCATCGCCCTTTTTGATACTCTCATCGAAAAACACTCCATCAAAGAGTTGATCTCTGTTCTGGCTCACGAAGTGGGGCATTGTAAGCTGGGACATATCACAAAGCGGATTCTGATAGGGTTTGCCTCAAATCTGCTCATGTTGTACATCCTGTCCTATTTTATCGGTAAGCAAGGGCTCTATGAAGCTTTTGGTCTGCAATCCATGCCCATCTATGCCGGGATAATATTCTTCTTTTTTATCTATACTCCGGTTAGTATGGTTCTAGGAATCATCGGAAATATGCAATCCCGAAAGCACGAGTATGAAGCCGATGCCTTTGCTGCCAAAACCACCGGTAGCGGTAAAGAAATGATCAGTGCCCTCAAAAAATTAAGCGTGGACAACCTCAGTAACCTCACTCCTCATCCGCTGAAAGTCTTCTTGGAATATTCCCATCCTCCTGTCCTGGCAAGAATCAAAGCACTCGAAAAATATGCTGATTGACAGGGGTTGGATTACTTAGCGTTTAACAAGGAACGCGGATGACTATTTTTTGCGCTCAAACGGGCTGAAAACAACTGATTTGCTTTTCAGTAAGACACGTTCAACAGTCTTTCTGAGTGTTCTGGGAGGAACAGAATCCTCCGCGATACAAACCCTTGTTTGATCTATATCAAGCCTATATCAAGTGTATTTACGAATACACTTGATATAGGCTTGATATAGGCTTGATATACGCTTGACTACTAAGTTGACAGGTACAAATTATGTTGACAATGGGTCTCCATGTATTCATGCCAAATCTTTGGTGACCTCTATTACAAATCATCTTCAGTGCTTATTCCTATTGACACTATGTAACTATCCATAGGTTTACACATAAAATCATGAATGGAGTTTTATAATGCTTAAAATATACGTACTTATCATGCTAGTACTATGTGTATTTTCGCTTAGCGCAGAGCTTGTTATCAGTGAAAACTGGAATTATACCCAAGGTATGGAAGTCACTACAGACATGGCACATTTCTCGATAAATCTTCCGGGTGGGGACATTCTGGTCGTTGGTGGATTAGGGCTTCAAAATGAAGATAACAGCTACAATGTGCATCCATGTGCTACTCGATTTAGTATAGACGGCAGCATATTGTGGCAAAGAAGCTATACTGAGATCCCTAATCTTCAAAATGTAAACTCTGAAGTTGTGTATGCTGCTATTAGAACAAATGGAAATGTGTTTTTGGGAGTAGAGTTGTTCGCTGGAGGTGCATATTTTCTAACAATTGATCCAATGGATGGTGAGTTAGTATCTTCTGCTCAGATCTATACATCGTTGCGCAGTATTACTCTTACGACAGAAGATTATGTGATCATTGGCAGCAATTTCAGTGTGTCAAACGTCGTCCTAAGTAAATACTCTCTTGGAGGTAATTTTATAAACTCGGTCAGCTATGATGTGCCAGGAACAAATGACATCGTGAATTCTCTCACAGCCACTTCTGATGGAGGTTTCTGGTTAGCTGGTAAACAAGGTTCAAAAGCCCTTGTAGTAAAGTTTGATTCAGTCATGCAGGTCGAAGAAGAGTATGCTTTTCAAATGAGCAGCAGTTTTGGCTATGAGGCGCAGAGAGTGTTTCAGGATACAAATGGTTCGTTGTTTGTGGCAGGTCAGCGGGGAAATGAAGGAATCGTTTTTAAGGTCTCTTCGTCTGGAAATGTTGTTTGGGAGTATCTGGGTTCCAGAGCTTTCTTTGACGTCGCTGTACTTGACAATGGATATGTAGTAGCAGCCGGAGTATATGGAGACCAGAATAATCCCCGCAACAGTGTAGCAGTGGTCAACGATGAGGGACAATATCATTGGGGAGATCTTCCCGGGTACACAGGCAGTTATTATGGGCACTTTACGCATGTGGCACAAACTGTGGCCAACGATTTTATTGTTCTGGGTTGGAGAAGCACGCATACTGGTACTTACGGGGCTGATTGGGTAGTAAACCATTATCATAGCTGGATTGACAATGATATAATAGTAACGGATATTCAGCCGTGGGAACCCAATGAAGAGAATGGATATGAAGTAAATATAATGGCAGGCAGTAGCAAGGAATTCAGTATTACAGCCTATGATCCGGATGGAAATCCTCTGCATTATAATTGGTTTATTGCTGGCGATACTGTTGGAACGTCCTCATCATACACCTTTGAAGCTCCGATTGATGAAGCTGGAGAAGTGTATTATCTCTTTCTCTATGTAAGTGATCAAACCAGAGCGTATCTCTTTTATCAATGGCAGATAAACATCACCGAATATGTGAATGCTCCTTATCCACCGTATTCCTTGAACCCATATAATGAAGCAACATTCGTTGAACTACGGAACACTCCGACTTTGAGCTGGGGTTATTCTTCGGATCAAACCCACAATCAAACCCATTGTGACGTATATTTTGGGACCAATCAGCCTGCTGTAGCCAACATGAATCCAAGCTATAAAGTTTTGGGCGATGGAGAAACCCTGTATGATACCTACAATCATCCTGAAGCATTGGCAATGGATCAAACATACTACTGGAGAGTGGTAGTCTTTAATGGAGAGCAGCAAACTATTGGCGATGTATGGAGCTTCACTACAGAACCGATAATCCAGGACTTTCCATATTTGGAGGATTTTGAGGGTCAAATGGCTCCCCCGGATGGATGGAAGAATGGTTATAGTTTCGATTTGAGTACTCCAGGGCAAGGTATGGGAGGAGGCTGGGGGATGGCATTTTCCGATGAATATATCCATACCGGTGAAAATGCAGCCCTTGTGACGCCATACCAGATGCCTGGCTACTATTGGCTAAAGTCTCCACTTTTTGAGATTGCAGAGGGATCTGAGCTTAGTTTTTGGCTAAATTATCAATGTAGCATAGATAATCCTACTTACCTGTATGTAATGGTGCAAACCGAAAGCGGATGGCAAAGTCTACATGACTTCAATTCACCGGCTCAAAGCAATGTCTATGATAACCAGATTACACTTTCTTTGGCAGATTACAACAATCAGACGATCAGGCTTGCTTTTGTTTATTATGCCAATTGGCAGGCTCTACCTGTAGCGATAGATGATGTTACTATCGATTCTGTGTCTTTGATTCCTGCGGTGCAGAATTTGGTGATTGAGCAAGTCAATGGCGACATTCGGCTATCCTGGGATAGTGTGTCGGGAGCGAGTTTGTATCGAATCCTGATATCAGATACTCCGGAAGGAACTCAGGCTGACATTGGCATAAGCGGGATATTCGGCCAGATTGGCAATCGCATCACGTGGACGTTTCCTGCTGCAACACGGGGATTCTTCAGGGTGAAAGCAGTTTCGAACTAAGTATCTATCAGGTATCGATAAATAAAAGATTGCCGGATAGGAGTTCCAATCCGGCTTTTAAGTTTTTCACTTGAACGTATCTTCCGTTAAGGCAAAGCATTATGTTTTCAGCCAGTCTGAAAGACCGTTGCACGTGCCTTCCCGTAAAGCAAACCGGTGTGTTTTCAGCTTATCTGAGCAGACAATAAACAGCCATCTATACCCACCCACCACCCTTTTTGTATGGGGCGCTGCCCCATACCCCGATTATTCAACGGTCTTTCTGAGCGTACAGAATCAATCGTCTTTACTCTCCCACCGTCCTTATTGTATTCAGTGCTGCTCAATGCACCGATGTATGTTTGACCCAAAGTTTAGTATTTGTGATTGGGCTTTGCTGGTTTATATTGTCTGATATGAGCTCCACTATTAGAGCAATGGCAGATAGAATGTAATATATTAATAAATGATTGACGGTTTCAGTAGTTTTCAGATGAAGGACATATATGATAATTGATCCATGAACCTAACAAGCCCCTTGGTTCACTTGTTTATATCTGCAGTATTGCCAATTTTCAGGAGATTATATGAAAAAAGTAATATGGATAATTGTGCTTATCGTAGTAGTAATGGTAAGCTGGCGCATCTACTCACAAATCAAAAATAGTAGAGACTCCGAAGGAAGGGGACAAGGAAGAGGAACAGGAGTTATTCCAGTGGAGCTGGCAAGTGTGGAAATGCGTAACATCCGGGACATTGGAAGTTTTAGTGGTTCTCTCAAACCTCGGTCAGGATTCAACCTTGCACCAAAAATATCCGGAAGACTGTCAAAGCTGTTTGTAAATATCGGGGATAGAATAGTTAATAATCAATTATTGGCAGTCCTGGACGATGACATTTATCAACAGCAGTTGGAGCAAGCTCGAGCCTCTTTGGCGGTAGCAGAAGCACAGGTAGAACAAACTCGGCTGGCACTGAAAGCAGCGGAGGCAAATTGGACCGCAACCAGGAATCTGTACGAGAAGAACTTCTCGTCTCAGGCCGTAATGGATCAGACAGATGCAGAAAAAGCGGCTGCTAAGGCAAGATATGAGATCGCTTTGGCAGAAGTTCAAAGAGCCAGATCAACGTTAAAAACTGCTGAAATACAGCTGTCTTATACTCAAATTCGTGCAGAATGGAGCGGAGGGGGAAGTGTTCGCTATGTAGGCGAACGCTTTGTCAATGAGGGAAACCTGCTGGCTGTAAACTCTCCAATTCTAAGCATTATAGACCATAGCATCGTTATTGCAGAAATTGATGTAATCGAAAAAGATTATGCAAAGATAAAAATCGGACAGGAAATCGAGATAACCACGGATGCATATCCGGGAAGGACGTTTATCGGAAAACTGGTACGGCAGGCTCCTATCTTAAGTGATATATCGAGACAAGCAAGAGTGGAAATTGAGATATCCAATACCGACGGTATATTGAAGCCGGGAATGTTTGTACGAGTGCGGATTATCTATTCGGAGCACAAAGATGTAGCTACAGTCCCATTGAATTCTGTAGTTCAGCGAGAAGGTAAATCTGGAATATTTGTAGCCGATGAGGCTTCTATGATCGTGAACTTTGTTCCCGTAACTATTGGTTTTGTTGACGAAGGTTTTGTGGAAGTACAATCACCCAAAGTGGAAGGTAAAGTAGTGGTATTGGGTCAAGACCAATTAATGGATGGATCAAAGATTCGTTTACCCGAGCCACAATCTCCCAACAAAGCTAACAAACCAGATTCCGGAGCCAGACGATGAATATAGCGCAACAATCAGTAGAACGTCCGATATTCACTATAATGGTTGTGCTGATTATACTGATTCTTGGAGGATTGGCACTTTCAAAACTACCTGTGGACTTGATGCCCGATATAACATATCCTACTCTTACCATAGCCACTACCTATGGAAATGCCAGTCCAGAGGAAATGGAACAACTGATCAGCAGGCCAATCGAAGAAGCAGTAGCGGCAGTTCCGGGAGTTCAATCCATTGAATCCGAATCAAGTGAAGGGAACAGTATGGTTCGGATATCCTTTGGTTGGGGAGCTGATCTGAATGAGGCATCAAATGACCTGCGTGACAGATTGGACAGGGTAATTTCCTCTCTTCCTGATGATGCAGGCAGGCCTGCTTTGCGTAAATTTGATATGTCTGCCATGCCAATCCTGGAGATTGGTGTGACGAGTGAACTCGATGCCTTGGAGCTCCGTAAGCTCATCAGTGAGCGCATTGAATATAGGCTGGAAAGGATACCCGGTATTGCAGCTATCAACGTGCGTGGTGGCTTAACGCGAGAAATTCATGTAAACATCAATCCAGATAAGATCAAAGGACTGAGGATACCTCTTGATCAGGTTGTTGGTGCTATCAGAGCGTCAAATTTGACCATGCCGGCGGGATCTGTCACATCGGAAAGAAACGAGATCATTGTCCGTACTCCAGGCGAGTTTGGTTCACTGGAAGACCTGAAAAACACTATAGTCCTAAACCGTGGTGGCACACCAATTACTCTTGGGCAAATAGCTTCAGTTGATGATTCCTGGGCCAAAGTAACACGATATACGAGAATAAACGGCAGTACTGGTGTACAAATCTCCTTGAATAAACAATCCGGGACAAATACAGTAGCAGTAGCCAAAGCGGCACTTGCCGAAATTGATGCGACAAATATGGATATTCCCCAAGTCAAAATGGTTCCCATTATGGATAGCTCGGTTTTCATCCGCCGATCAATCCAGAATGTGGGTCAGTCTGCTATTTTTGGGGGTATCCTGGCGATTTTCGTTCTATTGTTTTTCCTACGTAACATCAAGAGTACGGCAATTATTTCGACAGCGATACCAGTATCCGTGATCGCAACATTTGGGCTGTTATTTTTTAGTGGATTCACCCTGAATTTGATGACGCTGGGAGGGTTGGCTCTGGGAATCGGGATGCTTTTGGATAATTCCATCGTGGTGCTGGAAAACATCTACAGACTCAGGGAAAAGGGGATGGGCTTGAAGGAAGCTGCAATCGCCGGTGCTCAGGAAGTGACGGCTCCGATTATAGCAAGTACACTTACGACTCTTGTTGTCTTTTTACCCCTGATTTTTCTTCAGGGAATGTCCGGAGTGATGTTTAAGCAGCTTGCTTATGTAATAGCTTTTTCGATACTGTGTTCGATGATCACCGCGCTTACTCTGGTGCCGATGCTTTCCAGCAAGCTCTTGACGGTCATTGATCCCCAAAAAGTACCACACGAGAGTTTTGGGATGCGTATCTATCATTATATCGGAGGAATCCTGACAAAAATGGAATCTCACTATCAAAAGCTATTACACTATGTTTTGAATCATCGCATAGCGACTGTAGCAGTATCAGTTTTGCTGTTGATTGGGGCTATTCTTCTGATTCCAATGGTTGGTAGCGAACTGATGCCAGAAGCCGATGAAGGTGAAATCAGGGTCAATCTCGAAATGGAACCGGGTACAAAACTGGATATCACAGACCAGAAGATGAAACAGGTAGAGGACATAGTCTTTCGTACCGTTCCCGAAATACAGAATATGGTGATAAACACAGGCGGAGCCGGGTGGAGAGCTGCAAGATCACACACAGGAACCATCCGGATATCGTTGGTGTCACTTTCCGAAAGAAAGAGATCCAGTGAGGAAGTGGCAAACGAACTCAGGCGAAATCTGAGCTCTATTCCAGGGACAAAAATCAGAGTCCAAGCAACTGCAGGGCTTATGGTGTTTCGTCGAATGCAGGCAGGGAGTGGAAGGCTCGAAGTATTAATCCGCGGGCATGATCTTCAAAAAGGTGGGGAACTTGCGCTTAGACTACAAAAACTGATCGACACCGTCGAAGGTGTGACGGATTCAAATGTTAGCCGTAGTAGCGGATCCCCAGAGGAACTGGTAGTCGTTGACAGACAAAAGGCTTCCGAAATGGGGCTTTCTGTGGAGCAAATTGCCAGAATGCTGCAAACGGTGCTTTCGGGAACAAGAGCGGGTTATTATAGAGAAGATGGAAAAGAATACTCCATAATGGTAAAACTCGATGAAGCAGAGATCCACTCGTTGGAAGAGGTACTGAATCTCACAATTACCAACTCTGCAGGAATACCAATTGTGTTAAGGAATGTGGTATCCATAAAGCGAGGAATTGGTGCTTCGGAAATTACCAGACAAAACCAGGAAAGAGTGATTTCGATAAATGCTAATGTCAGTGGAAGGGATATGGGTTCAATCATCAGGGATGTTCGTGAAAAGATGAGGGAGATAGTGATACCCTCCGAGTTTGCTGTTGTATTTGGTGGAGATTTTGAAGAACAGCAAAAGTCATTCAAAGAGCTGATGTTAGGATTTGTTCTCGCTCTTATCCTTGTGTATATGGTGATGGCAAGTCAATATGAATCCCTGCGTGATCCATTTGTGGTGATGTTTTCCGTTCCATTTGCAGTCATCGGGGTGGTCTTGATGCTGTTTCTTACTAAAACCACGTTCAATATTCAATCCTACATCGGTTGTATCATGCTGGGTGGGATTGTGGTCAACAATGCGATCTTACTTGTCGACACGACGAATCTTTTACGGCGCAAAGAATCGTATTCTGTCCGGGAGGCTATCGAAGAAGCGGGAAGAAGACGTTTGCGGCCAATTCTGATGACAGTCAGCACTACAGTTTTGGCAATGATTCCCATGGCCATAGGCATTGGAGAAGGAGGGGAAGCACAAGCACCACTGGCAAGAGCCGTTGTAGGAGGAATGATTAGTTCTGGTTTGATAACCCTGGTTTTTGTGCCAGTTATATATTCCTTTTTCGAGGAGAAACGCCGTAAAGCAATTTGAGCGGTATTGAGCTTTAATTATCTGATTTGAGCTTGTCGGTGATATTATTCATGTCTCAAATTGATGATTCATTGATTCTCTCTTAGTATGTGTTGATGATCTATGGTTAGTGGAGATTCATGTTGACACAATAACAGATTTTATCAAACTTGAGTTATGAGTTATGAAGAAATAATCAAAGGCAGATTACAGTTGTATAATGGAGATGCTTTGGAAGTATTGAAGCAGCTACAGGACGATACTATCGACTTAATCGTTACATCTCCTCCTTATGCGGACAGCCGAGTAAATACCTATGGAGGAATAAAGCCAGATCACTACAAAGAATGGTTTCTTCCGATTTGCGATGAACTTTTAAGAGTTCTCAAACCAACCGGAACGTTCATTCTTAATATAAAGGAAAAAGTCGTAGATGGCGAGCGTCATACTTATGTTATTGAGACAATTCTTGAGATGAGAAAGCGAGGTTGGCTATGGACAGAGGAGTTTATTTGGCACAAAAAAAATTGTTATCCAGGTAAGTGGCCAAACCGATTTCGTGACGCTTGGGAACGTTTGCTTCAGTTCAACAAGAACCGATTTTTTAAGATGTATCAAGATGAGGTCAAAGTACCGATAGGCGAATGGTCTAAAAACAGATTGATAAACCTTAGTGAAACTGATAAGATTCGCGATGCCTCTAAGGTGGGAAGCGGATTTGGCAAAAATATCTCGAATTGGATCGGGAAAGAAACCGTATATCCAACAAATGTTTTGCACTTGGCAACAGAATGTAGTAATAAAAACCATAGTGCTGCATTTCCAGTTTCTTTACCTGAGTGGTTTATCAAGCTTTTTACCAGAGCAGATGACATTGTCTTGGACCCATTTATGGGATCAGGAACAACCATAAGGGTGGCTGTAAACTTAAATCGCAAAGCCATAGGGATTGATGTCAATCCAGACTATTATGCAATGGTTAAAAATGCTTTCAGTCAAACACAAAGAGAAATATTTGATTACGGAGATTTGAATGAATCCGGCAATAGATAAAGATCTCGAGACGTTTCTTTCAAAATGCATCGATGAGTTTCATCGAAAACGCTTTGAATCATTACAAAAAATAAAACTCGATCAAATAATCAAACGAAAGAATCCATACCTCTATAAAGCAAAAAATATCTTAACTGCTCAGGATCTTGTGAAGTTAATTCTTGATGCCCATCTTTCATCTCAAGAAGAGACACTCTTTGGTGAAGTCTTGGAAAAGTTGGCAATATTCGTTTGCAGTAAAACTTACAATGGGATAAAATCCTCTTCAGAAGGAATAGATCTTGAGTTTTCTAAAGATAACATTCGGTATCTTGTATCAATAAAATCGGGGCCTAATTGGGGTAACAGTAGTCAGATCAAAAAAATGCTTGATAACTTTCAAAAAGCAAAAAAGATACTTGGGACTAATACCTCATCAGTGAATATAGTATCAGTAAACGGTTGTTGCTATGGCAGGGACAATAAACCCAACAAAGGGCTTTACCTAAAACTATGCGGACAGCGCTTTTGGGAGTTTATATCTGGGAATAATCAACTTTATATCGAGATAATCCAACCATTGGGACTCAATGCAAAACAGAAAAACGAAAACTTTTTCAATGTATATGCCCAGATACTGAACCAGTTCACTGTACAATTTGTAGAGAAGTTCTGCTCTGAAGGGATTATTAACTGGATCAAGATAATCGAGTTTAATTCCAGAGAGAATCAATAATCGAATTAGAGGATTTTTGTAACTCTGATACTGTCAGTAACCTATTCATAGATATCTACTCACAAATCATTACAGCTTTTCTTGACTGAAAAGCTGCTTTCAGTATTTGTGGGCAGAGTTCGACTGTCAAAATCTGGGAGGAATTGTGTCTATAGAAGAGATACACCGTAAGGTATTGGATAGCAGCGCTATACTGGATGATGTCACATCTGAAATAGCGAAAGTGATTGTGGGGCAGGATAACATTATCCGGAAACTGATAATTGGAATTCTTGCCAATGGACATGTGCTCATAGAAGGCGTACCAGGGCTTGCTAAAACTCTGATCATCAGCACCCTGGCAGAGGTGTTTCAAGCAGGATTCAAGCGTATTCAGTTTACTCCCGATCTTTTGCCTGCAGACATCACCGGGACGCTGATATACAACCAGAAATCTGGAGAATTTACTCCCAAGCAAGGTCCAATATTCAGCAATTTCATTCTTGCCGATGAAATCAATAGAGCACCTTCCAAGGTTCAATCTGCGCTATTGGAAGCAATGCAGGAAAGACAGGTCACAATTGGCGATACGACATATCCGCTACCAAAGCCATTCTTTGTGATGGCTACGCAAAATCCAATTGAACAGGAAGGGACATATCCTTTGCCTGAAGCTCAAGTAGATAGATTCTTGCTAAAGCTAATCATCAAATATCCTTCCTTCGATGAAGAAAGAATGATCATGAATAGAATGGTGGACGAGAATCCGATCACACTAAAAAAAGTGATTACTCCTTCTGCAGTCGATAGCATGCGCTCCGTGATGCACGAAATTTATATGGAAGACAAACTGAAGGATTACATTTTGCACCTGGTGCAGGCCAGCAGGCATCCTGAACGATATCCGAGGCTCTCGGATCTCAATGGCTTGATCGAATGTGGAGCCTCTCCACGAGCTTCGATATTTATGGCAAGGGCAGCAAAGGCACATGCATTCCTCGAACATCGTGGATATGTAATTCCCGATGACATCAAAGCTATTGGCAAAGAAGTGATGAGGCACCGTATCATCCTGTCCTACGAAGCTGAGGCAGAAGAGATTGATAGTGAACAGATTATAAACCGGATATTTGACGAAATCGAAGTCCCATAGAGATGCATACTCAGACGACATCTGAAATACTCAAGCGTATCCGCAAGATCGAGATATATACCAAAAACCTGGTAACGGAGATCTTTGGGGGGGAGTATCATTCGATGTTCAAAGGGCAGGGTCTGGAGTTTGCAGAAGTGCGGGAATATCTTCCCGGAGACAACTATCGAGATATTGATTGGAATGTCTCTGCCCGGTTTGGGATCCCTTTTATAAAGAAGTATCGTGAGACGCGTGAACTGAGTGTGGTATTCATTGTCGATATCAGCGGTTCTCAAAACTTTGGTACGGAAGGGATGTTCAAAAGGGAAAAGCTGGCGGAAATCACAGCCCTTTTATCCTTTTCAGCTCTATCAAACAACGACAAAGTCGGTATGATCCTATGGACAGATAAGCTCGAGAAATATCTGTCAGCCAGAAAGGGAAGAAACTTTGCGCTTCAGATCCTCCGCCAGATATTGTACTTAAATCCATCCTCCAAGGGAACTTCGCTATACGGGGCATTTGAATATGCCAACCGGGTGTTGAAAAAACGAAGCATCGTCTTTGTGTTGTCGGACTTTTTGGATAGCGGATTCCAAAAACCTCTGCAGGTGCTGGCGCAAAAACACGATGTAATTGCGATCCAAATATTGGACAAAGCAGAGTCACAATTACCCGATGCCGGTGTTCTCAGATTGATCGATACTGAATCCGGAGAAACAATATATCTCAATAGTTCCAATCCTAAAATTCGGCAACAATACGAAAAATACGTAATTGCCGAACAACAGGCACTAAAAAAACACTTACAACAGCTTCATGTGGATTTGATAACTATAAATAGCTCCGATTCCTATATCAGAGTGCTTAGAAACTACTTTGAAAGCCGTGCAAAGTCATATCGGTACCGTCGATGAAAAAGCTGTATTTGGGATTCTTTCTGATCATGATGGGCTGCATATTGCACGCATCTTTGGAGCAAAGTGTACATGGTGCGGACAGCCTGAACGTAGGAAGCAGATTTGAACTGCATCTTAAAGCGGAATCGGAACTTTCCGAAGCTGTCATTCCAGATACTCTCACAGTATTTAAGGTTCTAAAACAGGAGATGGTCAAATCAGGTGGTAATCAAGATTATCTCAAACTGGATATTATTCCTTTGCGCGTGGGAGCTTTAAGCTTCCCAGAGTTAGTAGTTAAAGCGATTGACGGAACGGAGTATCGTACCGATAGATTCAGGGTTCACGTACTCAGCGTCAGAGCGGAGAGTGACACTCTCTTGCGAGACATCAAACCGGTCAAACGCTATTCATACGAACTCGACTGGAGATTGTATGTCCTACTCGCAATATTGGCATTTGTTTTGTTGGTTCTCCTATTGATCAGGTTGTTTAAGCGATCAAAGCCCAGTTCGGAGGACAGCATTGTCCAGGCTGAAGAAGTACCAAACTGGAAAAGAGCATTGGAACGACTGGCAGAACTACTGAAAGAAGACCTTATCTCAAAAGGAAAGTTTGTAGAGTTTCATTACAGGTTATCTCTTATCCTAAGGAGTTTCATCGAAGCAGAATATGGGATAAATGCGGTGGAAATGACTACCTATGAAATCCACCAGTTTCTGAAGTCGCAACCGCTCAAGATTCCGAATGATAAGGATATGCTGGATTTCTTGCGAACCTGTGATTTGGTAAAGTTTGCCAAGCATGAACCCAGCTCTGAATCTATTGAAGAGAGGATCGACTGGCTCAAGAAGTACCTGATGTCTACATCCGGAGTGAATGGAGGAACGAATGCTCCAGCTATATAATCCTTGGATTTTGCTGGCGTTGACACTTGTTCCTCTGTATTTGTGGTGGGATTTGTCTTATCGGGAAAAAAAGAGGCTGAAACTTCCCTTTAACCGGATCCAGCTGTTCAAAAAGATGACATCCACAAGCAATGGGTGGAAGTATGTTTTACCAGTACTTCGCAGTTTGCTAATGATTTCTTTGATCATAGCGATAGCGCGTCCGAGGTGGGGTGAAGATATAAGGGATGTTGAACACAAGGGAGTGGACATCGTAATTGCCCTCGATGTTAGCGGATCTATGCTGGCTGTAGATTTTCGTCCCGATAACAGATTGATCGCGGCCAAAAAAGTAGCACAGGAATTTGTGAAGAAAAGACCGAACGATCGCTTTGGCTTGGTTGCTTTTTCAGAATATGCCCTTACCCAATGCCCTCTTACTTTTGATCACAGCACAGTGCAGGCTCAATTGGAGAAGCTGGACGTTAGCATGGATGCTTCAGCAACAGCCATAGGAATGGGATTGGCAAAGGCTGTGGCAAGATTGAAGGATAGCAGTGCCAAATCGAAGCTAATAATCCTGATCACCGATGGAGTAAATAATGCAGGAGAAATCGATCCAATATCAGCAGCAGAAATGGCAGCAAAACTGGGAATCAAAGTATATCCGGTAGGTGTGGGTTCCACTGGTCTGGTTGATTTTCCGGTTCAAGACCCGATCTTTGGTTTAAGATACCAAAAAGTACTGATCGAGCTTGATATGGATACTCTGGATAGGATTGCCAGTATCACAGGAACAGGAAAGGCTGCCCTAGCTTCAGATTCTGCCCAGCTTAATGATGTGTTGAGTAAAATAGACCGCTTGGAAAAGACAACTTTTCAGACCAGGATCAGATATATCTGGAAAGAACAGTTTATGTTGTTTCTCTGGATCGCAATGGCTTTGCTAATCATAGAAATTTTGGTCAGGACCTTATGGCACCCAGTTTTACCGGAGTAGATCAGTGAACTTGTATAATCAACACTATCTAATGATCCTGCTTATTCTCCCATTCCTGGTATATGGGCTGATTAAATGGCACAAAAGGATACAATACAGATTCAGCCGTTTTGCGGAAAGCAAGTTTTTCCCATATTATTATGCTGGGAGATCTCCCTTTTTTAGCACTCTGAAAATTGTTTTGATGATCATCGCTCTGTTCTTTGTCATTATAGCTTTGGTAAGACCTCAATGGGATTATGAGAGCAGGGATTTTGAAGCCAGTGGATTGGACATTGTGATAGCGATAGACGTTTCAAAAAGTATGGATGCCACAGACATGTCTCCCACACGACTGATTCGCGCAAAAATGCAGATCTCGGCATTTCTGGATAAGCTTAGTACAGATCGGGTGGCTTTGGTAGCTTTTGCGGGAAATGCCACAATAGAATGTCCCCTGACGGATGATTATGAATCTGTCAAAATGATCCTGAACAGTCTTACCACCGATACCATCAGCAGATATGGCACTGATATCGGTGCAGCTTTGGAAAAGTCTGCCGAAGCATTTATGAATAGTGGAGGTTCCAGGATTATTATTCTAATCTCTGATGGTGAGGATTTGCAGCAAAGTGCTATTTCCAGGGCATCCCAGCTCAGATCCACAGGCCTGGTTATATATGCCATGGGAGTCGGTTCGGAGGAAGGGACCGAAATCCGACATCCAGTTTTGGGAACAAAAGCAATTACCCGGCTTGATGTGGAAACACTCAAAAAAATAGCTGCCGCAGGAGGTGGTGAGTTTTATACGGTTACTCCAGGACAAATAGAGATCAGATACCTGCTGGAACGGATATACTCCACAGAAAAGGGTCATCTCTATAGCAAAAATCTGAATACCATGAAAGAGCAATACCATATTTTTGCTATCCTGTCTCTTATTATTCTGGTTTTTGAGTCTTTTCTCTTTGGTGTAATCAATCGTAAGGCAGATAGAGATGCTGTAGTTAGCAGCTTGAGTGGGGATATGGGAGACAGATTGAAATGAGACAAAGACGGTATCTGTATCCATTGATATTGGGCATAATTATTCTTATCATCCTGCTCTTTTTAGCGCTGCAAATGATCTTTCGAAATGAGGTGATAGCAAACAGCCGGGGAGTCTATAATTATCTCAGAGGGCGATATGATGTGGCAGAGAAGCACTTTCGCAAAAATGCCCTCAACAATGCCAGCGATGCCATCGCCACCGAGAACCTGGCAAAATCTCTCTACAGGAAAGGAGACTACGAGGAAGCTGAAAAGTCTTTTAATAATGCACAAGCAAACCATAAAAATCTAACTGAGTTGCTTTATAACATAGGAAACAATCACTACCAGCAGAAAAAATACGATGATGCTATAAAAGCGTATACAGATGCCCTGTTGCTCGATCCTTCCGACAAAGATATCAAATCTAACTTTGAGCTTGCCCTGCGCGCCAGAATGCAACAGCAGAAACAAGACCAGCAAGGAGATCAAGAACAAAAGGAAGACCAAAAGAGCGATAAATCTCCAGAAAATAAACCCGACGAAAAAGAAGACAATGAGGAACTTCGAAACAGATTGAGAGCTCTCGATCAAAAAGAGTCCAGCGACCGCCGCAGGCAACAGCGTGCTCCATCCGAGCAAAATAGAAACTGGTGGTGATAATGTTCCACAAACTTCTACTTTTGTTTGGATTGATTGTTGTAGTCGGAACCGTCATGGCTTCCGAAGTCAAGGTTTCCGGATCTGTAAATCTCAATCTATTAGGGACAAATGACCAACTCAGATTCACAATCAAGGTAGAGACAGACGATAATCTTCATATTGATGAACCTCGTTTGCCGACAATACCAAATCTGATCTTTCGAAATGTTTACACCTCTTCATCGTCGCGGACTTCAATAATCAATTTTCGTACGACAAGAAGTTTTACAAAGGAATTCACCTACGTTTTCATGCCGGCTAATACTGGATTTGCGACAATTCCATCAATCAATGTCCGGGTCGGGAATCGTTCGTTCTCGACCGATCCAATCACTGTCGAAATCACTGATCGTCCATCAAAACAAAACCGAACCCGTCAGCCAGACCCCTTTGATCCATTCTTTTCACCGGGATTCGGAGAATGGGGTATCAGCGAAAGGACACGGGGGGAAACCTTTTTGCTGGCAATTCCCGAAAAGACCTCAATATACCTTGGAGAGCCACTTGTAATATCCTATTATGTTTACACAGAACAAGGCGTTACGACTCTAAACCTGATAGATGAAAAAGACTATGAGGGATATGGAAAAGATATTTTTGAGCAACCCTCGATGCTCAATTTTGAAAATGCCAGTTTCAGAGGCAAAAGCTACAAACGATCCCTAATCAAACGAACTGTAATATCTCCAAACGTAATAGGGAAGATCAGGATACCCGAAGTATCAGCAACCGTCAGGTTGTTTGATCTGGGTTATAGTACTAGAAATATAGCATCGCAGACGGTTCATATCGAGGTCAAAAACCTGCCCGAAACTGGAAAGCCAAAGAGCTTTTCAGGCGCAGTAGGAAGCTTTAATGTACGAGAAGAGTTTGGAGATGGGTCCCTCACTTTGGGAGAGGCTATATACTATAATCTTGTTGTGACTGGCAGAGGTAACTACAACCAGTTCGTCGCTCCGTTATTCGAGGCAAATTCCTTTCTACAGATTTCCAACCCATTCATAAATGATAATCTAAACGCAGGTATAGAGGGTATCCGTACCATTCTATACACTATCATACCCCAGGAAAAAGGCAACTACAAACTGCCAGCACTGGAGTTTTCCTGGTTTGATCCCTCTACATCGTCTTATAAGATTTTCCGGAGTAAAGAACATAGTATTTCGGTAAAACCAGCCAATGTTCTCTCATACTTCACAAATTTCTTTGCCAAGGATAGGGTTTCACGGATCAATCCACCAGTAAGGATTGGCAGTTACAAAAATCTCAGGATTTACCTCCACAGCGGCTGGTACTGGACTATAGTGGCAATATTACTTCTGGCACTGGGAGCATCGGTCTATATAGCATCCCGGAACAGGTTAAAATACAGAGATCCACTTCGTTGGTCAGAAATCAAAGCCGAGAGGATACTCCGTAAGTATATGAAGGATGCAAAGCTTGCAGCCCAAAATGGATCCAGAGATTTTTATCCATTGGCAGAGAGGGGTCTGATGAGATACTTGGCACAAAAGTACAAGATCTCAAATCGGCTATCAATCCCGGAAAAGGCAGCGGAACTATTCCACAAACAGATTCCCCCAGACCTTGTCCGCGATTTGAAAAGTTTTCTCGATCGATGTCAGGAGGTTCGTTTTATGCCGGGTGGTTTCGAGGCTGGAAAGCTGGACGGGGATCTAAAAGAGCTCACAACTATTATCCAGAACTTCGTACAAATAAAGCAGCCTTTCAAGGAGCAAAACAAATGAAGTATCTCCTTGTTTTTATAATGCTTGTATCAGCAGGCGCGATCCTGGCTCAAGCAGATTCTCTCTCTCAAGTTAATAACGAAATAGAGCTGGAGAGGCTCATAAAGCTCGATCAGAAGGGCATACAAAATCCGGACTTGTATAACAACATCGGTGTATACTATTATCATGTGGGGAGATTTGGTTTTGCTGCAAGGTACTTTCTAAAAGCCTTGAATCTCGATTCTGCTCATTCTGATGCATTGAATAACCTCGATCACATTATTGATATCAGTAAAGACAAAGCGCTCTATCCGGAACAAACATATCTGGTAAAACTGTTTTTTAGAGTATACAATTATTTGAATATAAACAGGATGGCGGTACTGACGTTAATCTTGTTTGCTGTGTTTATTCTTACAATTCACTGGCTTTTACACTTTGACCCCAGTCGGGAAAAGGGTTTACCAATGCTGTTTGTCATTATCTCGACACTCCTGCTGATAGCCATGTGCGCCACACTCATCACAAAGTATCAGAGAATGATAAACAATCGAAAAGCAGTAGTTATAGTTACCGAAACGGATGCCTATGATGGGGGAGGAACTCAGTACAACATGCTGTTTAGCATACACGAAGCTCTGATCGTAAACATCCTGAAAGAAGAGAATGGTTGGAGCCTGGTTAGTCTTCCAAACGGAAGCAGTGCCTGGGTAAAATCTACCGATATTCTCCCCGTAATAGAAAGATAACTATTAAAGACGGTTGCCCATGCTTTGGCGAACACAAACCGGCAAGGTTATATCCAATCTATCGAGTTCTTAAACCCAAATAATGCAGTAGGATATTGCCAGTCCTTTTTTATCAACTGTTTTC
>CAZWIS010000041.1:0-20633 GCA_964634275.1 uncultured Candidatus Cloacimonadota bacterium | reverse complement strand
GAAAACAGTTGATAAAAAAGGACTGGCAATATCCTACTGCATTATTTGGGTTTAACGTAGCACAGAAAGATCAAACAGACCAAGTATATGCCAGGCACTGAAAGAAAAAATGAAGAACAAGGGAGAAACAATGAAAAGTCAACGCTCATAGAATCAAGACTCAATGGGATCATGCTTACCATGCGGAATTTGCTGGATGAATACCTCTATGTCAAACGAAAAAGATAGAATCGCCTTGTGTTTTATTTATTGCTGATGGTAGATGATTGAGAGATAATCATCCAAAGCTAATCTGTCCAGAGGTAACCAGTCTGGCTCGGTTATACCGGATACTTCTTTCATAAAACTAAAAAAGTTACCATCCAGAACAGATCTCTCAAATATCTCCAAAGCATTCCAGTTAAGCTCTTTGAGAGAGATAATTGCTTGTTTGTGTTCATCTGGCTTCACATTGATAAAACTAAGAATCGATAAGTACAAAGCTTGTTCTTTTTGAATAGGTATTCCATCATGAATAAGTGAATTGCGTCTTTGAATTAGCTTTTTGTACGCAGTATTGGCGGGATAGTCGTCCTTGGAATTTGGGCTGTCCAGTCCTGAGTAAAAAAGCTTAGCATATTTTGAAAGAAGTCCCATATTCCTGGAGCTATGCAGCTTCGACCAAACCTCTTTGAATCTTGCCTCGATGATGCTTCCATCCTTAAACACCAATACACTTCCCTTACCGTATTTACTATTGAAATATTGTCTTAGCGGCACATTGCGGTAAAATCGGTAGCCGTTGGTTTCACAATTTGCTTTGTTTTCCAAGATTGATACAAATGCAGCCTCGTCCAAGCATTTGAGCCAGATATAAAGACCATTCAAATCGTACACGTAAAGTGCTCTTATGATAAGTACAAAAAAGTTTGAAAACCAGTTCTTGGGGTCCTTCTGGCTGTTTCCAATTTTGTCCAGAAGACAGTTCATTCGTCTGATTTGATCGGTTTTGAAATATTCAGGTTTTTGGATTTGGATCAGGTCGAACAACTGTTTGACTACTCCCCAGTCCATTTCAATAGCGGCTCGATTCATGTTGCGATGTAGCTCCAAAAACTTGCTCTGAGAAATATCTTCTGTCAGATAGCTCCCAGTTTCATTAGTATGAACAGGAATAATAATGGGATGGGTTAATAATGAGCGCAGCACTCTGTCCAAGGACTTATGCAGGTTTTGAAAGCCACCCCACGAAGCCACAAAGATACGGGAGTTCTGGAGGATTCGGAGATATGGCATTACTGCTTCTATAAGCTCAAAATCAAAGAAGTCTGCCTTATTGATGTCAAATCTATCCAAAGATGCACTATTATAACCGCTTTCTTTCAAGCTATCGAGATAAGTACCATTACCCAAACCGACTACTGAGATGTGGCTGATCTCGACACTCAACTGATTTGAGTTTTTGGACAGTAGCTCTTTAGCTTTTTTTGCAAACTCATATGATGGATCCTTTCGAGCGAAATCACGCAGATCATTTACTCTGTTCATAAACGATGGAGTGATTATTTCTGGACTAGTTTCTGCCAGTAGCAGATCAATAAATGCAAGTTCCTTTCTCCTGTCTGTGGCGACCAACATCAAATGATCGATTTTGTTCACCCCCTCTACCAGCATGTGGCAAACTGCTTTTCTGATTCTTGGCAAAGCTATTGCGTCTATGCAGCCTGAGCCAAGTTTTTTGTTTTCTTCCTGATACTCTTCTTGCCAAATGAATGGTAAGTTGGGTGGCAGAGAATCTAACTGATTATAGTCGATAGGATGACGTTTTTGTGTAGTATGACACATTAGCTGAAGATCAGTCGTTCCTACGATCAAAACTAGTATGGTGCTCATTTGTTCTTCATCGCAGGATAATGTAATACTCGAAAGTACTCTTGACTAATCATACGCTCTTTCAATGGGCTGGAGCTATGGCTGACAATCGATCCCAGCGGTGAAAAAAAACGGTTCTTTAGAAGATCGGTTTCAAACTTGATAATAGAAGAAAGATCTCTTGATCTGACGGCAGCTCGAGCTTCTTGGAGTGCTGTTTTCTCAATACCGATAAACTCATAAACCAAGTCTTTATTGCTTGGACTTCTTCCCGGGGCTAATCCTTTGTGAACCAGATCGTTTCGCAATTGTCGGATTATTTTCCAATTGTCGTTTTCCCATCCGTTTTCATAATCGAAGAATACCTCTGAATATCCTGAGAAGGCAGTTTTGATTTCAGTTTCGTTGCAGTATCCGAGCAGCCTACCTACATCGAGCTTTACGAACAGCTCTCTTTTTACTCGCTCATGTAACTCGACTACTTCCCGGTCTTTATGAACAGCTTTCCACAATTTGCCTACCTGTTTAGTAGCCAGATCCAGCTTGGCAGCTTGTTCCATGCTGGAGATCCATACCACTAATTCATTGAAGCTATCAGTGTATAGGGCTCTAAAAATATGTGCTGTAAACCGTTCAAACCACGACCCCTCAGACTCCCAGAGAGCACAACCTTTTTTAATGATTGATGCAAGTTTTACATAATCAAGTATTTGAGGAGTATCATGGATGGTCGTTTTGAGTTTTTCCAAGTAAAAGCTAGCTTGATCCCATTGCATATTGATAACACTCTGGTTCATTTGCCCAATATAGTTCAGAAAACGAGGTGCCGAACCCTTATCCACTTTAAAACTCAGGTACTCGCTGGTAAAAATCCTAACATACTTTGCAAATCCCACTGTGTTTGACAGCACGTTATCCAAGGCTCTGTGCACCAAGGGCATTCCACCGGCATGGGTTCCAAGCAGTATAGTGGAGTCTTCCAGATCAGCGTAAAATGGGGCAAGTGCTTTATAGATTTCCCTTTCAAAGAAAGTCATTGTGTTTATATCAGCCAGTTCTAGCAGTTCCTGACTAACTTTCTTGTGGACGTTAAGATCCAGTATCGATTTGAGCTGCCCATAAGAACCCAGTTTCAAAATGACCACTTTTTTGAAAGAAACCCCTTCATAGCTCAATCTGCCGCTCTGAATGCATTCGGCGAGGAAGCTTGATGTTTTGGCTGATTGATCAGCTTTGATCCATTTGATAATGCCTCTATCCAGATAGTCATAGAGATCGCCTGAACTGTCTATGTCCATTTCCCACGCTAGCTTCAATTCTTCCAGCTTGGGGAGTATTTCACTGCGGTCTGTACTGAGAATGAAGAGATACTCGATCTCCGACTTCTTTGAGCATTGCAAGTATTCCACTACCTTGTCAAACATGGGAAAACATAGAGCTTTCTCTGTGTCTGTCTTTAGATCCCTTCTTTCCAGTTCTGTGATACCATGCCTGTGATAAATTGGTAATTCATCTGCCGGAGCTTTCAGATTTGTGAGATTGACCGGACACCTTCCGAAAAAATTCTCACGAAGCTCGTATACAGCTTGTAGATCACGGTTTCCGATGGAGAAAAATAGAACCTTCTTAACCATTCCGTCGCGATTTCAAATCATTGTTCTTGAGGTTCGTATGCCAAGAATAAACACCAACACCATCAGAGTCAGTGTCGGAATTATACTTTTTCTTATGTATTTTGATGGCTTTCTCCTTTGCCTTCGTATCAATTGGGTACTGTCTAAATTGATCGAGCAATTGGAATAATGATTGATGTTCAGATAGTATCATGTCTTCTACACAAACCGGAATAGCACTGATTGAGTTTCCCTCAATTCTACATGAGATTATCTGTTCCACGTATTTAATGGTATCTATTACGATTTTCACAGCACCCATACCGTAATTCTTACCATAGCCTACTTGGTGACAGAGCAAACCGTCTTTCTTCAGCGGTTCACCTTGCTGTGGAGCAGTGTTGTCACCTAAGCACAGTGCAAAACGCAATAGCTTGAGTTCTTTATAGTTAAGATTCTCATAGTGAACCTTGAATTTGAACTCTGGATACTTATTTTCCATAGGATACAGGATATCCACAAGCTTTATAGTCTTTGTTACAGCCTCTTGACTCTCATAATCATTATATGGAGTATTTACTGTTGAATAGTAAAATTTTCTACCAGACAAACGTGGACTAATATAAAAATCATGCCGAGCTGGATCGCCAAAGGTGGTTAATGTCGTAACATTGTTTTCATTACTTTGCTCCTGGCGCAAGTAAAATTCAAATGAGGAGGGCTTTGGACCTCCAGGACGTGGTAGCCACTTGTCCTTTTTTACTCCCCCTGTTCCAGGCACATGCTCTGCGTATGAGAAATGAATCTTTCCAGCTTTTGAACGATTTTCAAACACAATTGGTGGTTTGTCTGGCATCTCTTTTATATCGCCATAAGAATACCCAAACAGCTCTTCGACTTCAGTGATGTTCCCTTTCTGTAGAGAATCATAATCATAGGGTTGATAATCTTCCTTGAAATCATGCAAATCCCGTGTATAAGCCCAGCGATATCTATAGTGCTTACCGAAGGTAATGACATCTGAAGAGTCTGTTTCATGCTCGAAAAATACCAGTGATCCAATTCGGAGATCGCGGTTAGAGAATATCCGATTCGAAAGATTATCTATTTCTTCATCACTTACTTTATGCTTGGTTAAGATAGGATGGTTATTCAGGTGACCTTCTTTTGTGTCACATAGGTTAGAAATTGATTTTTTATACTCTTCATATTTATCGGCTGAAATCTTAAATGGAACAGGCTCGAATTCAGGCTCCTCTCCATTTGCTAACCTAACCCCAAATCTCTTATGAGATGCTTTAAACTCTGCTTTTTCACCAAAGAATCCCTCACCGTCAATCCCATCATGATATTCATAAAAGAAGAATGAACCTTTCCGAATTTTTTCACTTGGTATTCTGTAATCTATACTATCATCAAGGATATATTTGTGAGCTTTCCGGACAGTTTTCTCTTTGGAGTTGTAGCAAAGGTCAGTATAGCGTATTTTTTGGCTACATCCGATAAAATCAGAATGCTTGCTATGTGTTGGCACAAATGCAAATATATTTTCTTTGAATTTTTTTATCGTGATGACACCACTTGTTATACTTTCGACTAGTCCAGCTCCTATACACATTCGCGACCCAGAAGAAGCGTTATTAGGTCGAAAGCTGTAGCGGTAGTTATTCATACGAGATATTGGCAGTTTCAAGTATGCCGCAATGAAATTCACTATACAACCCTTCAATGTGTTTGATGGTATCAATACTTTCTCATTGACTTTTAGAGGTTCAATAGAAGTCCTTTCAAGTCCTAAGTCTTGGTGGCGGTTGCCAACGCATAACTCGTTCAGAGCATACAATGTGCAATTTATGTAGCCCGTATAAGTCTTAGGATCGTATTTTCCTAAGTCATTTATGGGGTTTCTAACTATTGGCTCGTCTCCGACAGGTATGAACCCGTATGGTAGTCTTTCTTTGGCTTCGGCGACTCTTTTGAAAGTACTTGGGCCTCCGTTAATGAATTTTTTGTCTTTGTCATGCTTATTCATGATTGAACCTCCAGTTGTTACATTCTTGGCAGATTTTGACGCTGAGCTTAGCAGTGGAGATTGTTCCCAGCAGAGTTGCAAATCTGTACTCACTCAAGCCATCATGAATTGGGCAGGGCTGCACTATTATGAAGGTACCGCATTGGCATTCCTGATACTCTGAGAACCTATATGAATCTGTACAATCTTCATTAAGCATAAACTTTAGCTGGCTCTTATTATTAAATACATAAAAGCGATTGTAGCTGCCAAAGTCAATCTGGGACCATTTCGGTTTTGTTATCAAGCAGAATCCTGCATCTTGGGGAGGAAGGGGCAGATCGCTTCCCGATCTTTTTTCTTTTTCAAATTCGAGAATCTTGATAGCCATCTCCGTTGTCCAGCTTTTCTCTCCTAAAAACCAATAGTCAGATGTCTCTAGCTCTTCCAGTTTCTTAGTTATCTCATGCGTTGGGATTGATTTCATGATAGCTCCTCCAAATGAATATTGGGGTGACACGCGCCACTACCCAATGAGATCAGATTGTACTCAGTCGCTTGTTTGATAAAAGCGAATAGCTCCTTTACAATATCTATCTCTGCTAAGACGAGTATTTCGCCTTGGAAAACTACGTCAAAGATTCTCTCTTCATCAAACTTACCGGTGCAATAGATTGCTCTGGAAAACTGATCCTCGGCATGACGTTCGATTTTAACCACCTTTTGTTTGAGAGATTTGTGGCTTCTAAACTCATGTCGAAGGTAAAGATCTGTAAAGATAACAGCTCCAGCTCTTTTGGGGGCTGCATGATCATCCGACGGCTGTGCCAAGACTTTTCGCCATTTATCGCGGTGGTATTTATCCATAAATGAGGAGAATGCCCCACGTATCGATGAGCCGGGGATGTATGGATAACCGTCTCTTTGGATAAAAGATGCATCTGTATCTGCATTAATCGCACTGATGTTTGAGCTTCCGCCTTTGATCAATAGGGGATTCTGATAATCAATCGATACTGTTAGCTTGTATCTGGCAGGATAGAGTTTGGGGAGATCCATCAGATTATCTTGTTTCTGAAGATTCTGCCAACCCGTCATTGTGTGCAACTCATGATATGATTTTTCTATGTAGTCCTGATAATTCTCGTTAGTCACACTCAGTTTTAAAATGCTCTTTACTTCACAAAAGCCGTTGCCAGTACCTCTTTTCCCACCAATGAAGAGACCTTCATTTTGCCAACGGAACAAGACGTTTTCTATGTATTGATCTAAGAAAATCGTTTTTTCATCATTATCTTTCAGTCCGATACAATTCATGCGATCGTACTCAATTAGGATTTCAGTATCCTCTGGCCAGATCTCCCACTGGGAGAATTTTGCTCCTTCAGCTGCAGTTTTGGTTCTGCGACAGACTCTTACTTTGTCCCTGTAACGCAAGGCTTGTACATTGATGCTTTTACCTATTGGCCTTAGAACAGCACTTCGGAAGATAAGCAAAGAAGCTCTTGTATCCGGCTGTAAATCATTTAGCCAAGAGTTCTTAGCGTCATCAAAAGAATTGTTTGTTTTGTCTTTGCTGATGCACTGGCTGAAGATCCCGGCGATTGAAGTTCCGGGGATAATGAATTCCCCCTGCCCGTTTCTAACAATCTGAGCTGCTCCGATGTAATCATCCTGGTTGCCTCTACCGATGTGAACTGGCGATTTAAAATGGAGTTTTACCGAGTAAAATATTTTATATGTGTTATTCATTTGGGCTCCTTGTTTAAAACTCTTTTCATAGCCATTACCAGATAGCTGGTATTGGCTGGATCATCAAGCAGAGGTAGGATGAGTTCGGCCATTTTATACCTGCAATCACTTGTTTTCCACCCGTCTTCGGTCTTTTTTGCGTTAAGAGCTTCTTTTATACTGAGGGCGGGAGTATTCCCCTCAAGCTTGAACAAGACTCCTGAAAGCATGCTGGACCAGTATTTGTCATTTTGTCCTATAGTTTTTCGTAACTTTTTTTCAAAGTCATTGGCATTTTTATGACACAAGGCACGAGCGGTCAAGCCATTGCTGAAATCGCTGCTGACCAGTGCTGTGGCAAGCATGCTGTCATTTATGTTTTCAATCTTTTGGAGTTTTATCCCGTGGATTGGGTGATTAATCGAGATTGAGCCAAAACCTTCGAACTTCCTGAACCCAATACCGACATTCTGAAGAGAGACAAGGCGCTGAATCAGCAGAGCGGGATTGTTACCGAGGTATCTGAATCGATAACAACTACCTTTCCTGATTGTTAGATCTCTGAACCTACGAAGTCCAGAAAGACCGCTGAAAGATGATGCTATACCGTTGCGGGATGCCTTTTGAAGTAAGAGAAAGTCGGTATCTGCGAATCCATCTCCAAGAAGATCAGAAAGAGTCTTTACACTCAGATCCCCTTGTGGAAAAAGCTGTTCATCCATTAGAATACAATCAGAGAGCATAGTAATTGTGAAACTCGTGCCCTTCAATTCTACTGGTACAGACAACTCTTGAGCAGCTTTCGTGCAGGAGATTACAGCAGGCATTGCACCTTTTCCCAGATGAACTTTAGCGTTACCGCTCAGCCAAGGATTGAGATCTTGAATGAACTGCTTCGCGTCTGCGATTTGTTTGAAGCTGATAGTTCCCTGAAAGATAGTGTCTTTTTGCACCTTTTGCTCGATAAAAACCCCACCAAGCTTGGTGCTCTGACTTGCTCGGTCAATGGCATTACGCTGTTGCAAAATAATTGAGGCTTTGTAGTATTCTGCTTTTGCCCAAAGCTTGTCATCTATCTCAGTACAGATATAGCCATCATACATGCCTTTGGTAGATTCTTTGATATCCTGTTCTTCATCCTGCATGCTATTGCTTACAATCATACTGCTGAGCACTTCTCCAAATCTACCTTGTGCTTGAGATCTAATCCCCCAAACTGGCACTGAACACATCCCCTTAGGTTGATTTATCACTGTTTTGCGTTTACGTAAACTCAGGGGTGCAGGTAATATCTTCAGATCTATCCCTTTATCGTCTGAAGGTAAAGGATAGAAGCAGGATACAGAACAATTACCGTCATCAAGATAGCTTCCTGCAAAGCGATGAGATACTTTAATTGATCGAAACATGCCCAATATTGTAGTGCCAGGGATATAGTCGTTTGTCTGAAGCAGGTTTCCCATCTGAGCTTTGGCACTGAAGAGAGTATCCGCCTCAAGCTTGATTTTCACAAGTAACTTGTCTGATTCTGGGGTTTTCAATGAGCCCGGATCAATCTCCACTACCGATGATCGCAGAATGGTTGTCTTAACTGCACCGAAGCCACGCCGCCGGTGTCCACCGATTGACTTGATATTTTTTAGCCCATCTGTCAAAAAACTACGGATCGTATCAGCATGCGTACCAGGTGCGGAGTATATGACTATAATCTTGAAGATCATTCCTTTGGCCCCGCATTCAATCGATCTCAGCGTTCCAGTCTCTGCTGTTCCAGTCTCGCTGGAAATTTTGGTGAAGTAGTGGATCAGGGTTTTATCTGCATCTATCCTGGCCGTATCAGTTGAGACTATTATATCCAGTGAGTTCAGATAATCATGCTGAATGAACACTTGCTTGAAAAGTGTATCGTCCCAATCTTTGTATTGGATTTGTACAAGATCTTCACATGAGTCCTTCAGCAGTCCTTTGAAAGTACTGGGGTTTATCTGAGGTATTCCATGCTCGTCCTTGATTTGTCCATCATCAAAAAGGCCTATAGTTCCTGCACCGCTACCAATATGAAAGTCCTCAAGCAACTCCAGCATCGTTTCTATTACAATAGTTTTCATCTCTTCTCCTTGGGTCTCTCAGCTTTACGGTAAATTTCCAAAAGCTCAATTTTATCAAGAGCACCATTGCTTATGATTTTATGAGGCTTATCTTTCACGGATTCCTGGTTGTTAACCAGAAACTTCTGCAAGCTATCATTATCTCTGAGCATCATTTCCTTGTAGAATATCCGCTCAAGATAGCCGGATTTGATTACAGAGCGATAGCTCTTGATCTTGTTGTTTGCGGCTTCTTTGTCATTGCCGTCCAGTTCCTTTGCCATCTTTTTGATCTCATCTAACAGGGGTTTCATATCTACATGGAAATAGGGACGCTTTGTTAGAAATTCGGTTACCTTACCATTGCTATCTTCATATTCTAACATATAAGAGTTTCTTCTTATTTCTGAAATACTCTGGTATACTGAATCAAAGTGAACATGCCAGTCGATGCAGGATGTTTTTGAATCTATCATGGAACTCTTCTGCTTTGCACACTCAAGACAGGACTCTGCCAAGCTGTTTGCCAGAGAAATCGGGTAGGATTCCTTCACGAAGGCAATACCTACAGAGATGGGATTTGTTTCATTCAACTTTGTAGCCATGCTCAAAGATAGATCAAGAGCTATTTCGGGAATGCAAACTAGGAACAAGTCGTCTCCACCCAGCATCAGTAGCAGGAATGGAAGTTTTCCATTGATTTCAGTAGGGCAGTAATGAATCAGAGCTTCATATAGAGCTTGTCTAATAGTTGCCCGATTGTTCTCCCAAAACTTCTCCATCTCCACAAAAGCAGTAAGAATCTCCAGTTTGCCAGCATTGAGCTTGTCATGATGTTTTCTAAAGCGGTTCCCTGTTCCATTACCATCGATTTTGATATAAGCAACCATGTTATCTTTTTTACTTATTCCCCGATTGGCAAGTGTTTTGATATCCTGAGCAAGTGTAAGTCCACTGATCCTAAGCTTATTGTAAACTTCCGATATTGCATCTTCAGCCTTCATATTGTAGAATTTATCTGCCTGTTTTCTTAGTAAATTGGTTTTATCCCCAATATACATAGTCCTATCATCCTTGATCTCTGTAGTGGCCACAGATGTTCCATCCTGCTCGCAAAGCCTGAATAGTGGTGAATCATACAGAATTTCTCTCTTATCCTGTAGTGCTATTGGTTTCATCTCTTTTGGAAATGAGTCCAAAGTATCTGATATATTGAAACTTCGGTAATTGATACTATATTCCAAATCCGGTAACTCATTATGCATAATTCTTTGCACTTTTAATGCGAATTCATTGAGCAGCGATTTGTTTGTAAATACAGCCTCAAAGTGTCCTCCCGATGATGAGATGATATTCCGCTGAAAATTGATCTGTAAGTCTTCTGAAAGACTGTCATCTGCTTTGATGATAGGATCAAACAGGCTTTCTTGTTCCGGCATTATGCCAGGGAGATCGACTTTGAATAGTTCCCCGATTCGAGAGTTTGCTCCCAACATGTTTTTAAGTTTGGGAACCTGAAAGATGTAATCTTGAACCCTTTTAACATCCAATTTTAAATGATACAATTCTTGCACCTTGATCTCCTCCTTGGATTAGTAATGATTAACAAATTTAGTGGGTATATGACGTCAGCCTCGTAACCAGAAATTAGTAGCACAGCATAAACAATGATTATTGCAATCATAGTATAAAGAATGATAACTTCATTTGTCAATAAAACAAAACGACTAATTATTGTCAAAATCGCATACATTCCCCTGCTCCTATTTTTACAATCCCTGTGCATCCTTTGTATGCCAAATGGATTACACAAACCTCTAAGATAAGACTTTTCTTAAAAAAGTCACAGATAATATGTTGTCAAGAAAAACTTAAGTTGAATATCTTTAGGTACTCCGGATCGGCTGGGCACAAATAGGAAATCTCCTTTTTTATGATTATAAAGACTATTATGAATAAGTACTCTCAACGCATCCCAGGCTGCTTTAAAATCTCAATGTTTTCATAGCGAAGCGTGCGGGATCTGGTCTGCGGTGATTTTAGAGCAGTGTACCCTCCTCAGATTTTCAATATCGCAGTGCTTTTCATCGGCGAGAATCAGCATCGGATTGGCATGGGATAACCAGTTTGTTCGATAGAAAAGGATGTTGCTCAGGTGATGATAACATTGAAATTGAAGAAAAATGAGTCTTTATCAAGACAATGTCGACAACATCAATTACCCCCCCCCCTTTTTTTTGGAGTATGTGGCAGCGCTCCATATCCCAGTTATGCAATGGGATAATTAATGCAGAGGAGCGAGAAAAACACTTGAGACGCAGCCAGCATGTGGACAATATGTCAACATGCTGGAGGTGATATATTGAAGCAAATGCTATAGGTGACAAAGAGAGCATGGATCATTTACCAATCAGCCCTTGAAGGTAGTTCCTGGGATTTATGGGGATCAATTTTGCCTCAGGGTACGCTTTGGTAAAACTAAGCGGATATGACACTTTCTTAGCCGGGTTCCACTTGATTTCATAGGCAGTTATTGCTCCGTTTTCGATTTCAATCAGATCAATCTCCTGCTGGCTGGAGGTGCGCCAGAAGTAGTGATCGAAGCTCGCCCGATTGTTCAGCATCAGCTTACGACGCTCGGTGATATAGTAGTTTTCCCACAAAGCCCCTACATCATTCCGTTTATCAAGGGGAGAGAAGTTGTTGATCAAGGCGTTGCGAATCCCATTATCCCAGAAATACACTTTTACAGCACGTTTGAGCTCGGAGCGCAGGTTGCGACTGTATGAGCCCAGTCTGTAGATGATGAAGCATTGCTCCATCAGCGAGATATAGCGCTCCACCGTCTTTTTATCCATTCCCACTGTATTGGCGAGCTCGGTGTAGGAAACCTCCGATCCCAATTGCAGGGATAGAGCAATCAGCAGCTTTTTCATCAGATCCGGACGTTTGATATCCTGATAGATGAGGATGTCTTTGAACAGATATGATCCTGCAATCTCCTTGATAATGTCCTCCGGCACGGTTTTCTCCAGATAGACTTCAGGGTAGTTTCCATAGATCAATCGGTTGTTCAGCCCACTCAGTACCGCTGTTCTCCCTTCGTAATCATTCAATTCACAGGTGGATAAAGGGGGCAGGATAAACTCAAACTTGCGCCCTGTTAGTGGCTCATTGGTAAGGTTGGAGAGATCCAGTGCCGAGGAACCAGTTACAAACATCTGCGTATCGGGGAATGCGTCGATAATCGCCTTGAGTTTTATACCAATATCAGGTATCCTTTGTGCTTCATCGATGAGGATGTATTCAAAAGCTCCAAATGAAATCAGCAGGTCATCCACACTGCGAAAATCGAAGGCTTCCTGCCCATCGATAAGATCACAATTGATGTATCTGAAATTGGTCAGATTTGCCGCTATGGAATTCAGAAGCGTGGTCTTGCCGGTACGACGGGCTCCATAGATGACGATTGCCCGGCGCTTGTGCAGGAATTTCTGGATAACGCTATGAACTGCTCGTTTGATCATATTCACCTCTTAGACATTGTTTTGCATACTCGAAAGCTGTCAACTAAAATATGTAATTCGGGGATTCAACTCCCCGAATTTAGCAATATTCAGGGATTTGAATCCCCGAATTTGGATATATTTGAGGTGAATATCTGCCGAACCAATAAGCATCTGGTATTGATACTGTGGATATATACCCACCCACCGCCCTTTCTTATATGGGGCGCTACCCAATGCCCCGATTAATCAATGGTCTTAACAAGACCGTTGAACGTGTCTTGCTGTATAACAAATCGGAGAGTTTTCAGCCAATTTGAACGCATAAAAACTATTATCTATACCCACCCACCGCCCTTATTGTATGGGGCGCTGCCCCATATCCCGATCAATCAAAGATCTTTATTGGTAAATATGCAGTTTTGTTTGGAAAAAAAAGGCCGGTATATACCGGCCGATAATAGACGTAGAAGGTATCAAGGTGATACCAGGCTATTTCACATGGAAATTATCCAAAAACTGCTGCAGGATGGCAGCGCGAGAGGGATGACGCAGTTTCTTGAGGGCTTTATCCTCGATCTGGCGTATTCGTTCTCGGGTAACCTGGAAGATATTTCCTACTTCCTCGAGGGTTCGATGATAGCCATCGTCTATCCCAAAGCGGAGGCGGATCACTCTTTCTTCTCTGGTGGTGAGGGTTTTCAGGACTTCATCCACCTGCTTTTTGAGGAGGCTACGTTCTGCGAGGCGTTCCGGAGAGATGATTGTACGGTCTTCGATGAAGTCTCCCAGGATGCTATCTTCGCTATCGTGACCGATAGGTTTATCGAGTGAGACCGGTTCTTTGGAGATCGAAAGGATGTTTTTGATCTTTTCGACCGGGATATCGAGAACGTCTGCAATTTCCTCTGGGTATGGTTCGCGACCCAGCTTTTGCATCAAGCGGCGGCTGGTTCGGTTGATCTTGTTTATGGATTCGATCATGTGAACCGGGATTCTGATAGTCCTTGCCTGGTCTGCAATGGCACGTGTAATTGCCTGCCTGATCCACCAGGTGGCATAGGTGCTAAATTTGTAGCCCTTGCGATAGTCGTATTTTTCTACTGCCCGCATGAGTCCGGTATTACCTTCCTGGATCAGATCGAGGAATTCCAAGCCGCGGTTGTTATAGCGTTTTGCAATGCTGATCACGAGCCGGACGTTTGCCTCAATCATTTCGTTTTGGGCTTTTTCTTTGTTCCGTTCTGCCCTGTCAATTTCACGCAGGAGGAATACCAGTTCGGAGCCCGTCATTCTGGTTTCGAGCTCTACACGCCTGATCTTGCGGCGGGCATTTTTGATCTTGCGCAAGGTCTCGATAAAAACGTTTGGATCCATCTTAGTTTCGGATTTTACTTCTTCAAAATCCTCATCAGACTTTTTGGCACGACGTCCATAGGTGCAGATTTCGTCTATGGTATAGCGTTTGATCCGGGTTAGATCGGTGATGCTGTTGTGGCTTTCTTCGATTCTCTCGACGAGGCTGCGAATCCGGTACACCATTCTTTTGATCAGCTTGTCATTATAGTTCAGAATGCCAAACGTGGAGATCAGCTTGTTGCGGAGGTCGTCTATTTCTTCCTGACGGTTTGCTGTGCCGGTATCATCAAAATCACAATTATCGAGTATTTCTCCGATCAGGTCGAGCGTAACCTCGTTTTCTTTGAGGATTTCGCGGAATTTGTCGATGATTTTGACATCCTGATTTTTGTCGATCCAAGTGCCGATATCGACCTTGAAGATCTGATCCAGTCTTACCCGGCGTTCACGATAACGGTGCAGGAAGTTGTACATTTCACGTAGCGTGGAGCCTGCCTTGAAGACGTTTTGGTTGATCATTTTCTGGTATGTTTCGATCTTCTTGGCTACGCGCACCTCACCTTCTCTGTCCAGGAGAGGGACTCTGCCCATTTCCTTGAGGTACATACGGACTGGATCATCGTAATACCTGCGGGTTTTGAATTTCTTTGGAGCTGCCGGTTTACGGATGGCTGCCCCACCTTTTGTCACCCTCTTTTCGGTCTCGTCTATGATCTCGATACCATCCTGACCGAGGTCAAAGATAATATCGTCCACTTTATCGAGGAAAAAGGGGCTATTAGGTAAAATTTCGTTGATTTGTTTGAAAGTAATATAGCCGGTTTCCTTACCAAGTTCGACCAGCTTTTTCAAACATTCGTTATAAGTAATCATCAATAATGCTCCTTGATCTGCGGAGCGGTGTAAACATCCAACTCCCGATGAAATAAAGATCAGTGGAGGAGTTTGTTCACCACTTTTTTAGTCATCATACGATACTGACGGGCGAGGGCAGACTTTTGATTGAGAAGTTCGCGATTATGCGGCTCTTTGTTTATTCTCCGATCAATAATATCCAGATCTTGCTGGATCTTGCGGATTTTTACCTGTTTCAAGGTATCATCAAAGCGCATTTCTGGCAGTTCTTCAAACATCAAATCAGCCAAACCTTCCCTGAGCCTGGAGTCTTCCAGACTGTCCAACATGGCAGAAGGATCAATCAACATGTCCACCTGCACCTTTGTAATCAGGTATTTGTATATTTCTTTATAATGTTTATTAAAAAAATAATCTTCACCAAGCTCATCGGCAAGTCTAATATATGAATTTCTTTCTTTTAGAGCCAAAACCAGTAGATTACGTTCCTCTACATAGTCCTTCAATGAACTTATCTGGAGCGGAACATCCTCATCGGTTGGGGTTTTGGGTTCACTGAGTCTCAGCTTCGAATTCAGGGCATTCTCACTGATCTGAAAAGCTTCTGAAATCTCATGGATTAGCAGTTCTTTCCTGATCGGGTCTTTGATCAGTCTGGTAGCATCAAGCAGCCTTTCGATCCTTTCGGCGACAGGAACATCTGCATCCTGCAGCTTGGCATAATAAGCGATCAGGCTTTGGGCACTATCGATTTTTTCCTGAAGCGCATCCTTGCCTTGTTCGAGGATGAAAGTATCGGGATCGTGATCTTTGGGAAGCTCTACAATGAATGGATTCAAGCCTTTTCCCAGGCAAAGCAGTGCACCACGAACAGCAGCACTACGCCCGGATTTGTCTCCATCATAGAGCATATAGATTTTGTCACAATACCTTGCCAGCAGATAGATCTGGTCCTCCGTCAGAGCTGTGCCCAAAGAAGCCACACTATTCACAAAACCAGCTTCGTAAAGCCTCAAAAAGTCAAAGTAGCCCTCGCATACGATAGCATACTTTGCTTTGCCGATCTCATACTTTGTTTTGAACAGGCCGTATAGTTCCTTGCCCTTTGTATAAAGCTCCGTCCCGGGAGAATTGATGTATTTTCCAGCTTCGGATTTACTGCTCAGGATTCTGCCGCCAAAGGCTATAACCTCTCCGATATTATTGTGGATGGGAAACATGAGCCTTTCCCTAAAGAGGTCAACAAGATTGCCGGAATAGTTTCCGAAAAGCCCGGATTCTTTGAGCAGCGATACAGTTATCCCCTCTTTCAATAGATGGTTCAGCAGGCCCTTTTCGCTATTGAGGGCATATCCCAGTTCCAGTTGCTTTGCCGTTTCGGAGCTGATCTTTCTCTCGTTCAGGTATGTCAAAACGCTGGAACCGTGTGTAAAGAGGTTTTCGCAGAAGTGATCCTTGGCAGATTTGTAGGCATGCTTCAATAGCTCACGCTTGGTCGAGACGGTCTTTGTCTTTTCGTATTGAGGCAGTGCGATTCCGGTTCTTTGAGCCAGTTTTTTGACCGCTTCCATAAAGGTAAGCCGTTCGTATTCCTGCACAAAGGTAAATACATTACCAGCTTTACCACAGGCAAAACACTTGAAAATCTGTTTGGTCTGGCTCACCTGCATCGATGGATTGGTATCGTTGTGAAAAGGGCAGATGCCCTTCCAGTTTGATCCGGAACGCTTCAATGGTACGTAGGAATTGATTACATCCACGATGTCATTGCTTTGCCGTACCTGATCGATGATGCTGTTATCCATCAAAAGCTCGCTATGGTAACTCCACTTCCACCAGCTTGGGGATCTGGAGTAGAGATGGAGATAATCTGTTTTTTGCGGTTGAGGTAGCTTCGGATCTTTGTCCTCAGCGCCCCGGTTCCTTTGCCATGAACAATCCTGAGGCTATGCATACCTGCTACGATTGCTTCGTCGATTGCTTCGTCAATAATGGGTTGAGCCTCATCAAATGTAAGTCCCAAGAGTTTTATTTCGAGCTTTGGACGAGGAGGAGAAACGCTTTTTGCTTTGACAATAGTAACTGCTTCGGCTTTGGTATCTGAAAGGTAGAGATTGTTCAAAGGCGTCTTGAAGCTAATCCCATTCATGTCCACAAGCGCTTCCTGATCCTTGATTTCGAGGAGGATGACGTCAGTCTCAAAATCCGGTAGCCAGACCTTTTCTCCTACCTTGGGAGTAATTACTCTTTGCCTGCCTTCAGGAGAAAACTCACGAATGGCATTGCTTAGTTCAGTCTGTTTTTCCTGCAGTTCATTGAGCTTTGATACAGAGTGGGTTTTCCGCTGCTCTTTATCCATGCTCCGGATATCATTGAGTTCGTTTGTATATGCTTTTTGCAGAGCGATCAGTTCCTTTTGTAATTCCTTCATATACTGCTGTTTCCGTTGTTTGATCTCTGCTTCAAAATCTTTGTTTTTCTTATCCAAATCATCAATTCGGGCTTGGAGATTGTGGTTCTTTAGCTGATATTCATACAGTTCCCGACCCAGTTTCTTCTTCTCGCTTGCCATTTGCTTCAGGAGTTCTGTAAATTCCACACTCTGGCTACCGCAAAGCTCTTTTGCCCTGGAGATCAATGAAGGATCCAATCCCAGCGAGGCTGCGACTTCGATGGCAAAGCTATCACCGGGAAATCCCGGAGTGAACTTGTATGTAGGGATCAATGACTTGAGGTCAAACTGCATTGAAGCGTTTATACAGTCTTCCGCCTGCTCGGCATATACTTTCAAAGAGGTATAGTGTGTAGTGAATATCCCCTTTACCTGTTTTGCCTGGAAGTGTTCAAGGATTACCTGTGCCAGTGCGGATCCTTGCTGGGGATCTGTAGCAGCTCCGATTTCATCAATCAGGATCAAAGTTTTGTCATCGCAGGATTCCAGCATTCTGCGGATCTTGTCGATATGCGAGGAAAAGGTACTAAGGGCGTTTTCAATTGACTGATCATCTCCTATATCGGCAAAGACAGAGCCAAAGAGACCGATTACAGAGCTTTCCGAAACCGGTACAGGCAAGCCGGACAAAGCCATAAGGGTGATTAGTCCCACTGATTTCAGCAATACAGTTTTACCGCCGGTATTGGGACCACTCAAGATCAATAGCCTATAGTCTTTGCCAAGAGTCAGGTCATAGGGGATGACGGATCCGATATTCTGATTTTTCACGATCAGGAGCGGGTGCCTGGCATTGTACAGCTCCAGGACAGCGTCATTCGAGATCTGGGGGACTCTGGAATTTGTAAGCTTTCCCAGCCTGCCAATGGCAAAACGCATATCAAGCTCTGCCAGTATCGCTGTATTGGCTATTATTTGTTTGGAAAAAGCCCTGATTTCTCCGGTGTATTCGAGGAAGATTTTGTAAATCTCGTTCTTTTCTTCCTGTCGTAGAAGCTGGAGTTCGTTTGATAGTGGGACTACGTTTTCGGGTTCGATAAAGATCGTTGATTTGGTAGCAGATCTGCTCTGGACAATACCTTTGACGTAAGGTGCTGCGCTTTCTTTGATGGGGATTACATAGCGGTCGTTTCTCTGGGTGACAAATTTGTCCTGCAAGTATTTCTCCATTCCGGCATCTTGCATCAGACTATTCATCATCCGGGCAATCCTGCTTTGCAGGGCATTCATCTGCTTACGAATGCGGGATAGCTCTGCAGAAGCAGTATCAAGCACCATGCCCTCAAAATCAAATATCTGTTTGAAGCGACGCTCGATTTCCGGGAGAGCATGCAATTTGCCTATCCGACCATAGAGCCTGGGATAATCCTTCAGCCCTTTTGCCGAGTCGCTGATCTGGTTGGCACAATAAACGTTGTAATAGATATTAAGAAACTCTTCGTAGCTATAAACAGCTCCGACGTCATCGGCAAAGAGATACTTGATATCCACTATTTCTTCAAAAGAAAATTCAATCCCATGCACCAGGCAGGTCTGAATTTCGTGATTGAGTTCCAGGTTTTGGCGGATTAGATCGATATTGACAAGTGGAGTAATAGTACTGACATACTGGCGACCCAGCAGACTATGACAGCGTTCTGAGATCAGGAGTTTGATCTTGTCAAATTCGAGATCCTGATATTGTGTGGTCATTTACTCGTAGGGATGGGGATTGATATGTTTTCTGCCTGCCTGGCTCTTTTACTGTTCAGTTCCAGAAGTTTCTCTTTTGCCTTGAGTTCAAGCTTGGCATAGATATCGTTTTTGATCACAACAACAGCATTATACACTCTGTGCTCACTGGGATTTTTCAGTTGATTGGAAAAGAAGGGGATAAAATCTATGATAATGGACATAATCACCAGAAAAATCAAAGCATTCAAGAACCAGAAAATAGCACCCAGCAAACGGTTTATAAAGGTGACGTGAAGCATGCTGATAATCCTGTCCATGATATATATGATAATCTTGATCAGCACCAGTAGCACAATCACGACCAGGATAAAAGAAGTGATATTAGCCAGGATCGGATTCAGGTCATACTTGCTGATCAGCCCATAACGTACTGCAGGATAATAATGGCCAATCAGGAAAAATGCCATGATCAATCCGGCAAGCTGAACCAAAGCGGCTACAAGTCCTTTCCGATAGCCATAGATGACGCAACATAAAAGGAACACCAGAATTATCCAATCGAAGATACCCATTCATTACTCCTCTTACATATTTCGAGGCTTCAAACAGCGAGTTCAAAACCCCTCAAACCGTTGTTATGGCAACAGATTGTTTATTTGCTGAGTTCCTGTTTTACGATTAAACTCAGCTCTTTGGCATCCACTCTGATACCATGTTTTTCTTTGACCGCTCCGATTACCTTGCCCATATCTTTCATGCCGGAGGCATTGAGCGAGGCTATTGTATCGACCACTTCCCGAAGCAATTCTTCACTTCCAAGTTGCTGTGGCAGATACTGCTTCAGGATTTCAATTTCCTGTTCATCAGCTTCGACGAGATCCATTCTTTGGGATTCCCGGTACATCTCTATAGCCTGCATTCGGGATTTGATCGTCTTTTGGATGATATCCAGAATTTCTGGCTCTTCGAGCGGACGCATAAGCTCCACTTCGCGGTTTTTGATGTCCGTTTTGAGCATACGAAGCACCATTACCCGTTTCGAATCTCTCGCCAGCATTGCTGCTTTGAGGTCCTGGCTTATCTTTTCCATCATTCCAAAGTCATAGGGATGCAGGGCGAACCCTACATCCCCAAAACACCTTATTTCATGAATCGCTGCATGCGACGCTGAGCTTTTAGCATCTTGCGACGGGCTGCATTATCTTCGCGTTTTTTCTTTACGCTTGGCTTCTCGTAAGCTTGATGCTTCTTGATCTCAGATAGAATAGCAGCTTTTTCACATTTCTTTTTGAAACGCTTCAGCAGGATATCAAAAGGTTCATTTTCCTTAGCTGTTACTGTCGGCAAAAAAATCACCACCTTCATACTTAATTTAACGAACTACAAAGATTTGCAAGCGCTTTTTTTGTCAAGCACGATTATGGATTAGTTTGAAACTCAAAGATCGTTGAATAATCGGAGTATAGGGCAGCGCCCCATACAAAGAGAGTGGTG
>CAZWIS010000040.1:0-21351 GCA_964634275.1 uncultured Candidatus Cloacimonadota bacterium | reverse complement strand
TATGCAACACTTTTCTTTAATGGCTGGGAGCTACTGCATTATTTGGGTTAAACAAGCTGAAAACACAAAGACCGTTGAATAATCGGGGTATGGGGCAGCGCTCCATACACAAAGGGAAGTTGGTGAGTACAGATGATTGTTTTGTGCGCTCAAATTGGCTGAAAACCTACCGATTTGTTATACATGACGACACGTTCAACAGTCTTACACCTTGAATTGCTTTGTGGGACGATATGTTCAACGGTCTATCGTTGTGTTTCCAGCAAGTACTTTTTGAGTAGTAATAAAATGAATCTTGGCGATCTCGTTCAGTCTCTGGACTCCATATTTACGGACAAATACTTGAGCTGCCTTGGTAGTTGTAGAACTTGAACCAAGAGGTAAATCAAGCTCAAAAAATTGTTTAAGCTCGTCTTTTTGTGCCAGAAACTGATATCTTGCCAAAATTGATGCTGCCGCTACAGCCAAATCGTCTTCAGCACCAGGTCTTTCGACAATGGGTACATCTATCCCAAGCTTCTCGAGCGCGGTCTTGACTTTCATGCTTTTACTGAATTGGTCTACGAGGACTCCATCGGCAGGGAAACCTTTGTCCAGCAACTCTTTGATTATGGTACTATGTTGCCATGCCAAGAGGTCGTTCAGGTTTTTCTTCTGAATCTGCATTTTTGCATAGATTTCATTGTATTTGACAGGTTTAAGAGAAATACAGGCAATACGTTTAGGATACAATTTGTATAGCTGTTTTGCTATTTGGACGATGTCCTTGTCTTTTAGGTTTTTACTATCTCTTACTCCGGTTTTGGTTAAAACAGGAATATCCTCAATTTCCATAGCATAGGCACAAACAACCAATCCTCCAAGGTAGTCCCCCTTTCCACATTCGTCCGAACCGATCCAGCGTTTCCATGTGTGACATTGTCTGAGAGGGATTATTGCTTGTTTCAGGGTTTGTAGGCTCTGTAGATATTGATAGAGATCAGTCTTGTCCGAACCTCCGGGAACGAGGCTGATGCCTCGTTTCTCGGAGTAATAGATATTCAGAATATTCTTTTGCAGTCCCCTACTAAGGGTTAGTTGCACACCATAAGGCAGTTCTTTCTCTTTGATAATAGAGATTCCGATTTTATGGAATTCAGCCATCTGGTGAGATAGGAATTCACTGATGGCTTTATGCATTTATTTGACCAGCACCATCTTCATTGTGCGATTGAAGTTTTCAGTTTCGAGCCTGTAGAAATATACTCCGCTTGAAACACTGCGTCCTCCATCGTCCGTTCCTTTCCAAACCCTGTGGTGTAATCCTGAAGACAACATATCATCCACCAAAGTTGCCACTTTCTGGCCTTTCATATTGTATATCCCCAGCTTTACCCGCGACGGTTTTGCCAAGCTGAAACGGATATTGGTCTCTGGATTGAAAGGGTTAGGAGAATTGGGATACAAAGCACTTACTACAGGGCTATTGTTTGTGTAGTCAAAATTGGGAGTGGCAGTTCCGCTGATAATTTTAATGTTATCCAATGTCCAGCCTGGATCGGTCAGTTCTATATGGTTGGATTCATCCTTGAGCCTGAATCTGAAATACAGGTTTTGCCCACGATATTCGTTCAGATCAATGTGTTCCGTATGCCACCAGTCAAATCTGCCGGATTTTGTCCAAATGGACTGCCATTCGTTGTGATCGTGAGAGATTTCAACGCTTACGATGTCATAATCCCATTCTGTATAGAGATGATGATCAAATACGAGGTAGAGGTCATTTGTGGAGGGTAGCGAAACAGGATTTACCATCCGAATATTTACGTCTGCATTTACCGCATACAGCCCTCTTCCTCCCCAGCTATCGGTAATGGCATAGCCCGAAGCAGATAGTTCGTTCTGAAGTACCCAAGGCCCCTCAATAAACCAATTGTCACTACCGTTTTCCCAGGATTCGGAAAAGATGATATTCACTGGACTGAGATTAACAAACAGGTGGTTTTGTCCGGGTACAATCTCTATTTGCTTAATGAAAGGGAAATATCCATCCGCTGTTACTTCGATCAGGATTTGATCGGAAACGTATGTGTTCAAGAGGAATTCACCATTCACATACAGTGTATCAGGATCCAGATCATGCAGGACAATTTTTGCGGGGATTGGTTGGCCATTGCTGCGTACCCATCCCGAAAGGGTTGCTTCCTGCTTTTTTTGGAGTGAGACGTTTATCATTGTCAGGGCACTGTTATTAACTACCTGATTGGGTATTACATGGTCTATATAACCTTTTTTTCGAACTCTGATAGTATAAGTTCCGGAAGCCAGAGGCCTAAAGAAACGTCCGGTATCGGGCTTGCTCTTTCTGGGGGCAAACCATGGTGCGTGTCTCTGTTCGACGATGATCTCTGCCTCCAAAGGCTCATTGGTATCGGCATCACGGATGTATCCGGTCAACAAAGAATTCGATGGTACTGCTGTAGAATATGCCAGAGCTCTGTTCAAAAGCCATTTAACACCATTTGTGGCACGCTGGATAGTATTTACCATCATCAGGGAATCGGGTTGTAAATCTGCTGTGCCTACTTCAATTAGCAATTGAATGGTGCCATATTGCTGATACATCCAGTCGTGAAAACAACCCTTTCGGCTGAGGTTTGGGGAAGCTTGATATGTCCCCGGATTGCTCTGATTGGGTATTTGAGAGGCGACTCCCTGGCCAATTGCAGCTGCCAGGCTAAGATCAGGGCTCGGACGTACTTCCTTCCAATTGAAGGAATAGTATACTTTTTCGGATAGATTACCAGTCCGTGAAGAATGCCAGCAGATTGAATAGGTAAATTTCTTTTGATCGCAAAGGGCTTTGATGGCTTGGACTTCAGATTCGGACATTGGCTCTGGACCTCTGTAATAATCGTAATATTCCAATCCGCCAGGCTGCATCAAAGTGTCCCCATGTACCCAGTTAAACCAGAAATTCCGGTTTATGTCTACTCCATCAATATCATATCCGACCAGGGGACTATAATCAAATATACCATTGTTGTTATTATCTCGTTTGTTTTTGCGATAAGAGGTGTCTATGTTTGCAGTTACTACATTGTGCCCTTCTGGATTGAGTGTGGGGACAAACCACATCTCAAGTTGTGAAAGCCACTGGTTGTATGGTGATTGGGCTTTGTATAATAGAATTTCATTGATATTACTAAGTGTTACTTGAACGCCTAATACTTCTTCTGCATGCACCTGTCCCACAAACAAGACTGCTTGCTGGTCCTGATCAATCAGTACATTGTTCGATACCTTAATTCCATAAATAGGGACATTGTCCTGTTGGGAATACCCCAATAGGTGTACTTTGGCATGATCGGGATTTTGGGCTTCAAAATCGTATAATTTGGCAACAATCTCATCGTATGTATCATAACACGTGGGCAGGATAGCATAAGCTGCCGATAAAAGGCAGAATACAATAGCAAGTAGTAATAAGCGCTTCATGTCCGTCTCCAGTTATTTTTTCTCTATTTGACATTATGCAAATTTTAAGCCAATTAAAAGGGGGCACTCAGTTCTATTAGCTCTCACAGATAGTTCGAAATCATGACATAATTTCGGATTTTAAGATGCATCTATCTTTACAAGCATAAGAGAACAAGAAATAAAATCGGGATGATAATAAGCCGGATTCTGTATAATGATGTCTATTCATCTGGACTGCTTTTCGCAAAGCAGTTCGAGCTGCCTACCCGAAGACGTAATTGCGCGGGCAGCGCTAAGCCTTCCTATTTGGCATTGCACCGGATAAGGCATTCCTGGCTATCTCTGTCACCAAAGATACCGGTAGTCTCTTACACTACCATTTCACCCTTGCTCAGCACCTGATCTGTCCAACCGAAATCATCGATAAAACTGATGAGGTGCTGGGCGGTTTGTTTCTGTGGAGCTGGCTCTGCATTACTGCAGCTTCCCGTTAGGAAGTATCCTGCCCTGTGGTGTCCGGACTTTCCTCCAAAGGTTTCCCTTCAGCAGACATCTAATCATCCCGATTAGAAGTAAAACTATATCAACAGCCCAAAAGCAGGCTTGTGTTCACACTATATTATAGTTATATTTGGAAGCAAAATCTATGACAAATCTTCGATTTTGTTCATGAGAATCCTGCCACAGTTTTCACATGTGAGGATTTTCTTCTGGAGCTGCATTTCTATCTTGACTTGTGGACGGATTACGATACCACAACCACCACAATACCCATCGATGTTGTAAACTACTGCAGAATTACCTTTGTGTTTGATCAGATTACCATATTGGCGGATCAACGGTTCGGGAAGAGTTCGTGCTAGTACATTACGCTCATTTCTGGTGTCCTCGATCGTGACTTCCAGCTGATCTATCTGCTTCCGAAGATCGCCTTCTTTGTCTCTTTTGTTTTTTTCCGCGAGTGCCAGCTTGTCCTTTGCTTCGTTGACTCTTACCATAATTTCGGATTCAACGTCCATCAACTCCAGGATTTGGGATTCGATCTCCGAAATCTTTTCTTTCAGAAATGCTATTTCACTATTGAGGGCTTTGTATTCTTTGTTTGTTTTGATTTCCGAAAGCTGTGTCGAATACTTTCTGATCTGTTCTTTGTGTGTTGCGATATCTGTTTCAAGGGCACGCTGTTTTTTCAAGAGCTCCATTTTTTCTGTTTCGGCTACCAACATTCCAGCCGTTGCCTCATCAACACAATCGATTATGGCGTTGAGTTGTTTGGGTAGCTCTTGTTGCAGCATCCGGAACTGACCAATTTTGTCGTCCAATTTTTGCATTTTGGCGAGTGTCCTGAGTTTTTCTATCATTCTTACTCCTTAAATAACAGGCTGATATCAAGCGATTTGTAGCTATGAGTCATAGAACCGCTGGATATATAGTGAACTCCAGTTTTGGCAATCGAACGTATATTGGCTTCTGTGACGCCTCCTGAAACTTCGAGATCTACCTTTTTGCGATATTTTCGAACAGCCAGTTTGATCTGATCAATCGGCATGTTGTCCAGCATTACACGATCCACCCCGGCTAAATAAGCTGCTTCGAGTTCTGCCATATTTGTGACTTCGATCTCGATCTTATAGCTCGTATTGTGTCTTTTGACGCGTAATACAGCTTCTGTAATGTTTCCAGCAGCCCTGATATGGTTTTCCTTGAGCAGGATCATATCATAAAGACCAAAGCGGTGATTATATCCACCTCCGACTCTGACAGCGTACTTTTCCAACTGACGTAACAAAGGAGTAGTCTTTCTGGTATCCAATAGCTTGACATCAGTGCCTTCGATCATGCTGACCATTCTGGCAGTTTTTGTCGCAATGCCACTGAGCCGCTGGATAAAGTTCAAAGCCGTACGTTCAGCTTGTAAAAGCAAAACCGGCTTTCCCTCCAGTCGCATGATTTCGTCGCCGGCTTTTACTCTGTCGCCATCTTTGCGGTAAATAGTAGTTTTTACGTTTGGATCCAGATATCGAAAGACTTTTTGCGCAATTTCAACCCCCGCCAATACCCCCGCCTCTTTGGCAATCATAAAAGCTATGCAGGCTGCAGGTTCGGGATCAAGATAGAGACATGTGACATCTCCAGTTCCTATATCTTCTTCGAGGCTAAGTCGGATCAAATCGTCAATCGTCATTTCTGGGCTCCAAACAAAAAAAGCATCTGCTTGCGCAAATGCTTTAGTTCTATATTATTACAGTCTTCGCTAATTCGTTTTTCCGTTCTTTTACACCTATTTTCATACATCTTCATGGTTCAAACTTTGGGGTGTGCCCGTTGTTGTCAATATCTTTTTTGCCTATGGATATCAGCTTGTTTATGGTTCTGCTGAGGAATAAAAGGTCAGGCTACCATACAATAAAGAGATTCGCTGCATAATCAAAGTCTATAGAGCAATATTCTTTATCAGTGTTTCGGTATTTTTGGAGTGAGTATGCGCACTTTACAATCGGCTGCAGATTTGGGGAAGAGTTAGATTTTGGAGCTTATTAATCTGTGCCTGTGATGTGGCGCGAATCCCTGCTATAATCCCCGGAATCCACGCCAGATCTGCACCGCATATCATAAGCTTGAATAGACCGTTGATAAATCGGAGTATGGGGTAAAGATCCATTCAAATGGGTGATGGGTGGTAAGACAATGAGTTCTGAACTCAAAGGCAGTTCAATGCTTTGTCACTGTTATTTCACGAAAAAAGATAATACACAAAAGACGTAGTTAACCCATTAGGGGATAGAAAGTATTGACGAAAAATCCATATCGCATTCCTTGTGTCGTCATGCTATACAAGAAATTGCTCAGATCTATGATCATGTTTTTAATCGGCTGTCTGCCGTTGATGTCCTGTGCCCAATCTAATGGGAACAAGTATCCTCTGGACCCAGCTTATACCAAGTATGACAATCTGTATAAAAAGCTCCAGCGGATTGATCGTTCGGGAGCGGATTTGGTACAGCTAAACCTAATAGGCTTCTCTACCAATGAAAACCTTCCTATACATGCCTTGAAAATCGGTGCAAAGACTGCCAGGCGAAACGTTTTGATCATTGGGCAACACCATGGAGATGAGGTTCTGGGGGTAGAAGTCAGCCTTGATATAGCTGAATACTTTGCTGAAAACTATCAAAAGAATAAAAAAGTCACAGCCATTCTCGACCAGTTCAATTTTTGGATAGTTCCTACCATCAATCCGGAGGGCTACAGAATTGTCAGTTCCGGAGATTATCCATGGAAACGAAAGAATAACACTGATACAAACAAAAATGGCAGGTTCGATATCCGTGTAGATGGAGTCGATTTGAATAGAAATTACCCTTTTGCCTGGGAGTATGATCTTACAATCCAACCAGAGAGTCCATACTTCAAAGGATTTCATCCGGGATCAGAAACGGAAAACTACAGCATAATGCAGCTTGCAGATCGGATCAGTTTTGAATTTGCGCTTTTGTATCACAGCTCTGCAACAGGCGCTTATAGCGAGAAGATATATCTGCCATGGTTTGATAGCTCCAATGATGAACAGAAACAGAGGATCGACGAAATTCGCACTGCTGCAGAAGTATACGCATTACAGGTCCCAAAAGACTATCAAAAAGGCTACTATGAAGTACATGCCGGGCTCAATTCTAGAGTAGGAAATGCGCGAAACTACCTTTTTCACATCCATTCCACCAAGGCTTTTCTGATAGAAATTGGTGGTATCAATCCATTCGGAATCAGCGTAATCCATCCCTCAGCAAAAATGATGCGAAAAAACGTGGAAAAGCATCGCAACGCTATTCTAACACTGTTTTATGAGTATATTTCAGAAGGAGAGTAAAATGGATATCTTTGCTCAGTTGGCACATGAATCAGATCTCACCAAGCTACTTGATAGTATTTATGATAGTGTGTACATAGTCGACAGACACAGGAATATAATCTATTGGAACACTGCTGCAGAAGAATTGACCGGCTATCCCAAAGCAGAGGTAATGGGGAAATGTTGTGGCGATAATATCCTGAATCATATTGATGAAAATGGAATGCTCTTATGCCGTTCGGCCTGTCCAATCCTGAGAGTATTCAAGGATGAAGTCCCTGTAGAGGCAAAAGTCTATCCTAAGACCAAGAATGGGAAAAGAATACCTGTACAGACTCATGTGTCCGCAATTCGTAATGAAGCTGGTGAAATTGTGGCGGCTATAGAAGTATTCCGGGATATCTCGCTTTCCGAAGACTACCGCATACTTCAGGAAAAATTCAATAATCTGATTAAAAAATACGTTTCTACAACCACTTATTCCGATATCCGGGATCGATTGAGTTCGGATGCTCATCAAAACCAACCACGCATTGTAGATTTATCAGTTTTTTACCTTGATATTGTCAATTTTACAGGGTTTTCGGAGGTTAACAAACCCAATGAAGTTGTAAAGTTGCTCAATGAGCTGTTTGGTATCTGCGAAGTTATTACACGAGAATGCTTTGGCGACATAGACAAGTTTATCGGTGATGCCATTATGGCAGTTTTCAGCGATGCAAACGATGCTGTCCGGGCTGCTCTGCAGATAGTTAACAAGAGCCTTCCGCAAATGAATAGTATTCGATTGGAAAACGGAGAAGATCCCATTGCTGTTCGTATTGGAATCAATAGTGGAATGGTTTTGCAAGGAGATATTGGGACCAATGATCGTAAGGATTTGACGGTCATAGGTGATGCGGTAAACATAGCAGCCAAGTTGGAAAAGAGCAGCCAAAAAAACCATGTGATGATTTCAGAAGCTACCCACTCCCGGTTGAGCTCGGTACTGGCTATGAGCTTTGAATATTATCGTAGCATCGAACTAAAAGGTAAATCAGAACAGATAAAGACATTTATCAGCAAGTCTTAACTGACAGGATGGGATGAAATAAGTGTATTCTGCCAGGTGTGTTCGCAGTATAGTGTTTCTGGTCGCTGTATTTCTGGGAGGTACTTCGATGGTAGCAAATCAATCCGTACTTCGTCCATCTGCTTTGATGCAGGGAGTCAATCCGGAAATGTACAAAGCGGATTTTTGGATAAATAAACTGGTGGAACCAGATAAGACTATCTTAAATACAAAACAAATTGAAGCCCTAAACCGGAGAATAGCAACAGCCGATGAAACAGTGAATCTATGGGAAGAAAAGCCTGGCACAATCGAAGGAAATCTGATCAGAAGACAAATTGAGACCAATCTGAAAAGTATCAATGAGCAGAAATTGACTTTGAAGAATGGCAAAGCTTTTGATGCGCAGTACATAGCCAAGCTTCGAAGAGAAACCAATCTGGATGCGATCCCAGCTCTAATCAATCCCCGATTTGCGGTTTTGACGGGTTTTGCTTCCCAAAGACTGCTACCCTCAAGGGATGCCTTGATAACAACAGGCGGGGAAAGCAGTTTTGACCGTCTGCAAAACAGCGCTTATGAAATAGGAACTCCCCATATTGTGTACCATGAATCAACAGATGGAAAATGGATTTATGCACAAAGCAGTACATATTCAGGATGGTATCCCACTGAGGTTTTAGCGTTTTGTAGCTATGACGAATGGGTTATCTATCACAAACCAAGTAAATTTATCGTAATTACTTCACCCAAAGCCATGATCTATTCAAATCCGGCCACGACCGAAGCGCATGAGTTTATTCGCATGGGTAACACACTACCTTTGCTGGTAGAGACAGGTGACTTTTTCGAGATTCAGGTTCCAAAACGAAATCCGAAGGGTAGCCTGTTTCAGTCAAAGGGCTATATCAAGAAGACTGATGCGAATTTGGGGTATCTGACCTATTCCTCACAAAACGTACTGAATATAGCTTTTAAGATGATCAATCAGGCTTATGGCTGGGGTGATCAAAATGCAGACTGGGATTGTAGCAGCTTTGTCAAAGCAGTATATGGAGTGTTTGGAATTCATCTTCCTCGTGATGGAGGTAATCAGGAAAATGCTGGCTCAAAGATTATCTCGTATACCAAAGAAAATTCTATCCAGAGGGAGAAATCACTCATCCAGAAAGCAACAGCAGGTATTAGTCTGGTCAGGATGCCGGGACACATCATGTTTTACATTGGTAGTCACGATAATAAGGCTTTTGTTTTACACAACGTTTATGCCTATCGTGAAAAACCGGCTGGAGGGAATGAAAAAACCGTTCTGATCAATCGCACAGTGGTTTCGACCTTGGATCCGGGGGTTGGAACAAGAAGAGGTTCCTGGCTCGCAAGACTCACCTCTGTCGTGGATATCCGGTAGATAAACACTGGTTAGTGATCTTGGAGTATCCTATCCAACGTTGTATATTCATGTGTATTTTTTCACTTTAATACTCTATTGAATTGATTTCATCATTGCCTATCTACAATGGCTGGAGGAGGTTTGAGTAATCAACTGAATTTCACTGAATTTGACCATGAAATTGAGCCCTAAAGTAGTTCCGTTGTAGAAAGTACTTGACAGAAAGGCAGTATTCAGTATCTTTAAATCAGACATGGCAACACACCCATCACAAAATTACCAAAACAATAAACAGGTGTATAACAAAAAATGGTTCACAAAAACCCTGCCACAGCATGAGAGCATGCACTAAAACATGAGTAGTACAATAACTAATATCTACATAGATATATCCTCTATTGGGAGCAGTACATGATAAAACAAGTTGGAAGACTGAATATTGACGACATCAAGATGATGGAATCTGATCTGGAAAAGATCTTTAAGAACCTCGAACAAAACAAACCGGAACTGGCCAAAAAGAAAATCCTCGCTATTGCCAATACTTCAAATTACTTCGTTCGTGAAGACCTCGGTAAAAGACTCGCTACTTTTGAGGGGAATGGAGCTTTGGATGCCATTTGTGCTGAGATGTTGGACGATTTTCTGTATGGAATCCGGGCAACCGCGCTATTTTACTTTTACTATAAACGCCAGAAACAACCTGAGATAATTGTAAAAACAATAGAAAAAACATTCGAAACTGTCCCATGGGAATCAGAGACAATTGCCTTTGAAATGTGGAAGAAGCATCCAGAAGTGATGAAACAACAGATGCCTTTGTGGGCAGAGTCGGACAATGAAAAGAAGCGTGCAATTTCGATGCATGGGATGGAAAATATCGCTAACAAAAACACCCAGTATGTTTTGAATTTCGTGGGCAAGCTCCTTGATGACGAGAGCGAAGAAGTCCAGAAAAAAATCAGCCATATACTTACTCAAGTGGGACGACAACGTCCGCTCCAATGCTATACATACGTTCGGCGCTGGCTGATCGAAGCCGACGAAAAAAGGGTTCGGACAATCTGGCAGACGATGAAGAAACTTGCGAATATATTCAAGCAACGCAGCAAGCGAGATAAAACATTTGATTTTATCAATGTGACTCAAAAGACAGTCATGGAATGGAAAAGCGACCCCAATCCAAACGTATCTTCCATGGGTGCCAAGCTGGCTTATATCATCCAAAAGAACTAACCCTCAAGCGGATGGATAATGTAGCGATTATTCTGGTAGAACCGATCTATGGCGGAAATGTAGGTGCCATCGCACGTATTATGAATAATTTCCGCTTTTTCGAACTGAGGATTGTAGGCTCGATTCCAGAAAAGAATGACTTTTACCTGGCAGTTCATTCCGAATCAATCTTGGAGAATGCCAGGATTTTCCCTGACCTTGAATCTGCATTGGAAGGATTGGATCGGGTAGTTGCTTTTTCCAGAAGAGTGGGAAAGCTAAAGCCCGTTGATATGAGTCCTCGGCAGACGGCACAATTTGTGCACAGGATTCGGCATTTGAAAGTCGGTCTTGTTTTTGGCCGCGAGACTTATGGACTCACCGATTCCGAAGCTGATCTATGCCCCTTAAGATGTAATATCCCCGCTAATCCGGATTTTCCCTCAATCAATCTGGCTCAAGCCGTATCAATAGCGGTTTGGGAACTTTATTCGTATCCGATCGAAAGAATCTACAACCAAAAAACTCTACCCCATGCTGCTTCTGGGGAAGAAATCCATCGCATTCAAACTTATATGATGGAAGTGATGCAAGCCTGTGGCTTTTTCAGAAGCTACGAAACGACGAACTGGGAACGCTTCTTTGACAATATGTTTCATCAACTCAATCCGTCCAAAATGATGCTTTATCGTTTTCGCCAACTTTTTAACCGTTTTCATGTTTTGGTGACTGGTAAAGGTAAGGGGTACGGTTCAGATAACGAATCTAAATGAACTTGACAAATTGTTTCTATTTTTCTGGATTAACACTGCTCCGAGTGCAAAAGATTAGAAATGCAGGCTGCGAATGATATTACAATAAAAGAGATTTAGTTACTTAGACGAGTTTAAGCCTATAGACAGGAGAAAGATATGTGTAAAATGACTTGGAAGTTATTGCTGGTATTCTTGTTATTGGGTAGTCTATCGGTTACCTATGCACAAAAGAAGGACGACAAAGCTCAAATCGGGAAAATTGGGACAAAATCCTATAGTTATGGCGAATACAACAATATCTTGGAGAATTACTTCAATTTCCATAGTGCCAGACAGGGTGGGAAACTCAGCGATGAGGACAAAGCCCGTCTAAACAATCAATGTTGGGAAGAACAAATCGGCAGATATATCTACGATATGGCAATAAAATCCCGCAAAATCAAAGCCACCGATGCAGAGCTTGAGAGAGAAGTCCTGAGAAATACTCCAGATGTAATCAAACAAATCCAGGACTTACAAACGAATAACCGTTTTGACAAAGCAAAGCTGGAAGCAGCTCTCAAGGCAAATCCAGAGTTCAGACGTAGTGTCCTGGACTATGTAAACCAGACATATCAATACACTAAGCTGCACAATGTCATAAAATCCGAAGTCAAAGCAGATGCCGATAGTGTACGAAGAGATTGGATAATGGACAATGACACTGCTGATGCCAAAATAATCTATTTTGACTTTGCCAAACTGACTCACATCAATGCATCGGAGGAAGAAGCTCAAGAATATTATCAGACAAATCTGGAAGCATATCGCAAAGAAAATGGCAGGACATACCGTTATTACAGATTTGCCAGATCAGTTGGTGCAGATGATTCCCTGGCGACTAAGGTTCTGGTAGATTCTTTGTATCAACGAGCACTGGCAGGAGAGGATTTTGCCTCGTTGGCGAGTGAATACTCCAAAGACCCTGGCTCAGCAGCCAAAGGCGGAGATTTAGGATTCTTTTCAAGGGGAAGAATGGTCAAACCTTTTGAGGATGCAGCTTTTAATACTCCAGTAGGGGAGGTAAGCTTACCTGTCCAAAGCCAGTTTGGCTGGCACATCATCAAAGTCATAGATAAAAGGGTGAACGGAGGCAACGAGGAAGTTCAAGCCAGCCATATTCTGATCCGGATCGAAATGAGCGAAGAAAATGTCAAAAGGATTAAATCAGAAAGCCAAAAGCTATATTCAACTGCTCAGATAACTGGCCTTGTACCGGCGGCAGCCTTGTATGACTACGAGTTGAGCGTTTCTGATCCGTTTTTGGAAATTGATCGAAGCATACCGGGGATTGGATCTGATCCAAATTTGATTTCCTTTGCCTTTAACAATCCTCCTGGTACTCTATACAGTGTTCACACCGCTGCAAATGGAGATTTGTACGTGATGGAAGTGGCCGATAGCCTGAATATCTTTCATACACCATTTGAGCGTGAAAAGACCAGTATAATGAACAAACTTACCCGTGAGAAGCGAATTAATCATATGCGGGATTATGCCGTTTCTTTTGCCTTGGAAACAAAACCTGATGCCTACTTCACAAAAGCTGAAAGGGATACTATCTTAGTCGTTGAGGTTTCGAAGCTCAAAAAAGGAGCAAACATCCCCTCAATCGGAAGAGCTGATGTATTGGTGGATGCGATTCTTGGTACTGATGCAGGGAATTATACCTCATTGATAAATAATGAAAACTACTGGTACATTGCCTATGTCTCCGAACGAAACAAACCCAATCCCAAGGACTGGGACAGACAGAAGAGTGATCTCATCAGGGCGGTGGAAGATAATCTCCAGCAACAACACCTCAATGTATGGTATAATGCAGAAAAACGCAAACTGGAAATTGAAGATAAACGCAAAGACTTTTATGATCTGAGCGCTGTATCATCTGGAAGGCAAATACAACTAAGCCCAAAGTGATTGTTGTTGACATGATATATGCGAATCTCAGAATCGCACTTGAAGCCAAGGAGGAATTATGAAATTTATCGAAATACTGTCAAGAATCAAGAGTGTCCTAAGTACATTTGGTGGTGTGGAGATGTCTTTTGGTAAGCCGATTAACATCGGAGATACGACGATTATACCGGTAGCAAAAACTTCCATGGGTCTGGGTGGTGGTGGAGGTAGTTCTCCCGTCTCTCATCAGAAGAAAGACAAACAAGATACTAAGCCAAGCGATATTGATGAACCCTTGACCGAGACACCAATGACAAATGAAGGTGGCGGTGGTGGTGGAGGGATTAAAACAGAACCCATCGGGATATACCTGATCAAGGGCGATAAAGTAAAGTTTTATCCTGTTATCGGGGTCAAAGAGATAGCGGCAGTTTTCGCTATATTAAGTATATTCCTGCTACGCGTGTTTAAAAAGAAAAGAAAATAACGAGGAAATGAGATTTATGATTTTGACCGATAAAAAACTACAACCCATCAGATTTGAAAATCTTCCTGAGGGTTTTGACGTTACGTCCTGGGATCAAGTACGTACAATTATCGAAGGTTTATTGGAAAGTGAGCTTAATTCGCCCAATGAACTGATTTTGATGTTGGGAAAGGCATCATCACTTAGCAAAGCCTTATCTGATGAGCTTTCATGGCGCTATATCCGAATGACTCTCAATGCGGATGATGAAAACTATGGCAAGGCATACAACGATTTCTATGCAAATGTCTATGCTAAGACAGAACCATACAGATTTCAGATGCAAAAGAAGTTTAATGCCTGTTCATATGCATCCCAGCTTGATGATAATAAATACAATCACCTCAAAACTATGATCTCAAACGATATATCACTATTCCGAGAGGAAAATGTGGATCTGGGAATCCAGGAGACAGAACTTGCCACCCAGTATGGCAGTATCGTAAGCCAGATGACTGCAGAGATCGATGGAGAAGAAAAAACAGTCGCACAGCTTAGCGTGTATCTCAAAGATCAAGACCGTCAAAAGCGAGAACAGGCATGGCGCTTACGGATGGGTTGTTATCAGGAACAGAAACAAAAGCTGGATAAGCTCTATGACGATCTCAAAGCGATCAGAATCAAGATGGCAAAAAACGCGGACAAGGAAAACTATCGTGACTATATGCATTGCATAAAGGGGCGTTTTTCATACACGCCGGACGATCTGTATAGGTTTCATGAAGCAGTGGAAAAGGTTGTAGTACCATTTGTAAAAGAAATGCATGAGCACAGAAAAAATGTATTGGGTCTGGATGTCTTGAGGCCATGGGATCTGGCAGTGGACTTGGATGGCAGGAAGCTGGTACCATTTGATACAACCGACGAGTTTATTACCAAAGCGATTAGAATCCTTCATAAAGTCAAGCCTGAGTATGGCGTTCAACTCGAAATGATGAACAATAGCGGATTGCTTGATCTTGAAAACCGCAAGGGAAAAGCCCCTGGTGGCTACAATACAGGGATAAACAACCTGGCTTCATCATTCATTTTCATGAATCACGTCAAGCTCCACAATGATGTGGTAACTCTATTACACGAATCCGGTCATGCCATGCATAGTGCTGCTACCAAAGATATCAAGCTGGATTACTATTGTGATACTCCCAGCGAAGTAGCAGAACTTGCTTCGATGGGGATGGAACTGCTGTCGATGGATTACTGGGACGAGTATTATGACAATGAGGCGGATCTATACAAGGCAAAGCGGGACCAATTGGAAGGGACGCTATCGTTTTTGCCCTGGTGTATGATTGTGGACGCATTCCAGCATTGGGTTTACCTCAATCCGGATCATAGCCCTGAACAGCGTTCAGAAGCCTATATCAATATAAGCAGACGATTCGATACTGGTGTGGATTGGTCTGGCCTGGAAGAATATCGAAAGCTGGGTTGGATGCCACAATTGCATATCTTTGAAGTGCCTTTTTACTACATTGAATACGGTATAGCCCAACTGGGTGCTTTATCGGTCTATATGAATTATCGAAAAGACAAGGCCAAAGCACTGAGTCACTATCAGAGATTTCTGGAACTCGGTTATCAAAAACCCGTAAGTGTTGTCTATGAAACAGCAGGAATTCCATTTGACTTCTCTGAAACACGGATTCGCGAATTAGTCGAATTTGTCCGTTCGGAGCTGAGTGCTCTGGGAGATTAGATGCTCTGTATCATCAGTGATAGCAACTATGCCCCCTATAACATAGCAACAGAAGAATACCTTTTGCGAACAAAAGGGGAGGATTGCTTTCTGCTGTATCGAAACAAACCTTCGATCATAGTAGGGAAACATCAGAACACTCTTTCCGAGATAAATCTGGAATATGTCAAAGAGCATGGCATACCAGTTGTTCGTAGAATGACGGGAGGGGGCACAGTCTTTCACGATCTCGGAAATTTGAATTTCTGCTTTATCATGAATAGTGCTTCAGACAGCTCATGGACGTTTGAAAAATACACCGCCCCGGTATTGCAAGTACTAAAGGACTTGGGGATAGATGCCAGGCTACAAGGAAGAAACGACCTTACTATCGATGGCTTGAAGTTTAGTGGTAATGCAAAATTAGTGTGGCAGGATAAAGTCCTCCAGCATGGGACCATTCTCTATTCATCCAAAATGACGGATCTTTCTGCTGCGCTCAATGTAAATCCGCTCAAATTTGCTGATAAAGCAGTCAAATCCGTTCGTGCAAGGGTGACAAATGTCTCAGACCACTTGTCTCATCCGTTTCCTTTGGGAGAGTTTATTACACGGGTACATAGCTACGTCCGCTCACTGTATCCTGATGCTGTGGATTACTCATTTGAAGATGAAGAAAGGAAGCAGATTCAGCATCTTGTTGAAACGAAGTACGATACTTGGGACTGGAATTATGGTACCTCACCAAAGTATAACTTCTACAAAGCAGTTAGAACCGGGGCTGGGACGATAGAATTCTATCTGAATGTGGTCAAAGGCAAGATAGAAAAGCTCCGAATTTACGGGGATTTTTTTGGAAGAAGAGATATTGATGAACTGGAACTCGCCCTTGTGGGGGTTGCCCACAAAGAGGAAGCTGTACACACAGCACTTGCCAATATTGATGTGGCTTCATACTTCGGTGAAGTAGAAGTCAGAGAGATTGCCGAAGCACTATTTTAGATCAGGTATCTCGCTTTCTTTTGGTCGGAATTTTTAAAGCTTTCATCTTACGAAAGAGATTGGTACGATCGATTCCGAGAATGGTGGCTGTATCTATCACATTCCATTGATGAATGGCAAGCTGCTGGATGATATATTCACGTTCGAAACGTCTTAACGCAGCCTTGAGACTGAGATCCTGAATATCGTCCATTTTTTGGAAGATATCCATGTCTTCTTCACGAATATAGTTACCAGGAGCAAGTTCGACTGCTCTCAGCAGGGCATTTTCGAGTTCTCGAATGTTGCCAGGCCATTCGTATTCCATCAGCTTTTGCATTAGTTCGTTGGTCACTATCTTTGCTTCCTGATTGCGTTCCTTGGCAAACTGACTCAGGAAATACTCGACCAGGATAGGGATATCCTCTTTTCTCGATGTCAACGGTGGCAACTCAATATTCAGAATATTCAAACGCTGAAACAGATCCAGCCGGAATTTCCCCTCCGAAACCATCTGCTGCAGGTTTTTATTGGAAGCAGCTATGATCCGTACGTTAAAGTGCGTAACTTTGGTAGATCCAATTTTGCGGAATTGCCTATCTTGTAATACTCTCAGAAGCTTTGCCTGCTGCTCTATTGTTAGTTCTTCGATCTCATCCATCAACAGCGTGCTATTATTCGCCTGCTCAAAGAATCCGTTATGGTCACTAATAGCACCAGTAAATGAACCCTTGGCATGACCAAACATCTCACTTTCGAACAAAGAATGCGGTATGGCAGCGCAGTTAAATGCGACGAATGTTCTATTTGCCCTGCTGCTCAGAAGGTGAATAGCTTTTGCCACCAGTTCTTTGCCAGTACCTGTATCACCAGTTATCAGAACATTTGCATCCGAACTTGAGTATCTGCTGATTCGTTCATATACATTTTTCATTAGTTGAGACTCACCGATAATATGAGACTTGGTTCTGATCAATTCGTACTCAAGGTATTTTTTTGACAGAGCTTTGTCGATCGTAAGGAGCAATAGGTCGTTATCTATCGGCTTCTCCAAAAAATGGAAAGCACCCATTTTAACGGCTTCTATTGCACTTTTTACACTAACGTTCGCACTCATCATAATAACCGAGACATAAGGCTTTTCTTTCAAACACCAGTTCAGAATTTCCATTCCGTCTGTCTCGCGGGGAAGATGTAGATCCAAAAGAACAAGGTCGATATCCATATTGTCGAGTTTACGGGCTGCTTCCTGCTTGTTGAGCGCTGTCTGAACCTTGAAATTGCTTCGTTCCAGTACATTTTGAAGCATCCTGCACACTACTTGAGAATCATCAACACATAGAACAGTCTTCTGTAGCATATTACCTCTTACGTAGAATATTGAATATCATGCAATACTGCTGTTGAATAATTGTCAACAAATATCTTCGATATCCGTTGCTTATATTACAACGAATCACCAGTTATATAGGTATTAGTGGTAAATTATGCTACTAAAATATATGTACATGTTGCATTAATCACACACAAGAAATAGGCATAAAAAGCCTATCATGCTGCATAATAAATACATACCGAAATGTATTTGTTTGGCTGTAAACTTGCTACATCATAGGTGAGTGGAGGAAAAATGAAAGTATTATTTGGACTTTTAGCGATAACAATGCTGCTTTTAGTGCTCGGATGTGCCGAGAAGAGCGAGAAGCTGACCGAAGTCAATATGAATGAGTTGAAGGTACCTCAAAACTTCAATTATGACATGAGCAAGATGGTAGAGGTTAATCTTGCTGGTTCCTATCGTTTACCAGTAACGATTTCAAGCCTTGACGGAAAGGTTTTGTATCGTGGTATAATGCTGCCAGGTACCGGAATGAAGACCAAGCTCAGGCTGGCTAATACAAATTCAAAGGTAATGATCGCGTACCATGATCAGGAAGTTATCCTAAGCGTGAATGGAAACAAGATTACCTATAACTTCAATAGTAAGTAAGGGAGGTAATGATAATGAAACGTTTAGCAATACTTGCTATTATATCACTACTATGGATTAGTCTATTTGCACAAGGAATCATCTTCGCCTGGGGATCAAACGGTAAAGGGCAAGCTAATGCTCCCTCAGGAGAGGATTATATAATGGTGGCAGCCGGAGCTGAATTTGGCATAGCGCTGAGGAGTAATGGTTCTCTGGTTGGATGGGGAGATAATTCCCGGGGTCAGAGAAACGTTCCTTCCGGAAATGATTTTGTGGCGGTTTCAGCTGGATTTGATCATGCGATAGCTCTGCGCTCCAATGGAACAATCGTGGCTTGGGGCTACAATAATGAAGGTCAGACAAATGTTCCTTCAGGGAACGACTATGTAAAAATAGATGCCGGAACTTATCATAATCTTGCTTTGAAATCCGATGGAACCATCGTTGGATGGGGAAGAAACTCTCAAGGGCAGCTCAATATTCCCGCTGGAACTTACAAAGAGATCGCCGCTGCCGAAGGATTCAGTGCAGCTATCAAAACAGACGGTTCACTTGTAGCCTGGGGTGCTGGCTGGAATGGAGAAACTGCCGTTCCTACTGGATCAAACTATACAAAGATTTCGGCACAGTACCACCATGGACTTGCGCTCAGAGATGACAACGTACTCGTTGGCTGGGGAGTAAACTGGAATAATCAACTGAATATCCCCACCGAAGTAACCTTCAAATCTATGTCTGCCGGTTGGCATCACAGTCTCGCTGTCACAACAGATGGCGTACTCAGAGGATGGGGCTTAGATGGGAATCTGCAAAGTACCCCTCCTACCGGATCGATTGGCGTGGAGTTCGGTATGGTCGCCGCAGGCCTGCATTATAGCATAGCTCAGACAGGTACGAGCATTATTGACACTGATGGAGATGGGATTCCGGATGATCTTGATGAGTATCCAGAAGATGAGTTGCGAGCTTTTAACAATTATTACCCTAGCCCTTCCGGATGGGGAACGCTTGCTTTTGAGGATATGTGGCCCCAAAAGGGTGATTATGACTTTAACGACCTCGTAATTGATTATAGGGTAAACCTTGTCACCGACGCTAATAATATGATCAAAGACATTAAAGCAGATATGAAGTTACGTGCCGTAGGAGCTACCTACCAGAATGCTTTCGCCATCGAGTTTCCCTTTCCGATTTCCGCCATTGATGGTTCTGTGGAGAGTTACGGAAATGGAGTCCCGTACAACATGCCACTCATAGAAGCTGGCACGAATGTGATTCTAAAGGTTATCTCTAATACAAACGACTTTGTAAGTGTACCCGGTCATGATGTCTTCTGGAACACTCAACCCGACCAGCCTGCATTTGATCCGATAGATATCAGTTTTAGCATTAGCCTTGTAGAGGCATTTGATCCATTTACAGCACCGGATTGGGGAATGCTAAACCCATATATTATGGTAAACAGAGTTTTGGGGCACGAGATCCATCTACCCGGTTATCCTCCTACCATTCATGCTGATTCTTCCTTGTTTGGCCTGGACGATGATACGACTGATCCTGCTGCCGGCAGATACTACAAAACAGCTACCAATCTTCCCTGGGCATTGGATGTTCCTATCAGTTGGAAATACCCGATCGAAAAGAAACAGATTACTCACGCATACCTTGCATTCAAACCTTGGGCAGAAAGTGGAGGGACCCAGTATATGAACTGGTATGAGCTTATTCCTTCCCAAATCAATGTAAACCATATTTACAATCCTTGATCGCTAAGAGAAACATATATCAAAGAAAAGACCCTTGCTACCGCAGGGTCTTTTTTGTTATAGTGAAGACACGTTCAACTGGCTTTCTTGTTTCAAGACCGTTGAATAATCGGGGGATGGGGCAACGCCCCATACAAAAGGGTAGTGAGTGGTTATAGAAGACTGTTTTTGTGCGCTTAAATTGGCTGAAAACCTACCGATTTGACATACAGGATGAAGCGTTCAACGAACTTTCTTTTTCTCGTATGCATGGAATGATTATTGCATTCATTAATGACGTGTTAAAAGGATGAAAATCTATCTTAATCATGTATAAATAAACGCAAGGAGAAACAATGAAAAAAGTCTCGTTACTGCTTATGCTGATTTTTGCGATCAGTATTTCCTTTGCTGGTATTGATGAGTACTATACTTTCAATGCAACAACTGGAACTTACACCGCAATAACTGGTACAGAAATTAGCTCTATTCACGTCGATGACGCTATTTCAGCCGAAATACCTCTGGGATTCAATTTTCCCTTTGGTGAGGATACTTTTAATTCTGTCAAGGTATCATCCAATGGGTGGATCGGTATAGGTAGCAGCCAAACAGGTAGCAATCTTACAAATGCCCTGGCATCTACTACTATTCGCCCCGTGATAGCTCCGCTATGGGATGACCTTAACATGAATGCCGGGACTGTCCAATATCTGCTTTCAGGGACAGCACCCTCTCGGGTATTTACGATTCAATATACAAACGCCAAATGGAATTATCAAAGCACAAAT
>CAZWIS010000039.1:0-21407 GCA_964634275.1 uncultured Candidatus Cloacimonadota bacterium | reverse complement strand
CACCGCAATCACGACGAGAAAAAGACTAAGTGACTTTGACATTGTAGATCCTCCTTTATAAGATCATTGCACATAGTTCAAAATAAGCAAAAAGGCACGAAAAATATAGCTTGTATGGAGCGCTAAACCATACACAGATTATATGCTACGGACTTCTATTTTTTAGTATTCATATATATATAGTGCAAGGTTTTTCCAAAATGTACTTGCAGACTTGGCGTAAAACTATGTGGTATAATGAAATAAAATTGTAAAAACAGAAAATCTGCTGTAAGAACGATATATAAAGTACTCGTTTCATGGTCCTAACCTCATATCCCATAAAACCGTTGAACGTGCCTTCCTATATCACAAATTGGTGTGTTTTCAACCAATCTGAGCGGACAGCAACAATCATCTCTACCCATCCACCACCCTTTTTTGTATGGGGCACTGCCCCATACCACGATTATTCAAAGATCTTCCAAATTGATCTGATTATATAGAAACACGATGTGAAAAATTGTCAACAGCTAATATTCTAACATTCTCTGTATTAGACCGTTGAACGTGTCTTCCTGTATATCAATTCTGAAGGTTTCAGCCACTTTGAGCACACAAAAACAACTATCTTTACCCACCCACCACCCTTTTTGGATATAGCGCTGCCCCATACTCCGATTATCCAACATTCTTGGTATATTAAAAATCAGGATTTCTTGATGCGGAGACGAAGCAGGGAGATATGTGAATACTATTTCCTCAATCTGGTGTATAATAAATATATCTATTGACGTAATCTGGGTATTGTATAAATTGCAGATAAGAGGTCTACGATATATGAAATATCTTGGTGTTTGCTGTGTCATTATGTATTTAATAACGCTATCGGGTTGCGTTTATCTGGATATCGCCAGCCAGGATACTGCGGTACCTGTATACCCGAAGAAGTTTGGCGCTTCTGTGCACTTGACCAATGGGGTGAATATCTCGGATACTTACTATGAATCAGGCGAAGACGATCCGGATCCGAACTTGGTGCGCCACACTATCTTGAGCTGTGGCAAAGCTACTGTGGGTGTTTCTCCCCGAACAGATGTAATCATCAATTTACCGGTACACAGGGCAATGTCCGGACTTCTTGGGTTGGTGGTCAATCATCAGGGTATTACAATAGTATGCAAATGAAGCTTGGCATGAAGTATTTGTTGTCGAAGAAGGAAAAGAACTATGTTTCTGTATTGCCATCCTTGTACTTCGCATCAGGAGAGAAAACAAATGGGGGAAGCGATTCCTCGACATATAAACACTACTACAATGCAGTAGGTATGGAGGGGCAGTTGCTCGTTACGAATCAAGTAAGTTCTTATTTCAGTGCTACATTGGCGACCAGAGCACAATATAACTATATAAAAAAAGACCTATCCGGTAAGCAGTATGGACCCCACTCAACTTTCAACTTTGGCATTAGAGGCAATTGCAGGCTTACATCCGGGAGTTTTCACTTCACACCCGAGTTCGGTTATGAGGTATTTCCAATCGTAAACGGAGGAATACTTGTAAACAGGATCATAAGTATGGGTATCGGAGTGCAGCTGTAAAAGCATAAAGTGATTATATCTATGCATATAGGTATTGATCGGATAAATACCTTGACACATTCGCTTAAAATTTTGAATAATACAAGCGTTCTGTCAATCAGGTTAGGTAATCGGAATTATTTGGAGGCAATATGAACGTTAGAATGGTTTTTTTTATTCTATTTTTTGCTATCATAGTATCTTCATGTACGAAGGAAGTTTCCGATATTGTGATATCAGATGGGTCTTTTCAGGTTCTTGCATTGACAGTAGGCGCATACAACGACCAAAGCTCAAACCAGAGATGTTACGAGGCACTTCAATCTCTTAGTCGTAAGTTGAAAGTGAACATTTACTTCAAATCTGTAATGTTTCCGTATGAAATCAATGACTTAATGAATGTGCTAAACGAAAAAGAATACGATTTTATATTGGGTCTTGATAGCCAACTGTATAATGCTTTATGCAAATCAGCAATAGAAAATCCATATCAAAAATATGCAATACTTGGTTCATCTCCTGGGAACAACAAAAATCTTGGCACCATTACATACCAACCAAGTCATCATTATCTGGCTGGAGTAGTAGCAGGATTGAAGAGCAAAAACGGAAAGATAGGAATGTTTAGCAGGCATGAATGTCCTCAAAGTACCGAAGATATTAATGCATTTAATGATGGAGCCAGGGCTGTAAATTCAGACATTGTGATCACAAACGTAACATTTGATAGTTCCCACAGCAAAAAGATAGTAGCGAATTATGCAGATGTATTTCGCAAAAGTGGAGTAGATGTATTGTTTAACAATTGTGGTATTTTGGGCTTGGAATTGTACAAATGGGCAGAAACCAACAAGATCCAAATGATCGGTAGTATTGATGATCAATACAGGCTTGCGCCATCAGTCGTGCTGACATCTATCCAAAAAAACTACGAGAAAATGCTGGGCTTTGCATTGGAACAGATGATGCGTGGGCAATGGCAAGGCAGTTTATACCGTTTTGGTATGGCTGAAAAGGTAACCGATATAGCACCACTGAGGGGAGTGCTGGATACATCTCAAGAGGAAGTGTTCTATGAGTTATACAAAGAAATTGCGATTCAAAAAGGTGAAGTTTTCGAATAAATCTGATTCCCAAAGAAAACCTGGCTTTTTACAAAGGTTATCTTTATCCAGACAACTCTATCTGGGAGTTCTAATCATTGCGATGATCAGTGTGGTCCTGACTGCATACTTCGTAGGCATCTTTTATTGGAGTACATACATACAGCAGCTCAATGAAAACCAATCCTTGAAGCTGTGTCTTGTGGCAAACGACTTGAACGGTTGGATAAACAATCATCTGGAAGCCCTAAGGTTCAATGCCCGTCTTGATGCAGAAAAAAAATACAGTCTCGAAGAACACATTGCATTGAGTAATGCCCTGTTGAACAAATATGTGGCGTTTCATCGAATAACAGCATACTCGACAGATATGGTTCCATTGTATGGCGTTAAGCAATTTGAACAGGATACACTTAGGATCGTACTAAATAAAGCTGCATTTGATAATGCTGTGATAAATAAGGAAGAATATATAGGCAGAGTTCTCTTTGATAGTAACAATCCGATGCTGTCCGTGTATGTGCCGGTGTTGAATGAACATGGAGATACAGTTATTGTCCTGAGTGCACTTATCAACCTCCGTTATATGTCTTATAGCATCAGTTCCATCCAGCTGGAGCAGTACGGATATGCTTATGTGATAGACGAGCGCAACAACATCCTTTCCTCAAATTTCGCTGCAAGTGGTTACTCCGGATCTGATCGCTTCAAACACGATTATTTCTTCTTTTTGAACAACGTATCTCCTCGAAAGTACAAAGGGATAGACAACAAACAGATGATTTCGAACTTTCGCGACATCAAAGCACCGCAGTGGTTTCTGGTGATCGAGTATCCGATTTCAATGATTTTAAGGAAAATTGACAAGAACTTGGGGTTTATGCTATTATCACTAATCGCCTCTCTGTCATTTGGAATATTAGGAGCAAGAATTGTATCCCAAAATATGAAGAAGCCACTCAAGCTCTTGACAGATAGTGCACAACAAATCAGCCAGGGTATCTATCAAATCAAACTACAGGTAGATAGCATCAATGAACTGGGGTTGTTGAGCACGGCATTCAATACTATGAGCCAAAAGCTGGAAGAGTCTTTTTTGGATATCCAAAAGCAGCTTGAGTATGAGAAGATGATTTCAGAGATCAGCTCGCTATTTATTAATCTTGAATCGAGTAATCTGATCCAATTGCAAAGCATGGCATGTATGATTGTAGGGGAGTATTCAAAAGCTAAAACAGTATTGCTGTATTTACTGGATCCAAACATGAAAGTATATACGATGACAAACTACTGGACTGCGATCCCAAAATCAACCACTGGAGCACAACTCCCATCCGAATTAAAAAAACAGCTTGTATCATGCATGTTTCATAGCCAAAACAAAAAGGCATTGTTTATCTTGAATAGCCATGATATAGTAGGTAGAATCCAAACAGGATCGAGTAGCGATGATCAAGCTGAGAACTGTTATGAGCTGTTGGAACAAAATAGAGCCTTCTTCGAACCCTTTTTCCTGAACAACACTCAATATCTGATCGCAAGTCCCTTTTCAGAACAGGGAGAGCTGTTTGGATTCCAAATGCTCTTGTTCGATGAACCATATCAAAACTCCGTGGAATCCGAAGAACGAAAGTACACAAACCTGGCATCATTGGTTGGCACATTTATACTCAAAACTCATCGACGCCAAACACTGAGAGAGACATCGGAGAAACTTTCGATTACTTTACAAAGTATTGCCGAGGGAGTAATCTCGACAAATGTGGAGGGCTATGTAACTCTGATCAATTCGAAAGCTGAAGAGATTTTGGGACTATCCGCGAAACAGGTACAGGGCATGAAGATAGACGATGTGTTTCGTTTGGAAAACTATTCCACAAAACAGTCTTTGGGTTCGGTAGAAGAAATGGAGAGAATATCCCCGAAGATATTGAACCACAAGTTAAAGCCATATCTCACCAATTCCGAGGGAGCAAAAATCCCGATTGAAGCCAGTTTCGCTACGATTACAGATAGTGAATCAAATAGACAGGGGATGGTGATAGTATTTCGGGACATTACCAATAAGTTGAAAGCAGAAGCAGAAAGAATGAAAATTGAAAAGTTTGAAGCATTTGGTTACATCGCAGCTGGCATGGCACACGATTTTAACAATTTGCTCTCATCTATTCTTGGCAGTGTTTCTATGGCGCAGCTTTCTTCGGATCCTGATTCAGAAGTAGCATCCATGCTAAGCGAAACAGAGACTATTATATTACAGGGAAAGGATATTACGTCTCGTTTATTGACTCTCGAAAGGGACTCGGAACCAAATCTGGGAAGGTCTGTTTTGCTCTCTAAACTTGAAAGTATCGTGAAAATAGTGCTCTTCAAGACAAGCGTGAAAGTCACTTACAATTTATCCGAAAACCTTCCAGCCGTGAAAATGCAGGATGGCACAATAACACAGATCATGACAAACATCCTCATTAATGCTGCTCAAGCAATGTCTGAGAAAGGTGAAATAGTGATCCATACTTCTTTGGGCATAGTGGAATCCGATACAGAATTGCCCATGGATCCAGGTAAGTATGTAATCCTGAAAGTGATTGATAATGGCCCGGGTATTTCAGAAGATGACCTTAGCAAAATATTCATCCCTTACTATACAACAAAAGAAAATGGAACTGGACTGGGCATTCCCACGGTTTTCAGTCTGATGAGTAACCATGGCGGATATATGAAGATTAGTTCTGAAGTAGGCATTGGAACAGAAGTTGTACTCTATTTCCCTGTTTGTGAGTAAGTGCTCAAGTACATCTTCATCCCATTTCTGCCCTTGCGAGTGGTATTTGTCTAAGTAGCCCTTAACACATTCGGTGCATGAGGCAACGTCATATACAAAACAAGACCGTTGAATAATCGGGGCATGGGGCAGCCCCCCAAACAATTAGGGTGGTTGGGTATAGATAATTATTTTCACGCTCAGACAGGCTGAAAATATACTGATTTGCATTACAGAAAATAAACCACAACAGTCTTATTGCAATAATCTACGTACCTCTCAATGTGCTTAGCCATTGCTATACTTGACAAATTGGTTACCAAATCAATTTTGACCACATGAAACAGAAATGTGGAGAATCAATGAGTAAACAGAAAAGAACAGCAATAGAACCTACTCGGGAGCAAAACTATGCCGAGTGGTACCAACAGGTAATAAAAGCCGCAGACTTGGCTGAGAATAGTGACGTTCGTGGTTGCATGGTTATAAAGCCTTGGGGCTATGCAATATGGGAAAACATCCAGAAAGTATTGGACAATATGTTCCGAGAAACCGGGCATCGAAACGCATATTTCCCGATATTTATCCCCAAGAGTTATTTTGAAAAAGAAGCAGAGCACGTACAGGGTTTTGCCAAAGAATGTGCGGTCGTAACCCATAGCCGTCTCGAAGATGATGGTAAGGGTGGCCTGAAGGTTGCTGGAGAGCTTGCCGAAGCTTACATCGTCCGTCCCACCAGCGAAACTATCATCGGTGCTTCATTCGCCAAATGGGTCAACTCCTATCGAGATCTGCCTCTATTGATCAATCAATGGGCTAATATTGTCCGCTGGGAAATGCGTACGAGACTCTTTCTCCGAACTGCTGAATTTCTCTGGCAGGAAGGACATACCGTACATGAATCCTATGAAGATGCAATGGTGGAAACGAGGAAAATGCTCGATGTATATGCTGAATTCGCTCACGATTATCTGGCTTTGCCGGTTCTCAAGGGAGAAAAAACCGATAGCGAAAGATTCCCAGGAGCGATCAATACCTATTGTATCGAAGCTATGATGCAGGATAAAAAAGCGCTTCAATCCGGAACTTCACATTTTTTGGGACAAAACTTTGCCAAAGCATCTGGGATACGATTTCAGAACCGTGATGGGGAGATGGAATATGCCTGGACTACATCCTGGGGAGTATCTACCAGATTGATCGGAGCTCTGATAATGGCTCACAGTGATGACAATGGATTAGTTCTGCCCCCCAGGATTGCACCTTCGCACGTAGTATTGATACCCATATACAAGAACGAGGAAGAGAAACCGCAAGTGCTGGCTTTTACAAATGAACTAAATGCAAGCTTAAAAGGACTGATGCTGGGTGATATCAGAGTGTATACAGAGCTCGATGATAGAGATCTTACTTCCAGTGAACGCTCCTGGAATTGGATCAAAAAAGGGATTCCAATCAGGATCGAAGTCGGTCCCAGGGATATTGCTGCTTCATCAGTGATGGTGGCACGCAGAGATATGGAACCCAAAGATAAAGTATCAGTGCCAGTATCGGAATTGCCGGCTTTTATAGTCCAGACTCTTGATGAGATTCAACAGAGTATTTACAATAGAGCTTGTGCATTTAGAGATGAGAACATGCAAATGATTGATAATAAGAAGGACTTCTATAGCTACTTCACTCCCAAAAACCAAAACCAACCGGAGATCCATGGCGGTTTTGCGATATCTCATTGGTGTGGTGATAGTAAATGTGAGGAACAGATCAAGGATGATCTGAAGGTAACGATACGTTGCATACCTTTTGATAAGTATGAAGAGGACGGCACCTGTATAGTTTGTGGTGGTAGATCTGTGCAACGGGTTATATTTGCAAAATCTTATTAAACCTGATTAACAGAACTAAAGGGATAAATGGCAAAGATGGGAAAATACAGGGTAGCGATTCTTTCCATTGGGAATGAGATTCTATTGGGGAAAACCCTGAATACAAATCTGAGCTGGTTGGCAACTCAATTGGCTGAGATAGGGTTGGAAGTATTCGAGAACGTAGTAATCAAAGACGATGAAACGCAGATAATCGAAACTTTGAGAAGGGTGTGGAATACTTATGATATAGTTATCTGCACGGGGGGATTAGGCCCTACTGTCGATGATATTACCAAAACTACTGTCTCTCGCTTTTTTGATAAAGAACTGGTGTTTGATCCCGATTTATGGGAAAAAGTACAACAGATGTTTACCAAAAGAGGAATTGCAACGCCAGAGATAAATCGAAATCAGGCATTGGTACCCATGAGTTTTGAAGTACTGCCAAATGAATACGGAACTGCACCCGGCTTGCTATATCAAGATGGTCGCAGGTCTTTTTTTGCTTTACCTGGTGTACCAATTGAGATGAAGTATATTTATACAAATTCCATGGCAGGATTACTGGGGAAAATCTATCCAAGTACTCCGATATATCAAAAAACTCTACATACTTGGGCAACTTCGGAATCTGCTATGGCTGAACTGCTTCAGGGCCTACAGATTCCATCAAACGTCCGGATGGCATGGCTACCGCAAACAGGTAGAGTCGATCTGAGGTTTTATGGAAGTGACAAGGATAGGATTGATGGAGTATGTGCAGAGGTTCGTAATCACTTGGGTAATAAAATATGGGGAGAAGACTCAGAAACACCATACACTGTATTGCACTCGATGTTAATAAAACAAGCAAAGACATTATCCGTGGCAGAATCCTGTAGCGGTGGACTATTGCAAGCACTTATCACAGAGCAAAGCGGTTCTTCCAAGTATCTGCTGGGTGGCATTATAGCATATAGTAATGACATCAAAAGTATGATCCTCAATGTCAACGAAGATACGCTTCATAATTATGGGGCAGTTAGCAGTGAAACGGCTATTGAGATGGCTGTTGGAATAAAAAAATTGACAAATTCTGACTTAGGTATTTCCGTGACGGGGATAGCGGGACCAGATGGTGGTTCAGATCAAAAACCTGTTGGTACCGTATATTTTGCCATAGCCGATGATTCAGGAACTCGTTCCTTTAAGCAGTACTTTTCAGGGGACAGATCATCCGTCCGTATCAAGGCAACAGATTTTTTGGTTTTACAATTAATTGATAGGTTAAAAGGATGATGATTTGAATGTACTGATAATTGGTTCTGGCGGAAGAGAACACGCAATTGCCGACGCTTTTTCCAGAAGTTCAAAAACACAAAGGATCTTTGTGTCCCCAGGAAATGCTGGAATCGAACAATACTTTCACACTGTAAAATTGGACTCGCATTCGGATATTTTGGAGTTTTGTATAGCTCAGAGTATTGGATTGGTGTTTGTAGGACCGGAAACATCAATCGAGCAGGGCTTGGGGGACTATCTCAGATTGAATAATATCGCTGTAGTCGCCCCTACAAAAGCTGCTGGCAGAATCGAAAGTAGCAAAGTCTTTGCTAAAAGTCTAATGCAACAATACGGAATTCCCACAGCAAATTTTTGCATAGCGCACGATGTCGACTCCGCAATCAAATGTATCGAAGAATTCGAATATCCCATTGTAATCAAAGCAGATGGATTGGCTGCAGGAAAAGGAGTGGTGATTGTAGAGGACTATGCTGATGCAGTATCTGCACTGAATAGTATGATGCAAGATAAACGACTGGGGGACGCAGCTAACAGTATTGTATTGGAAGAGTTTATGCACGGCTGGGAAGTATCTTTGTTCGCCTTTTGCGATGGGACAAATTTTCAAACAACAATATTTTCACAAGACCATAAACAACTACTGGATGGAGATCGGGGACCAAACACGGGTGGTATGGGTGCTTACGCACCAGTACCAGAAGCCGAAGTTTATCGCAAGGAGATTGAAACCAGTATTATCGAGCCAACACTTAAAGCTTTGAGAGATATGGGGACGCCATTCGAAGGAGTCTTGTATTGTGGATTGATGATAACAAAATTTGGACCCAAAGTAGTGGAATTCAATTGCAGGCTGGGAGATCCAGAAACACAAGCAGTTCTACCGCTTTTGAAAACCGATTTTTATGAAGTTTGCAGAGCAATAATAGAAAAGAAGATCAAAGACTTGAGACTCGACTGGGTTCATAGCCACTCAATCTGTGTAGTATTGGCTTCCGAAGGCTATCCCGATAGTTACAATAAGGGATATGAGATTACAATTGGAGAAGGGATTAGCTCGAAGCTATTTTTTGCAGGAGTCAGTATGATGTCCGACCAAATCCAGACGGCCGGAGGTAGAGTGTTATGCCTTGTAAGCACAGGGAAAGATCTACAATCGGCGAGAAGAACAGTGTATGATGATGTATCAAAGCTCGGTTATACTGGAATGATATTCCGTAGCGACATAGGTCTGAGAAATAACAGAAGATGGATATGAGGGTTCAATGAATAAAAACATACTATTACCTCTGATGATATTGCTGATGTTGATGCCGGCAGTTTACTATGCGTCACCGTTTAGAGTATTGAGCGAGAGCAGCAATGAAGTCATGATAGAGTTCGAGATTCCAGATTGGAGTTTAGAATATATAGATGAAAATGGTCAGAAGTGGCAACGGATAAAGTGTGATGGAGCGGGAAGCTTCGTCCGGGAGGGATATCCAGAGTTACTTTCCTTTACTGAAGCTATAGGAATCCCGGTTGATGGAGACATTGGTATTCAGATAATAAACTCCGAATCGACTACCATAAAAAATGTGAGTCTTATTCCAGGGAAGAAGACTGTGGTAAGTGACTATGATGTGGATTATATCTTCCATATTGATAACCGGGCTTATTCTAACAATGCACTTTATCCAGTTAATCTGGTTGAAAAGGGATCAGGTGCATTCATTGGGGACAGAAGATTTGTCCCATTGCAACTTTTTCCATTCCAGTACAATGCCCATACCAAAGAATTGAGAGTAAGTACATCACTCAAAATCAGGGTGAGCATATTTGGCACAAAAGCAGATACAAAAGATTGGCAGCTATCGGAAAATATCATAGATGACGCTGCTGATATGTTCTTTTTAAACAATCAAAGCTCGAAAGCATGGCGATTACAAAAGACAAAAGATAATAGCTATGCTACGCCTAAAAACCATGGAAATCAAATCAACGATATTCAATTTGTAGTGGATGTAGATGGTATTTATAAGGTCACATATCAATACTTACAACAGTTTATCATAGGGAAGATTGATTCTTTGGGGATTGATATGAGATGGATGCCATCAACGGTTGATCCCAGATATTTGGAGCTTCGAGATAGAACAGGTCCCATACCAATTCACTTTCAGGGAGAGAGTGATGGAGTATTTCACCAATCAGATTACTTCGAGTTTTATGGTACCAGGAATGCAGGGAAGACAGGCTATAGCGATGCTTACACTGCTGAAAACGTATATACACTGAGTCTATCTGATAGGTTAGGTGCTCGGATGGTAGTGGAAAATGGAGGCCTTGTACTATCAAACCCTCAACAATATATTGTACCGGATGCATATGAGGAGACTGTTCACTTTGAAGAGCAGATAGTAACGGATAAACTGGGAAAAGGTTGGGAGGCATCCAATCCTATGTTCTATAAAGAAGACCAATGGTTCTGGAAAAAAATTTCTGCCCCAAATTTGGATATCATACCTGTCGAATTGCAGTATCCGATAGATTCAACGATCAGAACCGCCAGTGTCAAAGTGGCATTACATGGGCTTACTTATTCGGAGAACCTTACTTCTGGGCAGTATGACCACAATGCAATTGTTCGTTTGAACCAGGCTATGGTAAATTCCCATACCTGGATCGGACAGAAAGAAAAGATTTTCACAAATCAGAATCCCATACCAAACTCATACTTGCGGCATGGAACGAATAATTTCTATGTGAGCCTTCCGGGAGATACTCCTTTGGGAGATAGAGAGCAGATCCTGTTTGATTATGCTCAGATCAAATACTGGCGACAGTATAAAACAGCAAATGATAGAATCAAATTTACAAAGCCATCCAATCGACCCAGTGGAATGTATCAGTTCCAAGTGGAAGGTTTTAGTAGTTCAGATATATCTGTGTATAAAATAGGTTCCAGTATCTTCAATAACCTTCAAATAGAACCATTCAATCTCAATGGAATTGCGCCATGGACAGTTACATTTCAAGATAGTGTTGCCTCGAACCTTATCCAGTATTATGCAGTAGCAGAATCTCAGAAACGTAGTCCAAAATCAATCCGATTAAGTTATCCTACAGATCTAAAAAATCCTTCCAATGCCAGTGATTTGGTCGTAATAACGGTGCGAGAATTGATAGATTGTGAAGGGATGGTGGATTTAAAGAATCTTTGGGATGGGCTGGGATATACCGTGAAATTGGTGGATTTACAAGCAATTTTTGATGAATTCAATTATGGTGTCAGATCTGCTGATTCGATAAAAGAGTTTCTGAAGTATGCTTACAATAATTGGTCATCACCCCAGCTACGTCACGTTGTGTTAATGGGAGAAGGTACCGATGATGAAAGAGATAATAGCCCCAATCGCAGATTTAACCTGATACCTGTAAAAAAAATGTGGACATTCAAACATGGCGCTACAGCCAGTGATAACTGGTATGGTTGTATCGTTGGTGATGATATAGTAGCTGATATATCTGTTTCTCGGATAAATGTTTGGACTCCTACCCAGATAAGAAACTATGCTGATAAATCTATTCAGTATCACACCAATCCAATGGCTTCAAATCTATGGAGTAGCCACATAACTCTCACAGCAGGTGGAAAGCTAACCGATCCTGATGATATATTCTCCCAGCAGTCGGAAAGAATCAGGAGAAAATCTATTCCAGATCATTATAGGGTTTCAAGAGTTTATACTGCTACCCAGACAGTTAGTTCTGATTATTTTGGTGGCACTTTTGCTTTGAAGGATGCCATCAACTCTGGTACTCAATATGTACAATTCATGGGGCATGGTGGTGGAAGGATTTGGGCTGACTATAACCTGTTCAATTTTAACGACGTAGCAACTCTAAACAATCAAGCGTATCCTTTTGTTATGAGTCTGGCTTGTTATGCCTCAGCCTTTGATACTCCAGGCGCAGCATCTATTAGTGAAGCTTTGGTAACGCAACCCAATAAAGGGGCTATCAGTACACTGGGCTTTTCCGGATTGGGATATCTGTATGAGGATGAAGATTATGGCTTGGCGTTATGTGAAGCGTTGTTTAAACATAATTTTCAAAGTGTTGGAGAAGCAGTAGTTTTTGCCAAGGCAAGATACTATACTACAGTGGCATCTCCTGCCCCCAGAGACGCGTTGATTATTGGGAGCGCATATCTTGGGGATCCTGTAATCAAGTTTCGTAAACCTCAGATCGACATTCCAGTAAGTGTAAACAAATACATCTTTCAACCAGGTGATACACTGAGAGTGACAGCATCATTTCCTACTGGAGCAACTGCCGGGCGACTATATCTGATGAAAACAAATGAGAAAACAGTAAATGTTCCCTTCAATATACCCGTTGTACAGGATACACTTCGAGCAACATATGTATTTCCAGTTTCTGCGGGGACTAATTATTTACGTAGAGTGTATGTGGCAGGATTTTCTAATGACACAGAATACGTTGGAATCTCACAAGTAGCCGTTGGCAGATCGAATGTGGCGCATCATGCACTGTATCCCAGTAAACCAACGTGGAGAGATTCTACCTTGTTTTCGGCTCAGATTCATGCTCAGGGTGCAATCAACAGTGTATCCTGTTACCTAAGGACAGATGGTCAAGCGTCAGCTGATGGTTGGACGGTTATTCCAATGCAACGGATTGATGGTACTGATGTGTGGCAAACCAGTCAAAAGTTTAATGCTCAACGAACAGGCAGAGAGGTCAGGTACAAATACGTACTGAATGAATCCGGAGTTAACTATGAATCTCCTTTGTATAGTTATGTTACCTCTGGACCTGATTTGATTCTATCTGACATCAGATTAGTCAATACTGGCACTCAGCTGGCAGTTGAAGTCTTTTGCAAGAATATTGGTGATGCTGCATCAATTACTACAGACCTTAGGTTGTACGTTCAGCCACAAGGCCAGCCCAATGCGCTATATAAATCGCAGGATCTCATGCCATTTGATGTAAATGAAGGACGCTGGGAAACCATTCAGATTGATAGTCTTTTTCATGCCAATGTGACACTTGAGGTAAGGGCTAACTGGACGAGTGCATTTTCAGAGTGGGAATTTTTCTATAATACCAATAACATTATATCGATGCAAATGCCATTTAACTTCTTTTCAGTCGGTGAAAGTGGTGCCGTTATCAGCAGTATAGATCAAAACCTGAGCTGTGAAGTTCCAGCTTTAATGGTCCCATCAGGACATCATGCTCTATTCTCTATACAAGAGCTAGAAACTTTGGATCCGCTCAATCAGCCAGATATATCTGGGATAAAACTGAGGACAGGAATAACCTCAAAACCGTATGATATTAGGGTACTGGATTCAACCCTGGTGGATTCATTGGGAGTCCTGGCTAATGGCAGATTAAGACTCAGCTTTTATTACAGTGTAACCGATAGTTTGACGCAGCTCTATGAGAATGAGAACTCATACAGGATTTACCGTTGGGATCAATCATGTAGAAAGTGGGTGTTGCAGGGGGGGATTGTTTCTACCTCGCAAAATCGTGTCTTTGCAGAAGTAAACAGAACTGGCATTTATACTATTTATAGAAACAGAGACAGGATTAGGCCATCTATCGATGTCAATGTTCAAGATCAGGAGTTTACAATCGGGGGCTATATATCTGGCACGGGAACAATCTCAATTCTACTCAGCGATGCCAATGGCATAGATGTAATTGATAATTCAATCAAGTTATCAATGAATGGTGTAGAAATACCGTCGGTCGATTATGTAACGACGATTAATCCCCAAAACATAAACAGAATACCCATCAAATACCAGATAAACTTAGGTAGGGGGACATACTCATTAGTTATCGATTGTACTGATGTGAATGGGAATTTTAATAGCCGTGAAGTCCAGTTTAATGTTAATGATGTCTTTGACATAGTAAAAGTCGCAAATTATCCTAATCCTGTTGTCGGAAGAGCTCAGGATCCTAAAAACGATGGGAGAACGAGATTCACTTATGTCCTTACAGATGACGCAGATGCCGTTTCGATCAAAGTCTATACAGTTAGTGGCAGATTAGTGAAAAGATTCGATAATCTCGCTACAGGTGTAGGATATCATGAGTTCCCGAGAACTCTCTATGGATGGGATTGTAAGGATGAACAGGGGTTCCAGCTTGCGAATGGAGTTTATTTTTACAAGGTAACTGCTCGCAAGGGTGGTAAAAGCATAGAGAAAACACAAAAAATGGCGATTTTGAGATAGAAGGTAAAATGAGAAAACTCTTTATACTGATAGTACTGATCGGAGTAAGCGCTTTGAACCTGTTTGCTGGCAGATATGCTGGTGACTTTATGAATATTGGTGCTGGAGTTCGCGCATTAGGAATGGGTGGTGCATTTGCAGCGGTATCGAATGATGGTTCTGCTATATACTGGAATCCCTCTGGGATTTCTCAGTTACGCAGTTCAGAAGTCAGTGCTATGCACGCATTTCTTTACAATGGCTTGGCATCGTATGATAATATCAGTTTCTGTCAACCACTTCCCAATGACGTTACCATAGGATTTAATGTTACCAGACTTACAATTAGCGATATCCCTTATTTTGACGAAGAATATCTTTTGAATACAAATGTAGACCAAAGAATCAACAATAGTAACTTGCACCTTCCCGGTGTTCCGGATGGAAAATTCAAGAGTGTTGATGATCTATACCAGTTTGCATTTGCAAAACATCTGCATTACAAGGCGAATCTGGGGTGGCTATTTTTTGAGGTTCCCTTTGATTTGCATGTTGGTGGAAATATCAAGTATATCAAAAGACAGATCAAAGATAATCTGGGTACCGGTACTGGTGTTGATCTTGGTATGTTGTTGAAAACAGACCTTGGCACGATTTTTGATATTGATGGATTTGGAGACATTGCTATCGGAATCAACTTTCAGGATGTTTCTGGTACGGAGATAAGTTGGGATACTACTACTGAGCATAGAGATGAGGTTCTCTTCAATACAAAGGTTGGCTTGGCACTGATCCAGCCTATTGAAAAGCTGAAGTCAAAAGTTGTGCTAGCCTATGATAGTGATCATGTATACAACGGGACAAAACACTATGGTCTTGAATGGGAGTATAACGATATTGGTAGTATCAGGGCAGGCTATTATGATAGCAATTTTACTTGTGGTGCGTCGATTAGAGTATATGGCATTATGCTAGATTATGCATTGGTTAACAACCCAATCGGTTTGACCAATAGATTGGGTATGAGAGTGTCATTTTAAGAGGTTAGTATGAAAAACATCAGAGTCATCTTCGGACTGATCATCATTGGTGTGTTGTTATGTAGCTGTTCTGGAGAAGAAAGAGATAGCAAGGACACTACTCCCCCAGTATCACCAGTACTTGTCCCTCACCTTGGAGATACAGGGGATTATCCGGTAGTATACAATGGCTTCACGGTAACACTGAACGAAGAAAATAACGGTATTGATGCTGTGCCCGATGGAGATTGGATCAGAGTGTTATGGCAACCATTTGTGGATGTGGACCTAAGTCATGTCAAAGTCTACCGTTTTGATCAGTTTAATAATAATCCTGTTTTAATTGATTCTGTGAGTGCTTCAAGTCGACAGTATATTGATAGTAGGAATTCATTGAATGTGGAGACCGTGTATTCATATTTTATTGATTTGGTCGATTTCTCTGGTAACTCAACCAGATCAGACACAGTTTCGTACGCTATTCTTAGCAAACCAATAATTATTTCTCCAGATCATAATCAAACCCTAGCGCCATCTGGAATCCAGTTTAAATGGAGTGCTAGTGGTTTCGCTTCAAAGTATCGAGTATTGGTTTTTGACGAAACCTACAAATATCTGTGGCATCAGGATTATGATGTTGCGTATGAAGAAGACGTTATGACTGTCCCTTTCCCAGTAAATTTGGCACAGGAGCAATCAGGAAAATCAATTATATGGAGAGTGGATTCCTTCGAAATGAATATAGAACTGGATGGGTTTATGGGAGCTGAATCCAACGAGCGAGTACTTCATATTCAATGACTAATCCCCACTGTAATACCAAAAGGCGATGTATGCAAAAATTACTCTGCGTATTTATTGAGGTTTGATGTATAAATGCTACGGGCTAAGTTAAAGTTCTGTATTATCATAAGCATATGTGACCTAAATTTACCTTGACTAATACAGTAATCCGATAATAATAACATAAAACACAAAAGAGGATGACGTGAAAAAAATCCTGATATTCATCTTTTTGGTTGGAATGGCTCTAACTGCACTTGCACAGGACGGGGCGGCATTCGTACCGACATCAAATATCTCTGCGTATACTTTTGATGGAATTAGAAGCGGGGTAGAGAAACTAAAGATCAATACACATATCTGGGGACAGATATATAAACCAGGTTTTTATGCAGTACCAGATGATACTGACCTTCTAACATTGATGTCATTGGCAGGTGGACCAAGGGAAGATGCGAAACTGACAAAAATCCGTATCATACGCCCAACAGCTCAAGGAGAAAAAATCTTGATTGTTAATATGAAGAAGTACATGGAAACAGGAGATGAATCACTGATACCAGTTCTTCAACCGGGAGATACTGTTATTGTTTCTGGAACTATCTTTTATGCAGCAGCAAGAGTAGCTGACTTCCTGTCAAAAGTAGCTATTGCTATTACGGTCTATAATGCAGTTTCGAGATTAAAATAGGTGGATTGATGGATTATCAAGGACAAAATCAGGTTACTCCGATTCAGGATGAAATAAAGCTATCAGATTACATAAGAATTATTCTTCAATTTAGATACTTGATTGTATTGATATTTGTTTTAGTATTAGCAGGTACGATTTTCTATACTGCAAGGCAACCAAAGATTTATTCTGCTTCTTCCAAGATACTACTAGAAAATCAAAGAGGTAGCGCAAACCTGCTTTTTATGGCCACACCCGGAGTAACGGCAAGCACGATCAACAACCATATAGAGCTTATGAAGAGTAAACCGATTTCAAGCTTGGCATGGGATATCATGAAAAGAAATCCAGATTGGCAATCTTTCCCAATGGCTGTTGGTAATCCAGTAAATGTCATTAAGGGCAGGATGAAAGTTGATTCAAAACGTGATACAGACATACTCAACATCAGCTTTGAGTCCACAAACCAGACTGAAGCAATGGTTGCAGTGAATGCTATAGCAGAAGCTGTTATGCAACAAAATACTCAATATGCCAGACTTGAATTCACAAATATCAGAGAGTTTTTGGAGACGCAACTTGATGCTATATCAAGAAGACTTCAAACTTCTGAGAATGATTTAAGAGAGTTTAAGAACATAAACCGTTTGGTTGAACTTCGTACCGAAACGACAAAACTAATCGAGCAGTCCACAACAGTAGAAGCTCAGTATGAGGCGGCTTTGACCGAACTGGCAGTAAAAGCCAGAACTCTTGATATGCTGAACCGACAATTGCGGGAGCAAGATTCACTCTTAGTCAACGTCAACAATATCCTTAAGGCTCCATATATAAATGAGCTAAGGAAACAAGTGGTAGATAATCAAGCCTTGATAACAAAACTGATTACAAAAAACGAATATCCTCTGGATCATCCACAGATTCTACTATTGCAAAGAGAGCTAGAAAACTCCAAAGCAACGTTGGATCTTGAAATCCGGAAATATGTAGCAATCTCATTAACTAACGATCCACTCAGAGATAGGGGCGATGTACTGGCAAAAATAATCAACGCCAATGTAGAGCTTGAGATGATCCGTGCTAAAATTGATGGACTAGGGCAAACCAGAGAAATGTACAATGAAAGGATAGTGACTTTGCCCAATACAGAGTTGGAGCTTGCGCGTCTTGTTCGAAACATGAGTTTGGATGAAAAAATTCATAGTATCATGATGGAGAAATACGAGGATGCCAAGATAGCAGAGCAAGCCAAAGTAGGCAACATCAGGATAATCGAATATGCAGAGAGGCCAACTATCCCAATTAAACCACGAGTATCAATGAACATACTTGTTGGAATTATCCTTGGATTAGGGCTCGGGATTGGTGCAGCTTTTCTGGTTCATTCTCTCGATACTAAGCTTCGTACTCTCGAAGATATGGAGACTTTTGTTCGTTTACCTATAGTAGGGACAATCCCAATAATTCAAGAATCTGAATCAAAAATTGAGGAATTCAACAGGATGATCGAACAAGCTGAAGGCGAAAACAAAGATCAACTAATAAAATCTATGCACTATGTCATGATGCAGCTTGTTTCTCATTATGCCCCGAAATCACCAATCGCAGAAGCATATAGGACGTTAAGAACCAATATACTTGCCAAAAAGCCAGAAGGGTCGACGTCTATGCTCGTAACCTCATCTGGACCAAAAGAAGGTAAATCAACTTCGATTGTAAATCTTGCGATTACACTATCTCAAATGAGTGCCAAAGTTATACTCGTGGATCTTGACTTGAGACGTCCTATGATTCACAATAAATTCAGTGTTGATAAAGAAAATGGATCGAGTGATTATCTGATCGATTCTGACGTATCTATAGAACAGATTATCAAACCATCAGGGATCATGAATCTAGATTTGATAACAAGCGGTTTTGTCCCCCCAAATCCTTCAGAGTTGATCTCATCAGTACGCATGGATCAAATGTTGAACGAGTTAAAAGCACGATACGATTACATTCTTTTTGATACTCCTCCTGTTATTGCTGTGACTGATGCACTCATTCTCTCGAAGAAAGTAGATATGACATTCGTGGTTATACGCTGCGGGTTCACTGAAAAAGGAATCATCAAACGTACGAAGGAACTGATGGAAAACATCGATAGTAAAATTGATGGTATCATAGTGAACAGCATCTATGTACAAAAGTACTATAGCAAACAAAACTACTATTACTACTACTATTATTACTACTATTATTACTATGGAGACGAAGTTCCCAAAAAACAGAAAAAGAATGTTAATCGCTTCTTACGCAAAAATCAATCTGTTTCTTGAGGTAACTGGGAAGCTACCAGATAACTATCATCAGATCAATACTGTGTTCAGCAGTATTGATCTGCATGACACACTCAGATTTACTTTGACAAAAAAGCCCCATTTAAAATTGTGGTCAAACGTGACAGAACTGATTTCAGAGAATAATCTAGTTTATAGAATTGTAAGCTATCTTATTGAAAAATATAAACCTAATAGCGGTGTGGAGATATTCCTTCAAAAGAATATTCCGATTGAAGCTGGATTGGGTGGAGGCAGCAGTAATGCTGCTATGACGCTCTTAGCCATGAACACTTTATGGCAAATGAACCTTCCTATAGAGGAGCTTGAGAGTATCGCTACCAGATTTGGATCCGATATCTCTTATTTCTTTTATGGTGGAACTGCAGTAGGGTCGAATAGGGGCGAAAAGATACGATTAGTAGACGATATTTTGATAGATCATATATTGCTTGTCAATCCTGGTATCAGGATATCCAGCAAGACCGCTTATGATCTATGTAAGATACCACCTACAGTTCGTGATTTGCCCGAGTTTTTGAGCATAGATGATTATCAAGGCTTTAACAGGCTTGAGTTAGCTGTCAGATATAAATATAGAGAAGTGGATAATATGATCAAGCATCTCGAACGTTGTGGTGCAAAGTATGCCATAATGAGTGGTAGTGGAGCTACCTGTTTTGGGGTTTTTGATAGTGATGTAGCGTTGCAAAACTGTATGAAAGAGATGCAACACATGGGTATTTGGAGTCGAATTACGAGAACCATATCTAGAGATGAGTACAGAAAATGTTTTCAAAGCTAAAGCTGATAACCGGAAATGCAAATAAACCTCTGGCTGAAGAGGTAGCAAGGTATGCTGGAATACCATTGGGAGATATTGAACTATTCAAATTTTCCAATGATGAATCCTTTGTAAAGATAAATGACAACGTGCGTGGTGCCGACGTCTTTATTATCCAGCCGACATCCTTTCCTGTGAATGATAACATGATGGATTTACTAATCATGATAGATGCATTAAAAAGAGCTTCAGCTCAGAGGATCAACTGTGTTATACCCTATTATGCCTATGCTCGCTCAGATAAAAAAGATCAACCAAGAGTACCTATAACTGCAAAACTTGTAGCTGATCTAATTACCATAGCGGGGGCTGACCGGGTTATAACCGTTGACCTACACGCAGAACAGATTCAAGGTTTTTTTAATATACCAGTAGATCATCTCTTTTCAGTGCCCATTTTTGCCAGGTACTTTAAGAGCATATTAAAACTTGAAGATATTGTTGTAGTTTCTCCAGATTCTGGAGGAGCAAACCGAGCCAGGGCACTCGCGAAAAGACTTGATTGCAGTCTTGCTATCGGTGATAAACGGCGTACTGGCAACAATGATCAATCTGAATGTTTGAATATAATCGGAGATGTAGCAGGCAAAACAGCGATCCTATTTGATGATATTATAGATACTGGTCGTAGCCTTATCAAGGTTGCTCACGAGCTCAAGAACCGTGAGGCTCGAAAGATATACGCTGCTTGTACTCATGGAGTTCTTTCAGGGAATGCTACTCAAAACTTGGAAGATTCACCAATAGAGAAACTGTTTATCACTAATACAATACCTCTGACAGACGAGAAGAAGAGATCGGCAAAGATAGTTCAGTTGTCTATCGCTGAGATGCTTGCAATAGCAATAAAAAAAATACATATAGAAGAATCCATCAGTATCTTGTTTAGATGATGATGAGATTGGAGGAATAAATGATACTCACGATTGATGCAGAAAGCAGAGTGACAA
>CAZWIS010000038.1:0-21619 GCA_964634275.1 uncultured Candidatus Cloacimonadota bacterium | reverse complement strand
GGATGATAATAACAGGCCGCTTGCATCCGGTACATATATAGTAAAGGTCGCGGCAAACAAGACTATAAACACAGCAAAGATAACAATAATCAAATAATGCCTGAATTGTGAATCCCGTATTGATTTTCTGTTCATTGGCATTGTGCGAGGATGTCTCAGCCATTCATTTCCGATGATCGCAGCACGTGTAATCCAACACAGTAAAACGGTTTTCAGCCAATTTGAGCGCACAAAAACATTTATAAGACCGTTGAACGTGTCTTAATCAATAATAAATCGGTGTCTTTTCAGCTTATCTGAGCAGACAAAAACAGTCATCTAAACCCACCCACCACCCTTTTTGTATTGGGCGCTGCCCCATACCCCGATAATTCAACGATCTTTTTATCTATACCCACCTACCGCCCTTTTCGTATGGGGATCTGCCCTATGCCCAGATTATTCAATGGTCTTTTATTCTATGCTGCGCTACCACATACCCCCATCATGCAATGGTCTATTGTATCGCTATCACAACATGCCGTTAGCACTTTTTGTATTGACAAAAATCAAAGCGGAATCAGAGTGCAGAAATAAAGCAGATCAGACCGTTGCACGGGTATGGAAGTGGATTGATGCCTGATAGTTGCCACAAAAAAGCCTGCCGTCTGTACCCAATCACTACAACATAATCGGGCACGTCCCCAATATCCGGATGCAACTGTCCTGGGATATTATCCATAGGAGCAACGATGGCAAAAACAAGCAATGGCTTTCATGAATTCATGCCCGAAGATGTCTGGAAATGGAAGTCTATAGAGAGCAAGGTCGATAAAGTCCTTTTCTTGTATGATTATCAGGAAATTCGGCTTTCGGTGTTACAGGACTACAGCGTTTTGCGGGATGGTATAACCGCTCTGATGGATACCAGGGAAGCGGATAATGTGGTTAGCCAGGTGCTAAATCTCTGTGCTCCGGACGATAACATCAGCCTGCTAAGCCTGCGGCCGGAAGGTACCATCAGCGTTCTGCATCACACTGCAAAGATATTCGAAGATGGCGAAATCCACCGTGTGTTTTATCATGGGCCAATGTTTCGCAAGGACAAAGACCGCAATCCGATGGAGTTTTATCAATTGGGTGTGGAGCTATTGGGCAGTGATAGCATCCTGTCCGAAAATGAAGTCATCAGCCTGGGGATGAAGCTTTGCCACGAACTGGGCTTGAATGATACACGTCTGGAGATCAATAGCTATGGCTGCGACACTTGCCGCAAAATCTTTTTTGATGATATGAGAAAGCATCTCAGCGAGCACAAGCAGGACTATTGCCAGAGCTGCTTTGATACTCTGCTCAACAACCCTCTGGCAGATACCCGATGTCTGGAGACCGCCTGTCAGCATGTGACCAAACAGGGTCCACGCATCCAGGAATATCTCTGTGACAAATGCAAGCTCAATTTCAACCGCGTCAAAAAGATCCAGGCGAACCTTGCCAACCAATATCAGGTAAATCATTACCTCTTCAAGAACTTTTCCTATTACAACGAGACGGTATTTGATTTTATCATCGAACACAAAGGGAAACCCTTGATCATCGGTGGGGGTGGCAGGTACGATTATCTTTCCAGTAAAATCACGGGGAAAAACATCCCGGCAGTGGGATTTTACCTCAATTTGGATACGATTTTTGAAGTACTGGATTCACGCCAGATTTTCCGGCCTTCCAGGATGCCCTTTTGTATATACATCTGTTCCCAGAGTACAGATTTGGAGATCATGATGCTCCAAATCGCCCAGGAATTGCATACCCACGATATAGTTACAATCCTCAGTGCCGAAAATGCCGATACTCAGGTAGAGATTACCAATGCCCTCCGAAAGGCATGTTCACTGATGATTATCCTTCGGGACGACAATATACGCGAAGGAAAAGTCCTGATCCGAAACCTCGTAAAGGAACATCAGGACTACATCTCGCTAAGCGATATAATCAGTGAAATCCTGATCGCCAGAAAGGCATTGCAACACGATTTATAAGGAGAAAAAATGCAAGCTGTTAATTCACATCGCGCCCCGGGAGCAATTGGACCATATTCCCAGGCTGTAATCCGAAACAACACCCTTTTTATGTCTGGTCAGCTCGGTATCGATCCCTACACAGGAAACATGGCTCAGACATTTGTCGAGCAGACCAATCTGGTTTTTAGCAATATCGCTGCTGTCCTCGAAGCGGCTGGAATGGGATTTACAAACGTAGTCAAAGTAACCGTTTATCTAAAGGATATGAACGATTTTGCCACCATGAACGAGATTTACGCCCGGCATTTCAGCACTCCGTATCCTGCCCGGGAAGCGGTTCAAGTAGCCCGCTTACCAAAAGATGGCCTAGTCGAGATATCCATCATAGCAATGAAGTAATACCGGGTTATAATATCCATTACAAAAGCAATCTGGAGACAGGTATTATGAGCATCACTACCAAAACCGGAGATAAGGGACAAACCTCCTTGTGGAGCGGGGAAAGGGTTTTCAAAGACGATTTGCGCGTCGAAGCCTATGGTTCCCTCGACGAGCTGGATGCCCACATTGGGGATGCCAGGCATGTGGTCAAACAAGCTGAAGTGGTCGCCTTGCTGGTCGATATCCAAAACAAGCTCTATCGTGTGATGGGGCAGCTTGCATCCAAAAGCAAGGAATACGTAATCCCTATTTGCCTCTCGGATGCAGAGGAAATCACGAACATTATCCGCAATTACGAAGCACAGATCAATCTAAAGGGTTTTGTAATCCCAGGCAGCATCCCGGCATCGGCAAAGCTGGATATCTGTAGAACCATCGCCCGTAGAGCGGAACGCAGGGTAATAGCACTATCCAGAGCTGAGGAAGTAGCACCAGCGGTATTGGAGTTTTGCAACCGGCTCTCGGACTTCTTCTTTATCCTCGCCCGTTATACCGAATATACAGAAGATGCCATCATATACAAAACCAAGCCTGATGTGATTGATTGCAAAGGAGATAAATAATGTACAAAATAGTATTGATCCGCCATGGGGAGAGCCTCTGGAACAAGGAAAACCTCTTTACCGGCTGGACGGACGTAGACCTTTCCGAGCGTGGACTCCAGGAAGCCCACACAGCGGGCAAGAGACTCAGGGAAGAGGGATTTGTCTTTGATGAAGCATGGACATCGGTACTCAAAAGAGCAATCCGTACCCTCTGGATCACTCTGGACGAAATGGATACCATGTGGCTGACGGTTCACAAGGACTGGAGATTGAACGAAAGACACTATGGAGCCCTGCAAGGCTTGAACAAAGCAGAAACAGCTGCCCGCTATGGAGATGAACAGGTTACTATGTGGAGACGGAGCTTTGATGTGCCCCCCCCAGCCTTGGAACTTTCAGATGTCCGATACCCCGGCAAGGACATTCGTTATGCGCATCTGAGTCCCGAACAGATTCCTCTGTGTGAATCGCTAAAGGATACCTGTGCCAGGACCATACCATTCTGGAACGAGGTGGTCATCCCAAGGCTCAGTGCCGGAAGAAGATTGATCATATCAGCTCATGGCAATAGCCTCCGTGCCATCGTCAAATACCTCAAGGGAATCAGCGATGAGGACATTGTAAGCCTCAATATTCCGACTGGGATCCCTTTGATCTATGAATTTGACAAAGACCTCAGCGTGATCCGGGATTATTACCTTGCTGATGCGGATGAAGTAGCACGGGCAGAGGCAGCAGTAGCCAATCAGGCAAAGGCACAGAAATAAAATCCTTGACTTTTCAGAGTCTGGTCAGATCATAGCGCAAAATTCAAAGGAGTCTTACCATGGCCGTTAAGATTGACAAAGATGCCTGCATCGGTTGCGGTGCCTGCGTTGCAGTTTGCCCTGTCAGCGCTCTTGAAATGGTGGATGACAAAGCTGTTTGCGATGAAGCTACTTGCATAGATTGCGGAGCTTGTATTTCTACTTGCCCCGTCCAAGCCATCAGCGAATAAGCCGATAACGCTACCAACCTTTTATCGATAGCCGTCTCAGGACGGCTATTTTTTGTTGGGGGTCAAGCCTATATCAAGCCTATATCAAGCGTATATCAAGTGTATTCAAAGATACACTTGATATAGGTGAGATACATGCAAGATATGAGTTTTAGTAGCGGAGGATTCCGATCCTCCAACAATAACTAAGACCGTTGAATAATCGGGGTATGGGCTGCTGCCCCATGCACCGATTATTCAACGGTCTTTTTCATATTCCTCTACAAAAATACCTTGACGTCAGTTCCGAATCTGCATATTCTATGAAAATGGAAAAAATAATAGTGTTTATAGCCTTTTCGCTTCTTACGTCGCTTAGTATCAACGTTCTTTATGCAGCCGCAAAACCGGATTCATTCTGGAAGGATGGCTACTGTGTCCAAAAAACAGCTCAAACTCCAACCGATGGTACCAGAATTGTGAAAGCAAAAGTTGATGGAAAATGGAAAGACTTTCCACTGGTGAGCTTTCCCCAATCTTTTTGGGATTGGAACCGTAACCGGAGGATGGAGTATATCGAAATTTTTCGGGAAATGCTGGAAAAGGGTAGCGAAGCAACGAGCAGACCAAACCTCGCGGGTCCGCACAATGGAATTGTAGCCACCTACGGAGAGGCGCGGGAGGACTCCGGATTCAAGCTGAACAATGCTATCAAAGGGATGGGGTTTGTTCCCAAAGCAGAAATAATGGACGATCTGATCAAGCTGTTGACAGAGACAAAGGATTCACCATTGGAAAATCGGCTGAATATCCTGGAAGATTTTTATACAAAGGCAGAGGAGTATTTTGCCCCGGACCGCCTGGTTTCTCTGGAGCTATATTCGGAACCGGGATTTGCGACCCAGACCTTTATCAACCAAATGCTCAATCCAGCTTGTGTGACCGTTTTTATGGATATCCCCACCTACAAGATCAAGCAAATTGCCCGGATATTGCATCCGGCTGATCCAAAGCTAAATGCCTATGAAAAGAAGGTAGTCCAGTACGTCAATCTGATCCATAGCTATTTTCATGGCAGATTCGACAAGGACTTCATCGCAGTATTATACATGAATACAGAGGTTTACGATAGTTCTCCCGGACGTAGCGGAGGAAAAGGGAAGAAAATAAGCCCTTGAGTCTGATTGCGCTTCCTCCCAATCATTTCTTGGATGCACGATAGGTTTTGATCATAAGGACGTGAAATGATACACCGGTTGCTATCAAGACCAAAAGGATCTTGATCAATAATCGATCTGGTGCTACAAAAAAATGGACTGAGGAGAGGATCGTAATCCACAATAGTGATAGAGTATAAACTTTTAAACGCAGTGGTATGCCTTCACGATTGCGATATCTGCTCAGCTCTTTGCCAAAAAACCTGTTTGAATGCAGCCAATTGTAAAGGCGGATAGAGCTTTTTGCAAAACATATAGCGGATAGGATCAGAAATGGTGTGGTAGGTAATAGAGGCAATATCAGCCCCAAAATTGCCAACCCCAATGAAGTAATACCTACAATATAACAAATAACCCGCCAGACCCAACAGATCTGGCGGGGCTTTGATTTTACTTCCTTTTGTTCCTGTTTTATCAATGTCATAGAATCCAAATGATCTATCCCTAAGGCTACCTAATTGTTTATCTCGCTCATAGGGATTCCAAGAGCATTTGCCACTCCCTTACCATAATCAGGATCACATTTCAGACAGTTGTCGATGTGGCGTAACTTTATCATTTTTGGAGCATCTCCCATATTCCGTGCCGTGTTTTCAAAGAGGATCTGTTTTTGCTCGGGAGTCATTAAAAGGAATAGGGCTCTGGCTTGGCTGTAATAATCATCGTCCTCACGATGATTCCAATGATCGGCAGGACTCTCAAGAGGTAATGGCGGTTCGGCAAACTCCGGCTGTTCCTGCCATTCTTCGTAGCTATTGGGTTCGTATCCCAAGGTGCTGCCATAATTACCATCCACGCGCATCTGTCCATCCCTGTGATAGCTGTGTGCCTCGATCTTTGGCTTGTTAACCGGAATCTGATGATGGTTTACTCCCAAACGATATCTTTGGGCGTCTCCGTAAGAAAACAACCTGGCTTGGAGGAGTCTGTCTGGCGAAAAACCAATACCGGGAACAATGTTTGCAGGTGTAAAAGCTGCTTGTTCTACTTCTGCAAAATAGTTTTCTGGATTACGATTCAGTTCCAATATGCCTACATCGATCAGAGGATATTGTTTCTTGGACCAGACTTTGGTAATATCAAAGGGGTTGAATGGAGCCCTGTTTGCATCTTCTTCACTCATCACCTGAATCGACATCTTCCACTGTGGATAATCACCCTTTTCAATGCTTTCATATAGGTCGCGCTGATGACTTTCACGATCTTTCCCGACCAGTATTTCTGCCTCTTGATCGGTTAGATTTTTGATTCCCTGCAGAGTTTTGAGATGAAATTTGACCCATGTTCTCCTGTTATTTTTGTCATACATGGCGAAAGTGTGACATCCGTAGCCATTCATATGCCTGTAAGACAGCGGAATACCTCTGTCGCTCATAGTAATCGTAACTTGGTGTAATGCTTCAGGTAATGAACTCCAGAAATCCCAGTTGTTTTTTGCGCTACGCATGTTATGACGTGGATCACGTTTTACGGCATGATTCAGATCTGGGAATTTGAGCGGGTCACGAATAAAGAATACCGGAGTGTTGTTTCCAACTAGATCCCAATTCCCTTCTTCAGTATAGAACTTGACAGCAAATCCGCGAATATCACGTTCTGCATCGGCAGCACCCCTTTCCCCTGCGACAGTTGAAAACCGGACAAATACATCAGTCTTCTTTCCTACATCAGCAAAAATCTTTGCTTTGGTGTATTGGGTAATATCATGTGTAACTACAAAATGGCCAAAAGCACCCGAGCCCTTGGCATGCATCCGACGTTCTGGAATGACCTCCCTGTCAAAATGTGCCAGCTTTTCCATGAGCCATACATCCTGCATCAGTAATGGCCCCCGTTTACCTGCTGTCAAAATGTTCTGGTTGTCTGGTACAGGTGCACCCGCTACAGTGGTCAGCTTTTTCTTCTTGTCTTTCATAGGTTTTCTCCTTGTATTATCATTAGTTGTGATGTAGATTATGCGAAGCATCCTCATCTTTCTTGCATTCAGTGCACAACCCCCTGATCTCGACGTGCATCGATGATGCAGTACCAAATTGTTCGATTTGTGGAGGGATCACGATAGCATTCAATGATTGATCTTCGAAATCTCTGATCTTGCCGCATTTGATGCAGACAAAGTGGTGATGATGATTTTGGTTTGCGTCAAAACGAACGCTTTCGCGACGAGCGCTCACGGTATCTACAAGCCCCAGATCATTCAACATCCAGAGCGTACGGTATACTGTGTCAAGCGATAGAGTCGAATGTGATTTTTGAAGTGAACGATATATCTCATCAGCTGTAGGATGCTCAGCAGTGGAAACTACAGCTTCAAGTATGGCCAGTCTCTGTGGAGTTACCTTGATTCCAGCCTTTTTTGCCTTTTCGATAAAACTTCTTACTTTCTGTCTGACATAATGATGTAATGCCATACCTCATCCTAAATAATAATGATTCTTATTAGAATAGGATAAGCGATCTAACAGAAAATGCAAATAAAGACTGTTGATTATTCTGGTCTGGGGAAGATCTCCCATGCAAAGAGGGTGGCGGGTATAGATGACTGTTTAAATACGCTTAAAATGGTAGGAAACCAACCAATTTGATATGCCGGAAGAAACGTTCAACGGTCTTAATGATTGATGTCAAAACGCTGCATGATCTGAACGGATGTAAGTTTACCTGTCTATTACAGTGGAGTTACAGTATGTAATCCGAAATCAGGATAACGAGATTTATTTAATACCTCAATTTTCGTTGGATATTAAAACCAAAACCAAGGCGGGATTGATCTGTTCCTATGGAGAGATCGAAAGGATTGACAGCCACAGAATTTGATACCAGAAAGACAAAGTGATGTCCCTCAGTTTCAAACCTTAAGCCTATGGCAAAAGCATCATACCTGCCAAGGAGCTCTTTCAAGTCGTTTGCTGCGCTATTCCTGTCCCACACGGGGTAATATTCTCCTATCAGAGTCATCTTGTCCAAGAGGATGATACTCAATCCAATACCACTGATCAACCTTTCATAATAAGCATCGAAACCGATATTGGTGGAAATGCTGAATCTATTCCTAAAGACCTTGTTTTGAACAGAAAGCAGATATACAAAGTTTTTCTTTCGCTGCGCAGCACCGGGATCGATAAAGGATATATAGGACAGATCGAGCTGAGCCTGAACGAATGTCTCAAATGGGGTGAAACGGAATGATGTACCTGCCTCGTAACGCTTTTGCTCCCTTTCATAGGCGGTTTTGAGTTCGATATTATAGATCAGGCTTTGGCGGTATGCCAGCCTGATGTTTGCCCCATTATTCATACCAAAAAAGGTATCCCAAATGTCCTTATCTATCGCTCCATAAAAGCGATGGCAAATGCTAAGCTCTGCCTCGTCCTCATACAGAGAGGTAGGCGTTACCAGTCCCAGGCCGTTATTCTGATATGCAAACAGAGCTGTCGTAACGAAAAGGACATACAAAACGAGATAGATGGATTTCATCAGCAGATCCTATGGTAATAGCTTATGTTAGCAATGCTTTTAACGATACTCTATGGAATGGTAATTGTGGAGGACTTTTTGCCTCCTTTGTTGCATTCGGTCTGTACAGCGATTTTATCACCCTTTTTCAAGCCAGGCATTTTGTAGATGAAAGTACCACCCGCCGCACTTTCTTGCAGACTGAGGAGCTGTTCTATCGCTTTCCTGCCATTGAGAGACACGGTGATATTATTGATGAAATGATCGTTTGCGTTGTTTACCTTGTGTTCGTATTCGACTGTCAATATAGATGTTTCGGCATTGAAAGAAGCTGTAACCTTGTTTGCCGGATGAGCAAAGAGCCCAAGTGTGAACAGGGCTGACAATAGGATCAGAATAATAATGCGTTTCATGTCTTTCTCCTTGTGATAAATATGGGGGTTATTTACTGATGTTTTGCCGGATGGCGATCACTTCATCTAAAATGGATTGCAGGATTTCTCCTTCGCTGGTGGAAGATTCGGTACTTCTGGGAATTACTTCGTCCACCTTGTATAGCTGTTTTACCCTGTTCATGATGAGGTCTTTGAAACCCTCACCATCTTTGACTCCTACGATCACGATCTCTGCAGTGGTGCCCTGCTGGCCTCCCGCACCGGCTGTCTGAATATGCAAAGACCACAATCCATATAGCCTGTCCAAGGGATTCTGGGTGAGATCAATGTGAGTGATTTTGTGGTAGGGGACGGTGGTTTGTTTCTTCCAGAATACTCCTTTTCGTAGAACGACAGCTTCGTTTGTCATGGTATATAGAAGTGTCTTGTAAAAAGCTGGGAGATACAATGCTACCAGAAACAACACAATAACCAAGGGGATAACAATAACGCCGATCAGGATCATAGGGACTTCTACAAAACTGAGCACTACGGCAAGAGAAACAAACAGGAATAAGAAAAACCGCAAGCAGAAATTCCACAATCGCTTAAGATCTGCTTCGGGCTTCATAGTAATAGTATTCATATCAAACTCCTTTGAACTCATACTGATAGCTATGGTGTGGCATGTCAATAGATTTCTTTTTGCCAAGCCTTTGAATTGCACAAAGATAGTAGATTATTCGGGGAATGGGCAAAAAAAGAGGGGGGTATAGATGGCTGTTTAAGAACTCAAAATTGGCTGAAACCACTCCGATTTGTGATACAGGAAGATATTTTCAACGGTCTTCAATCATTGGATAGGTACAAGTCATTAGGGCTTCTTAGAGTCGTTTAGATCAAGCTAAAAAGGAATGATTCGGGCATTTTCCAATGGTCTCTGGGAATTTACTGGATGTCAATTTCTTGAGCGTCCTGCCCGTAGATAGATTTGAAGCGGGCATTGTCAATATCGGTGGGGATGCCTTCATAGACGCATTTTCCATCCTTGAGGGCATATACCCGGTTTCCATATTTGCGGGCAAGGGACAGAAAATGGAGGGAGCAGATGATTGTAATCTTGTCTCGTTGGTTTATTTCTCCCAGGTATTGCATAATCGAATCGGCAGTAGCAGGATCGAGGCTGGCAACCGGTTCGTCGGCCAGTATTACTTTTGGTTCCTGCATCAATGCTCTGGCGATGGCTACTCGCTGTTGCTGGCCTCCGGAGAGCTGCTTCACCATTCTTGAGGCATAATCGGTGAGCCCCACACGACTCAGATTGTGCATAGCGAGTTCGGTGTCGTGTTTGCTAAAGGGAGTGATAATGGAGTGGTACCCCAGTCGTCCAGTCAGGACATTCGTCATTACGCTGAGGTTTTTTACAAGGTTAAACTGCTGAAAGATCATTCCAATATCTTTGCGGATTGCTCTTAGCTCGTTTTGTGGCGCCATGAGAACGTTTTTGCCATCAAAGACTATGGATCCGGAGCTGGGCTCGACCAAACGGTTTATACACCTCAGCAGAGTAGATTTGCCTGATCCGGACAGGCCTAATAGAATTACAAAATCTCCATTCTTGACCTCGATCGATACCTCGTCCAAAGCCCAAACCTTTTTGTCGTATGTCTTGCGAAGCTTGTCTATCTGCAGAATATTCATTGTTACTTCAGCATCTCCGCTGGATCCATGTTCAGGGCTTTGAGGGTGGCGCGTACTACATCGTAATCAGCATCTGAGGCGATTTCAAGACCATCGATATCATAGAGAGCCTTTAAGGTTTCTTTGCCGATTGAAGATTGGGAAAATGCAAGCAGGGCATCGACAATAGTGCTTTCTATCTCACTGGGAATGGTCTTGCGGAAGGTGACGGTATCGTTTGGAATCCAATCTGTAAAACCGATGATACTGATCCTCTCAAAGATGTCGGCATGAGTTTCCAGAAGCTTTTCTCTGGCATCCTTTGGCTTTCCTGTTTCATCCTCAGGAGACCAGTATGTGCATGCTACATCAGCTCTGCCGCTATAAACGGAAAGTATTGCCTGAGGATGGCCTCCCGCAAAAAAGAAGTCTTTTGGAGAGATTTCCTTTTGTTTCAAGATGGCGGAAGGATAGATGTATCCGGAAGTACTGGCAGCATCGGTATAGGCTATTACTCTGCCCTGGATATCGTCAATGGAATTGATCCCACTATTGGATGCAGCCACGAACTGTCCCCGATAAGCCTTTAGTCCATTACGTACGGTCATCAATCTTACTTCGGAATTGTACTTTTGCTTGGCCAATATATAGGCATAGGTAGAGAGCCAGGCAATGTCAGCCTGGTTTGTTCCAAGAGCTTCAATGACGGCGGCATAGCTGGTGGGAACTGCTATTTTGAAATGAAACCCAGTGGCTTCATGAAGATGGGCTGCGATCGCTTCGCCGCTGGTAACTACCTTGCCGGCTTCCATCGAAGGGACAAAATACATTTTGATGGGGTTGGATTTTGATCCCAGATTCCGGTTTGCCTTTTCGATTCTCCTTTCCTGACTCATACAGGAGCAAAAGAGCAGGGCAAAAGACAATGCCAGCAGTATATACACTCGTTTATTCATAGAAGATCGGCTCCAAAGTTTTTGATGTTTTTTACAGTAAATGAGAGCGTCAAAATTGGTCAAATACTTTTTGAATATCAGATCCAATCCCAGTCGTCAAACAAATGATCTATTACAAGGATGCTGTTTCCCAGTTTGTTTTTAAAGTCCAACTGACTATAACCATCGAGAGTGAGTCCGTCATGATTGAAGATGTTTCCCGGCAAAGCTACTACTTCGCCATCACGGGGATGGATCTGGGAACAAATATCTTCAAACGTCAGCAGTCCTGAGACTGTTATGGAAGTTCCCATAAAGTGATTTTGCACTATGGAAACACGGGCAAAGTCCGCTTCCATCTTTTTGTTTATATATTCAGCGATCTGATTGATATAAACCGAAGCAGATACTCCCGTAACCATCAGCAAAGGACTTGCATGGGCTTTGATATCTTTCAGGAAGGTTCTTTTCTTCTGCCGGAATTTGTCCAACATCAGACGAATCATTCCAATTCCATTTTCTAACTGGGGATACTCTTTATAATACTTCTGAGGTGGGATTTCCTTTCCGGCAAGGATAAAAAGCTCGTCTGCACAGAAGATATCATCCGAGTTCAACTCCTGGGAAAGCTCTTCGGAAATCTGGATAATATCCAATGCGCGCTTGCTGTCATAGGGTATCAGTTCCGGTAAATTCTTGCGATGCTTTGTGAGTCCTACGGGTACCAAGCCGATGGACAAGGTATTGATCTTTGGGTGCAACAGAGTGCGGATACTCTCTTTTAGGGTTTCGCCATCATTGTAATCCGGGACCAGGACAAACTGAAAGTGAAACTCGATGCCTTTTGCCGAGAGCTTTTTCAGCCAACGCAGGATTTCAAAATCCTGACGGTAGCGCATCATCAATTTACGAAGCCCGGAATCCGTAGTATGTACCGACACGTAAAGCGGGCTAATGTGCTGATCTATAATCCTTTGGAAATCCTCATTACGCAGATTGGTCAGCGTGATGTAGTTCCCAAAGACAAATGAATACAGGTAATCATCGTCCTTTACATATAAGGTCTCGCGTAGTTTTGGAGGCATCTGATCGATGAAGCAAAAAATACAGCGGTTCTGACAAAAGCGGCAATTATATGGCTCGGGTTCGATCCCCAAAGCTTTGTTGCTGTCTCTGAGAATACGTACCTCGCGGGAGGCTCCGGAGGGATCCTGCAAATCAAAGACAAGCTCACACTCAGAGCTGTAATATTGCAGATCAAAGAAATCCTGAATCCGGTTTCCGTTTATTGAAACAATGATATCGCCAGCCTGGATTCCATGCTTGGCTGCCAGACTGCGGGGAAGAACGTTTTGGATTACAAGCGCCATGCTTAACGAAAACGATAGTGCTTTTTAACGGGTTCCAGTACTTTCCAGCGACACGAAAGCCCCTGGGGAAAAGTAACAAAATCACCAGCATGGATTGTGACAGTAAAACCCTTTGCAGTAGTGACCTCTACGACTCCCTGAAGGAGCAGGCAATCTTCGGTAGCATCATACTGCCAGTCAAACTCCGACACTTCTTTAGTCCACATAGGCCAAGAATAAACACGATAATCCATAATCTCTTTTTCAGACAATGTCCTGACTAAAATTTCCATATTAGCTCCTGAGTGAGAAATATTTTCAGCTCCGTCCCAAAAAATCGATCTGCTTCATGCTTGTCAAATACTATTTTGCGTGTTACGTGCATGAAAATCTTGACATTATTGATGATAGCAAATCCATGTCCAATGGGAGAATTTGGAATTACTGTATGAAATTAAAGTACATTTTGATAGCTGTTATTGGACTGCTTTGCACACTGATGTTGTGGTCTCAGGGCTCAGTGAATGAGTCTTTGGGAGAGGTGAGTCCAGATTCGACAGTGGTTCCAATAGCAGATTCACTGCTGTCATCCAGTGCAAAGCCAGATTCACTGTTCTATTCTGCCGATAACGTCTCGTACTATTACACGGAGGAGCAGATTATTCTCAGTGGAAACACCAGCATTCGCTATCAGGATTCAACCATCTCATCCGATTCTCTTCGGATAGATCTAAAAAAAGACAGGGCATTTACTTACGGAGTCACCGTAATGCAGGATGGGGATCAGGTTCTAATCGGTAAAGAAGTCTCTTACGATGTCGCTACTCAGACTGGAATGATCAGCGATGGACTGAGCAGGATGGATAAAGGCTTCTATTACGGGCAGCAGATTAGAAAAGTGGACAAAGATGCCTATGATGTAGATAATGGTAGGTTTACGACTTGTGATGATCTGGAACCAGCCTTCTGGTTTTGGGCTCGGCAAATGAGGATGTACCGAGGTGACAAAGTAGTGGGGAAACCTGTGGTAATGTATGTAAACCACTTTCCAGTTTTCTATTTTCCTTTCATGACTTTCTCGCTCAAACGGGGACGGCACCCAGGGTTTTTGATGCCCGAACCCAGCTATAACAGCTATGATGGCAAGCTGGTACGCAACATCGCATATTATTATCCCTTTGGAGATTATGCAGACCTGACGGCAGCTTTTGATATTATGGAAAAAACAGGCTGGCGTAGCTCTCTCAGTGGTCAATATACACGTCGCTATGAATTCAATGGGAGTTTCAACACTGCCTATCAAAGGAGAATACAGGGATCTACGATAAACAACGACTATTCTATCCGGGCAAATCACCATCACGACCTGGGAGATAAGTCTGCTGTAGATGTAAACATCGATTATGTAAGCAGTAAAAGGATCTGGGAAAGCAGCGACGATATCAATCAAAGCCTGGCACAGCAGGTAACTTCCTCCGCCTCGTACCGCAAGCCAATAGGAAGCTCGTATCTCAATGTGGGATCGACGTATACACAGGATTTGCAGAATGACAGGATCAACCTGACTCTTCCCACAGCCTCTTTCCGTCTCGCGTCAAGGCCTCTGTACGAATTCTTCCTGAATCCAGAGACTACCCCCCGGGATTCATGGTGGACAAATTTCAACACCAATTATTTTATTCAGCTTACGCACACTGGTCTGGTCACAGCAAAAGACTATAGTTTTTCGGATCTGATCTGGGATAACACCCTCGATCCTGCAGATACTACCAATACCAGATATCTAAATCAACACAATATCGGCCTCAAACACACAGCCGGTCTGAGCTATAACTGGAAACTGAGAGGATGGCTCAATTTTGCCCATGGCGTATCATATCAGGAAAGCTGGTTTGATCGTGATAAAAATGGAGACAAATGGGTACGTGGAAACTATTACAGTGCGAGCTCCTCTGCCAATTTCAATATCTATGGCGTGCGCAATTTTGAAAACTCCAGAATCAAATCCATCAGACATCTGATAACGCCTTCTCTTGGCTTTAGCTATGCCCCGGATTTTAGTGAAAACAGTGATTTCTACAGCTTTGGAGGGATCGGTTTGCCATCCGGAAAACGGAGTCGAAACCTGAATATGAGTTTAGGGCAAAAGTGGCAGCTCAAGTACTTGGACAAAGACGGTAAGACCGAAAAAAGGATCAGCGAGCTCTTCTCTCTCTCCAGCGGAGCCTCTGTCAATCTCGAAAAGGAAGACAAAAAGGTATCCAATATCTCACACCGTTTATCCTTCAATCCTTCCGAGTATTCATTGGATGAGCTGCGATTTGGGAAATCTGCCTATAGGGTTTCCAATATCAGAATGGCATACAATTCTGATATATCCACTGTCCAGGATCCTTATAGGGTAAAGCTTTTGGATCCATATCTACGCAGCTTTTACTATTCACACTCGCTCCGGCTCAGCGGGTCGTTTCCCTACAAAGACTACTTTCCCAGACAAAAGAATACGCTTTTCAACGCCTATCTTCCTGCAGATAGTCTTCAGCAGCGATCCGAGGAACTGACAAATACTACCCGGACAGATGAAAGCTGGAGCCTCAGCATCTCTCAGGATCTGTCAGGACCCAAAAGCCCATTCGAACCGGTCAGCAACAACTTGCGTATGAGCTCCAGTCTCAAGATTACTACAAACTGGTCGCTCCGCTATTCAAACTACTACAATCTCAAAACCAGTGAACTCCTCTCCCAGAGTTTTGATCTTTCGAGGGATCTGCATTGCTGGAAAATCGATATCAGTTACACTCGCAGAAACGAATACTGGGATTACAGGATCATCTTCTTCAACACCACACTACCAGATGCATTGAGGTTTCAGACACGTGACAACAAGAGATACTAAAGCATCCCGCGCCGTTTTTCTGGATCGGGATGGAACTATCAGTTCGGATGAATACGGCTATATCTCCAATCCAGATGAGTACAGGATATATCCCAATACCGGAGAAGCGCTGAGGATTCTCAAAGAAGCAGGTTTCCTGATCTTCATCGTTACCAATCAATCAGGGATTGCTCGCGGATATTTTAATACCAAAACCTTGGACACAGTACATGATAGAATGAAGGAACTGATCCGCAATGAAGGAGTGGAGCTCGATGTAGTGTACTACTCCCCCTATTTCAAGACCGGAATTATTGAGCCATACAACGTCCAGCACGAAGACCGTAAACCCGGAATTGGAATGTTCAAACGGGCAAAGCGTGAGTTCAGTTTTCAGGCTGAATTATCATGGATGGTAGGAGACCGCTATTCTGATATAGCCTTTGGCAAAAATGCCGGGCTAAAGACCATCCTGCTTTTGACGGGTAATGGGAAGGATGAATTCGTAAACAATATCCATACTTGGGATATTCAGCCCGATTTTATCGTGAGCGACATCCTCACAGCAGCCAGGATTATCACAAAAAACTACTGATGCAAAACGTTCCACATTATAGTGAAACCAAGCTCCGGGCAATGAGTCCCCAGCTTCTCAAGGCAACAGTGGACAAGCTACTCTACAAGCTGGAACTGAGTTTGAGTGAAGCGGATAAATGCCAGGCTGTGATCGAGGAACTGATCAAATGCAGCACTCTGCCAAATCTACCGGAAGAGCAACAAATCATCATCAATCAGCTGAAAAATGCAATGGATCCGCACCTCATTTTGCAGATTATCGTACCATATCTTGATCGGCAAGGCAAGACCCGCAAAGACAGCCAGATACCGATCCGCACAGGCGATCATAAAAGATTGGCCGATCCAGTGATAATAGAAAAAGCTGCCCGGATCGTTGTAGTCTTGGACAATCTGCGCTCGGTGTTCAATGTGGGCTCTATCTTTCGGACTGCTGAATGTTTGGGCATCAAAAACATATTACTTTGCGGTATTACGCCTACTCCCCTGCATCCAAACCTGGCAAAAACTGCGATGGGTACCACTGATCACGTCCCCTGGAAGTACTATCCACATACATCAGATGCCATTTCCGAGCTCAAGCAGATGGGATATAACATTTATGCACTTGAAACTGCTGAAACTGCCGAATCAGTTTTTGCGACTGCAGTCAGCTATCCCCTTGCTCTGGTATTGGGTAATGAAAGCCTGGGAATAGCAGCATCCATTCTTGAGCTGTGTGATGCTGTGATCGACATCCCTGTAATGGGCTGGAAAAACTCACTGAATGTGGGTGTAGCCTTTTCCGTTTGTGCCTATCAATTGCTTTTCGGGATCAACTCGCAATAAACAGAGAGCCTATTTTATCAGCATAATCTTTCGTACAGAATTACCCGTCTTGCCCTCCATGCGGACGAAATAGATTCCGCTGGGAACCCTGGAACCTCTGTAATCCTCACCATTCCAAACTATTTCATGTCTCCCGCGCTTGATGTCTGCATCTACCATTGTTCGTACAAACTGTCCTTTTAAGTTGTATATGCCTACCCTTACTCTTTGGGCAGAGGGGACATCATAAACTATCGCCGTATGTGGGTTGAAAGGGTTTGGAAAGTTCGGTAACAATGACAGCCCGGATACTGCTGTCGAATGATGTTCCTGATTTCCCACAGTCTCATTGAACAACTCATAAAACACTTTGTAAACAAGTGCCTCGGAGAAGGAATACTGCATATTGTAGAGGGGGAAACTGGTACAAAAAACTTGCCCGGCACCATAATAGTGATGTATCCCCACACTCATGCCATTCAGTGCTCCTGGAATGCTATCCGAACCGTAATCGGACCCATAGACAAATACATTATGATCAAGGCTTACAGGTTCAAAACCCTCCACGCCAAAGATATGTCCCTGCCAGCTGGTAACAGTTTTGAGGCTATCCACCTGTAGCATTGGGTAATCTTCCTGATCCGGGACCGCATACTTGAATCGGGCACCAACCCTGTAATCTACTCCAGCTATTCCCAAAACCTCATTCATATAGCTATCCGGAGGAAACGAAGCAGGATATCCTGCATTTAGTTCGAATGCTTTGCTGGGAAAGTAGAGGCTGAAGAAAACCTTGCCACCCATGTAGATATATTGCCTCAGTACATCCCGCAGCCCGTAGGGGTAGACGACATCTGTGTTGTCGTTCCCATGCCACATTATAGAGGAATAGATCCCGAGATCCGCCAATCTCAAAGTACCGGAATACTCATCCAGATCCAGATCGTGCACTGGTACAAAGCGTTGGAACAATTCACTGTAGTATTCATCACTTAGCTGGTCTGAAGGCTGGAAGGGAGAGGCTCCACCCGGATTTCTGGTCTCATCGATTATCAGTATCCCCCGATCCAGCGATACCATACGACTGGTAACTGCTTCGGAGAATTGACTTTGATTTCCGTCCGAATCAATTGCACAGGTTCGATAATAATAGTATTCCTCGTTTGATTGTACAGTTGCATCAGTATAGGAATGGTCTGGCGCAGCAACAATCCCGATGTATTCAACGCTCCCATTCGGACCCAAAGAGCGGTAAACGCCATAGCTTTCGATATCCAGTTCCTTGTTTGGTTCCCAGGCTATCGTAATCGATGATGTATTGGGAAGATCGGAGAGCGATTGTGGTGGCCTGGGGATCGAGAGTGGAGAGTGATGGTTGTATACCCGAACACTCTCATAGCCATCATCATTTACGGATGTTATTGCCACATAATAGTCCTGCCCTTCCTCGAGACCTTCGATGAGACAATAATTCTCGCTTACGTTTTGCCAAAAGATCATGGAGTCCATCTGATTCCCGTAATATACTTTGAAATGCGTAATCGAAGGATCAGGGACACTGTCCCATACTGCCAGCAATGAATTTCCCGTTCCAGTGTCATGTACATTCACGGCATCTACGGCTCTTGGTTGATTGGCAAAAACTGCTGTGGTTGCCAATGCAGCCTGAACAATTTGGGATGCGTATTCAAAATCAAGATGATCGATGATGTCCTGGCTGGTATGATAGTATGGGCTCAAATAGCGTTCGATAAACAAAACGGCATCGAAATCGTTAATCGAAAAGATATAGCTGTCGGAACCGATGTTTATCGTTCCCATAACCGGTTGCAAAGCACAGTATTGTTCGGAAATACGGATTGATTCTACACAGAACTCCTCTGATCCTGGATAAGGGCCTACAATGAATTCGGTAGAAACAGGGTAGTTGGAAGCTATCATATCAAAGCAAACCATCAATCTGATGTCGTGATTTTCACTAATGGCATAGTCGCAGTAAGCTGTCGAACCCCATCCCAACCCTTCTTCAGCGCTAAAGCCGATGAAACGAATAGAACACCGGGGTTGGTAACCGCTTGTTTTCATTACTCTTGCCATCTCCAACATTCCTGCCGTTCCACTGGCATTGTCATCTGCTCCGGGAGCAAGAACGTAATTGCTGGAATTTGTTGATTGTGAATCATAATGTGCACCTACGATGATATATATATCCGGATACATATAACCTTGGATTGTAGCAATTACATTATACTGGGTAGTACCCTGAAGCGGATACTCTTGCATCCATGTGTTTGTAAATCCATAGCTTTCAAACTGGTCAAATACCCAGGTAGCTATTTCCTGATGATTGTCTGCCAATGAGTAGCGAGTCTGATAATCCTGCAAATGCTGGACATGAGCGTATAGACTATCGACACTGATCATGGATTGCATGTTTACAATGTCGTACTCCGGCTCCAGCGATTGAGCCGGCAAGACTGCAATGAATATAATAAAAAAAACTACAATGATAAGAGCTTTCATAATGTTTCCTTTGCTGTTATATAGCTTTTTTGCATGGCTTTAAACCATTGCTCCCATAAAAGCGTCATTCAATGATCCTTAGAACTATAAATAAGCCAAAGATTCCTGCTTGTATAGTAATCTCCAGTAAAAAACCGGTATATGCAATGCTTTCAGAAAAGCTTTCCATATTATGAACCTTCATTCGTTTTATCCTGCCAATACTCACACACATACTCCATAACAACAGAATATAGGTATTTGACTTCATCATGGGTCAAGCCCTCTCCGAATTGATACAATCCCTCTCTGCTCTTGATGAAGACACCTTTCGAAGTGGATTTCCTCTCCAGTTTCAAAAGCCATTGAGGTGGATCATACTGCGGATATTGTTGTCCGCTTGTGATTCCTCCGGAAAGGAGACTACTCGCTTGAGTGGGTTGCTCTCTTTCTGAGAGATGATAGTCAAACCCCACGATACTATCTTTTGAGATAGAAACTTTTCCCTTGTTTATTCCGGAGAACACTTGTATTGCCAGCACTTCAGGCGATACTCTTACAACGGTATTCACTGTTATTGAGCGGATAAAACTACGTAGAATTCCGATCAAAGGGAAGATAACAAAAAACAAAGTGATAAAACCGCCAAAGATGGTGCCAACCATGATCGGGGTATTTGTTACTCTGAAAAAAGGAATGATATTCCTATGTAAAAAGATAAAAATGAGCAGTGGGATTACGATCTCAACGAGATTTAGCATACCAAATCTTCTACCCATGATTTTGATCTGGAGAGTATCGTCAACCTGCGAGACATCGCTGCGAAGCTTTTGTGGGACATGAATAACTGCGGGTCTATTGTACTTGAATATGCTCTTACCTTCTATGTATTCTTCGGTTTTGACAAGTGTTTTCTGCCCGGTGCTGATATCTTCCAGAGGAAGTTTTAGAAACTCAATCAGTAGTTCCGCCTGTTTGCGCGCATCTCCATAACACGTGCTGCTCCAGAGCTCTATATCCCCTCCGGCACGGTCATTCCTCAGCGATACAGCATATCGGTCTGAGGTATCAGAATCTCCCTTTTCCACGTTTAATACTATCGTTGTATATACTGCCAGCTCGTAGTTTTGTCCCCACATTGGTCTTAGCAACCCTTTGGCAGTCCAGATCCGTTTCTGAACCCGATCCACAACTATCCAGCTCCGGCCAAAGACCATTGCAGCACCAACGGCACTAAAAACGAGACCCATACCAAGCATAATCAACCAGCCGTAAAATGGAATCTCACTGGCATTGGAAAACGGTATTACTTGAGCTACAGAAAGGAGCATAAAGATCCCAGCTCCAAAAAACGGAATTCCAAACAGGGAAATACATCCTCCACCCTGACGAATCTCCAGCTTGTCCGGAGTAGTAAATCTCATAGATGCGGCATCAGCTTTCAAATTGTACCTCTCTTTTTTAGTTTGATCTGTAGCGTAGCTTTCCAAAGCTACGATCTATCTTAATCTACCATACTTTTGTTTACTATTTTTCTATGCTATTGTCGGAGGATCGGAATCCTCCGCTACATGTAGCGTAGCTTTCCAAAGCTACGATCTATCATAATCTACCAAACTATTATTTACTATTTTACTATGCTATTGTCGGAGGATCGGAATCCTCCGCTACCTGTAGCTTTCCAAAGCTACGATCTATCTTAATCTACCAAACTATTATTTACTATTTTTCTATGCTATTGTCGGAGGATCGGAATCCTCCGCTACCTCTAGCTTTCCAAAGCTACGATCAACTATATTTTGTCCATATCAAGCCTATATCAAGCGTATTCATGACTAATCTTTCCAAGACGCAACTGCTTGCAAAACAGCAATGGAAATTGACAT
>CAZWIS010000037.1:0-22040 GCA_964634275.1 uncultured Candidatus Cloacimonadota bacterium | reverse complement strand
TCCATGGTAGCGTTAACGGGACCATCAAATACGATCCCATACGCATCTTCCCGAACGCTGCCGCTGGTATTGCGCACTCGGATATTGGTCAGAACAGGAGATAGCGTTTCCCGAATGGTGGCATGATCAAGATTGTTTTTGAAAATGATGCCAGTACCATATTCATTTATCTCCACGTCGTTCAGGTCTGCATTCAAGGCACCCCGGAAAACTATTCCAGTTCCAGTTGAGCGGACGCTGCCGCTGGTATTGCGAACGCGGATATTGGTCAGAACTGGTGAGAATGTTTCCCGCAGATTACGGGAGCTATTATTGAACAGCAGTCCTTCGGTATAATCTTCGATTATCACCGAGCTTAGGGATGGATTTATACTTCCCTCAAAGATGATGCCGGAGCTTTCTTCCCGGACGCTGCCAGTAGTATTTCGAACGCGGATATTGGTTAAGAGCGGAGTGGTAGTATCCCGAACTTCTGTTCCCGCATAGGTGTTTTGCAGAATCATTCCGGTGGAGAAATCATCGATATCCACGTTATCCATCTCTGCACTGATATTCCCCCGCAGGAGGATGCCGATACCATCTTCCCGAACGCTTCCACTGGTATTGCGGACGCGGATATTGGTAAGCAGCGGAGTGGCATTTACTCTCGCATTCAAATCGAGATAGTTCATTTCCAGACCGGTAGGATAGCCTACAATCGAATCGTTAGCTACTATTACGCGTTCCAAACCATCGAGGAGCATACCTACTTGCGGAGTCCGTACGCTTCCACTGGTATTTCGGATCCGGATATTGGATAGCACAGGAGTTGTGCGGTCGTATTCGATTCCGGAAGCGAGGTATTTCAAGCCTGTATCATACTCTTCAATGATAGCATCATGTATTCTGGCTGCGACGGATCCGCTAATCCGGACTCCACTGCTCTGAGGACGCAAGCCTCCGGTGGAATTTCGAACCCTGATATTGGTTAGCTCTGGAGTAGAGGTTATCCGGCTGTTATCATTTTGTATGATGATGGCATTGCTGTAGTTTTCGATAATCAATCCATTAAAGATCGGATTGCAATTACCTATCAAAACCATGGCTTGTTCGGTCGATAATCCCTCTGACTGGGATATCAACAGATTGTTTATGGTAAAGCTTAGGTTGTCGATGGTCAAACCGTTGATCGCATTCAGCATACTTACGTTGTTAAATGCTACCGGAATTGCACCTGCAGCGAGTAAGATACCATTCCAACCGGTACTTTGGTTTCCGGATAAAGTGGCTCCCTGGATATTGAAGGTTCCATGCACAGTTAGCCCAGTTCCGGAGGCAAAATTGATTATTACACCGTTTTCGATGGTTAATATCTGATCCGCATCGATCTCGAAGTTACTATCAATATAGTATGGTGAACCGGCGAGTGAAAATACGATATTATCATTCGATAGGACATCTATCAATTGGCTGGTTTGGCTCATCCTCGTACCTTTCCAAACACTGAGGCTTACCAGATATTGTCCAGGTGCAGCGTATGTATGGAGCGGATTTGGCTCAGAGCTGTAGTTACCATCGCCAAAATCCCATAAGTAAGTATCGGGAGATCCCGTGGAGTATTGCCTGAATTGAACCATAGTATTATAGATGGCAGATGGAAACTCATATGTGAATTGAGCTTGAAGGCGAAAACTGCCCAAAGCCAGTCCGGTAGGGCTTCCTGTAGAAATCTGGGAGATAGTGCCGGTATTGCGATCTATCATGGCTACATAGTTTACCATGCTGTCAGAAGACATATTACCAAAGTAAACTTTGGAGTTGTCACTTGTGATCACAGCTACATCCACTCCATAGAATCCACCAGACGCTTGAGAGCTCAGATTATGGCTACTGATATGGGAAAGATTTCCATCGGGGAGGACGTTGTAGATTCTGGCACTATTGGGTGAAGTGCCAATCAGGCCAATAACGAGAATGCTTCCATCAGGGCTGTATATAGCAGATTGGGTTCCTGGGATATCCAGTGTTTGCATAACGGTGATGGTATTATCCGGGTTTAATCTTACTAACATTGTTGACGATTGGTTTGACCCACACAGGATCGCGAATTCACCCGATGGACTGATGCTGGTATTTAAAACTCCCGATACAGGTACAGACACACCACTATAGGCAAGCTGGCCTGTGTCGTAATTAAACAGGTATTGATGTACCATATTATTGGGATAATCATTCACCAAAACCTTGCCATCTACGCTGAGAGCGACACCCTGGGCATAATGGGGGCTGATATTGATTTGCTGCACTGTGGCTCGGCTGATCAAGTCTATTACTGCCAGCATGGTGGTATTCCCGCCATCAGCCACGATGGCATAGCGTCCGTCATAGGAGAGCGTAATATCCTCGGCGGCAAAGTTTAGACGATAAGATGCGATCACAGATGGTTCCAGGGGATTGGAGATATTCAGATGATATACCGTATAATCCGAAAAATTTGATATCAGGGCAAACTGGCTATCAGGAGAGATCACAATATCCAGTAGCTCTCCCTGTCCCAGTAGTCCGGTAAGAAAAGGACCAAAAACCTCATTGTTAGAGGTGTTGATGACGCTGATATCTCTGGTAGAGTAATTAGCAGCTATGACATACTCGTCAAACGAGTAGATATTGATAGTAAACGATGCCTGGGAACTAAGGCTTGGTTCACCATCGTCCTCCGCCATGATGACTATCTGATGAGATCCGCTATTATCTTCGTTTGCGTTTACAAAGATGTGGATGACGCAGGGATTGCCACTTGTAACCTGATACTCAAATCCGCTGTCGAAATCGTGGATTATGGTAGCGTTTACGTTGTTTGTAGCAACAGAAGATACTACATTGATGGTTAACTCAATGCTTTCTCCATCCCGGAGGTTTATTGGAGCTGTGGGTACACCCAGGAATATGGGGGGTATGCTGTTTCCGAGCAGTGTATTAAAAGTATATAGCTGATAATCAAGGTAGCTGACTCCACCTGGGGAGCCATGGGGTCCGTGATAATCGGTTCCCTCATGGTCAAATCTACCGATCAGAGCATAGTTTATTCCGTCACCTTTGTTCAACCCAACCGTTGCAGGTGTCCCTCCGAAACCATTCGAGCCACCCGAAGCACTACCCGTGGTCCATTGCATATCTCCATAGCTAAAGGCAACGTTGTTTCCTATGCCTATTAGTGGATCGGAGCCATTAGTCAAAATCACTTCAAAGGTATTCAGTTTATCGGTCTGGTTACTGTAGTAGCCTACTCCATTCCAGATCACAACTACCCTATTACTCTCTATCTTGTACCATACTTTTCCACTGGCAGCGGGACGGGTATCCACATCTGCCCAGAAAGCGGCAAGCATCGGAAACTCATCAATAGGAAAACCCGTGGGAGTAAATGTACTATAAGGGCTACCAAAAGAGATGTTGCCATTGTTGTTGATATAAATATGGCCATGGCTTGTGCCATAAAAATCGAATGTAAATGGAAGTTCAATGGCATTTGTATAACCATCATCACTACCAGCAAGCGCTAAGGTAAAAGATTGATCCCAGGGGACCAATAATCCGTTTCGCGATTGTTTTTGGAAGCTGATTGTCGGCATATTGCCAGTAAACCTGTTTGCCGAATATACATCGCTGGGGATCGTCCCAATCAAGCTCTGTTTGAATTCTGCATATTCGGATGAATCAACTGGATAGGGTATCCCTTGAGCAAGGGCGACAGCTGAAAGACAGATAAGTATTCCAAGGATAAGCAATTTCTTAATCACTTTATTTTCCTCCCTTTGATGCTTTGCCGGGTTTTCCGGTAGATAAATCCGGAACAATTGGACTGTTTCGTGGATTAGGAATTCTGGCAAGTACTTTATAAAAACGTTTGTTTGCCAGAGGATCTACAAATCTATCCGCAGTAACAAGGATAGGACCCGTCCAACCATCAGGAAATACTGCATAGGGATCTTCCGAATGGTAAACAAGGTACTCGTCGGTATTGCGGATTTTTTCCCATGTAAGCAGGGCAACATTTTGTGAATAGTCAATCGATAGTTTTGCGCCTATGGGTTGGATCCTGCTGACGTAGGCTATATTCGAAGGCTCGGACTCAAGATTCCCGTTCAGCGCAGTTACGTAATACGCCTCACTGAGGGTTTCAGAACTATCTATGTAGCTATTAGTTTGCGCAGTTGCAAGCAAAACAAAGCTTTCTGGTATATCTGGTGTCGAAGAGCCATAGACATTATATGCGGTTGCATAATCAACCGCATCCCAGGACAGTAAAACAGTTTGACCGTCCAGTATGGCAGAGAGGTTTTCGGGAGCGGGTAGGCTTGTTAGCGTACGAATGAGCTGTACATTATCTATCATAAGATCGTTGTCAGCATTAGTAACTGATGAAGAAGCATAAAACGCTATATACATCTGTCCGTTGGCACTGATCGGGATTGAAACCCTGGTACCGGTGTGAGGAACGTCGTTCAAGATGTATTCCGAACCTTGATTGTCCCATTGCCGGATGATGTTATCTGTTGTCCAGGAAGCACCATCACCCAATAAAACTGCAAAGATGTCATCATAACCGATAGTGTTGGGTGGATTTGATGTATTCCATGCCATATATGCCAGATCAAACTCCAGCCTGTACTCGTTTCCTGTTAGATCTGTGGCTGGAGTGATAAGCCAGCCATAAAGAGCGGCACCATAAATGTTTATCTTGGCAGCTTTATCTGAAGGAGTGGTAATATTTAACCAATCATCCTGAACCCATTGAGAGCCGCTTGCGTAAGTTCCACCAATAATACCATCCATTCTGGTCCAACCTGCAGGAGGGAAAGCTGCTCCAGTGGAGCCAAAGTCTTCCTGCCACACGATGTATTCTCCCGTATCTTGAATGGCTGTACCAGAGACTTGTACAGCTATCGTGCCGGCATTGGAGCTTATCTCTATAGTTTCATTGTGTGTACCTGATTCCCATGGTGAGAATATCACTTGGAAAGTAAAGCTTTCTAAAGGTTGCAATGACAGAGGTAGATTTGGGATATCCGTCACGATAAAATGCTGGTTCCCCCCGGGGTAGATACCATCAATCTCCAATACACCACCACCATGGTTTGAAACGCTGATCGCTGTGGCATCCGAGCTATTAATATATACACTTCCAAAATCATATACATCGGGTGTAACAACAAGGATGGGAGTATTCGAAGCATAAAGACCGAGTCTTATATTCGCTCTATTGACAGTAGGAGTCCCGGTAGTTGCAGAACCAGCGTCCACAGTATCACTATGGTAACGAAGGGAGGTGTTCACTCCCGTTGTAGGGGTGTAATAGACAGAAGCATTTTGAGTGTAGGTGCTTACCATTGTAGTGATGATATCGACGATTAGGTTTGAATATCCATTCCAGACAAAGGGCGTACTGAACTGATGCGTGTTCCATCCATTTTCAGGACTGAAACCATCCTGTACAAACACAGTGCTGTATTCGCCCGTTTCGAACGTTGTGCTGAGTGCTTGTTGGTCTGTATGCTTCAGGCGGATAGTGTAGTTTGGCATCGGAGAACAGTTGTTCACAGCGGAGACATTAAACGCTATGCTCGAGATTGAGGAGGCAAATCCTCCCGCATTGATTATTTCATCGGCAGTATAGAGATACTGCTGGCGGAAGTTTTTGTAGTAGGTTCCATACGGTGTTGGTGTTCCCGTTGTGGTGTTTATGCTGGTTCCTGTTCCGATAACAATATCAATTGTCGGCACTACGTTTGTATCAAACTGCCATACTGGACAATCGAGCGCATCGCCACGACTGTTTCTTTCAGTTCCTGATGCTCTACTGGAGAGAGACTTGTGTACTCCCTGTTCAGTAGTAGGTATCACTACCCAGTTATAGGTTTGATTGGTCTCCAGTGTGATTGGGGACGGAACCAAGTATGTGCCTGGTCCACCATCATAATAGAAATAGTGACCTGCTTCACCATCTTGCCAGATGTACACCTTATACCCGATGGGGTCTAAATATGCGGGATCTGATGTATATGTCCAGCCCAGTTGTGTGTTTGTCGGAACACCAGTTGCCATGTCCTCAGGTACTGGGCTATGGGCAGGGAGAGGATTCTGGGAGGGTGCATCTGCATACCACTGCAGATAAGGATAGCCTCCATTGATTCCATAGGACGCGTCAGCAACCCACATATCTGTGAAATTCCAGTACTCATAAGTATTTGTGGCATAGGGATAGGTCATCTCTGCTGTGCTTCTGCCTTCAGCTCCGGCTGAAAATTGCTGACCAGATGTTTCGATATTCCAATAACAGTTTGCAAAGCTTGAATAATTTGTGTTATAGCCAACGAAACCACCGTAGTTTTCGCTGCCTCCTGTTACGCTTCCCACACTGTAGCAACTGACTAAGGAGGCATTATCCACTTCGCCGGTAAAACCTGCAACAAAGCCTACGTTATTACCAGCAACATTGCCTGTACTATAGCAATTATCTACCATACTGTTATATATGTCTCCAGCAAATCCACCCAGGTAGTCATCATTTCCCATCACGTTTCCTGTGCTGAAGCTATAGTACACAGATGAATTTGCCAGGATGTAACCAATGAGACCACCGATGATACCATGTCCACTGACGTCGCCAGTGCTATAGCTCTTATACACACTGGAATAATCGGTTCGTCCAATCAGGCCACCAATGCTCCAGCCACCTCCATAAACCTGTGAAGAGCTGGAACCCAAGGTTAGTACCGAATAATACATTTGACCTATCAAACCACCGATAGCTCCGCCCTGGCCATGTACCGAACCACTGCTGGCACATTCTGTTATGTCGCTGTTGTCGGCTCGGCCAATGAGAGAGGAACTCCAGTTGTAGGCATGTATATCCACATCAAATATTGTCATATTGGTAAGTGTTGAATTATCGGCATAACCGAAAAGTCCCTGGTAGTTTTGGGCTGGACGATTGATGTAAAGACCCGAAATAGTGAAATGATCACCATCGTATGATCCGGTAAATTTATCGGTAGAGTTTCCGATCGGTAACCAACCCTCACCGGAGTTCCAAGGCGATACACCAAGATCGATATCTGCCACCTGTTTGAAGTACGAGCCCAAATAGTTACGGACGTTGTTCAGATGCTCTGCATTTGCTACAAGATAGGGGTCTTGAGCAGTACCGCTACCTCCGGCAAACTCAAACTCATTTAACAGGTTTTGAATTTCTTGCTGGCTCAAAGCTCTGTTGTATATCCTGACATCATCAATACTGCCAACAAAGTATCCAACATTACCATCTTCATAGGGAGCTTCTCCATTCGGACTCACGCAAGCGCCTATTGCTAAATCGCGTCCGAATACATAGGTGTTATCGACAAAGGTGCTGTTCGATGCTCTTTCCATTCCGTTAATATATATTTTTGTGCCTTGATCGCTTGTTGTTATTGTATAGTGATACCATTGATTCAGGGGTTGTACATCATAGAAATACTGAAGAGTGTTATAGCCTTCATGGTTGGTCAAAGTGAAAGCCGGATTGCCCCAATGATTGATACCCATTAGCCATGATGAACCACCATAATTTCCGCCATAACCGACAAGGTTTGGATTGGTATCCAGGTTACTCGCTTTGAACCAGAGCGAGACAGTGCGCTCAGTTGATGGGAGACCTGTCGAACTTGCTTTCAGGTATGATGATCCATCGAAACTATAAGCACTATTGGGATTTCCAAATCTATCATATGTGAGTGCCGCACCTATAACCTCGGCATGTATATTGGCGCCACTGGAATCGTTTGAATCTCCATCAAATGAATAATGGCGAACCAACCCGTTTACTGGAAGCAGTGGTGTGGCTGATACTATGTTTGAAGGAAGCGACTCACCTTCGTCGTATACCGCGGTAACATAGTATTGGTATATTGTTCCATATACTACATCCGTATCATAATACTCCGTATCATTGATTGAGGTGTCGCCAAAGTTTGTTCCATCTCGATATATTCTATAACCAGTTTGAGATCGGCTCGAGTGCCTGTTTGGGTTTGGTTCATCCCATTTGAGATTAACAGCATTGAATGTACCCGTAGCGGTAAGATTTTGAGGAGGATTTAACTGAACTTGATATTCCCCAGTCGTAAAAGACCAGAGTCCACTCCAGATTTCAGTATCTCCTGATACAGCTTTTACTTTCCACCAGTATTGAGTATATGGTTCCAAAGCAGTAGTAAAACTATATAGATATCCATACACCAGTGTTCCTTCGCCTGCCAGAGTAAGATAACTCTGACTGGTACCAAGATAAACTTCATATACCAGAGAGGTCAAATATTCGTAGTTCGCCTGCCACTCAAGTTCGATATTTGGGTTAACGCCTTCTTCACCACGTGGGGGTTCTGGATAACACGCTGCAATACTATTGTAATAACCGGTTGCGTATGGTAAATCCCAGCTTCGCGTAATCAGCATAGACTCGTAAGAGAGGGGGTTGCCATCTATATCTAGATATAGAAGATTTGTAAGCCCAGACAGAGGGTTAATATCGCTAATATGGTTGTTCAGGAGATGTAGCTGCTGAAGATCTGTAAGCCCAGATAGAGGACTTACATCGCTGATATGGTTGTAGTTAAAATCTATAGTCTGCAGATTTGTAAGTCCAGCCAGAGGACTTGTATCGCTGATTTGGTTGCTTCCAAGTGAAAGGTACTGAAGAGATGTAAGTCCAGACAGAGGATTTAAATCACTGATTAGGTTGCTCCCAAGATGAAGATTTGGAAGATTTGTAAGCCCGGACAGAGGACTAATATCGCTGATTTGGTTGTTATTAATATACAGATACAGAAGGTTTGTAAGCCCATATAGAGGACTAATATCACCGATTTGGTTGTACCCAAGATATAGATACTGAAGATATGTAAGCCCAGACAGAGGGCTAATATCACTGATTTGGTTGTACCCAAGATAAAGCTGCAGAAGATTTGTAAGCCCAGATAGAGGACTAAGATCGCTGATTTGGTTGCTCCAAAGATCAAGATACAGAAGATTTGTAAGTCCAGCCAGAGGACTAAGATCGCTGATTTGGATGAACCCAAGACCAAGATTATGTAGATTTGTAAGCCCAGATAGGGGACTAAGATCACTGATTTGGTTTCCGTGAAGACTTAATTCTTGCAAATTAGTAAGATACTGAGCTCCTTCGATATTTTGAATGTTCATACTTGATGCACCCAATTGTCCAGTCATTCCATTCAAATCTACTATTGTCGGTTGATAATCGGCATCCTGTCCGAGTTTACTGTTTATCGCCATTCTGAAGTTATCATCCGGGATATATGCTGGAACTCCAGTTACTGTAACCGTTATTGGGACGATCAGTTCAGGTTCATTGACGGCATTTGAAGAGATCACCAGTTGATAGTGATAGGTGCCGGTAGGGCTGCTGCCACTATCGATATTCAAGTAGCAATATGCAGATTCATCAGGGGTGACATCTCCATATTCGGGATCAAGACTGATACCAAAGCTGCGGCTTTGGACAGTAGCATCGCTTGAAGAGGTATATGAAAACTCCAGTGGAGCGGATGTATCTTTTCTCTTGCTCATCAGCTCTGCTTGAATCCGAGGAGCTATAGTTTCTACACCGTTGATCTCGGCACTTCTATTCAAGTCGTTTATGGCAGATGTCCATAACAATGGAATGTTACCCGAATTTGTGATCTCAATTTCTACTTGCTCTGTGCTACCCTGTTCAAGGCTTTGATCGATCATCTGGGGATATACAGCAATGATAGCTTCATCAGGGATGACCACTTCTCCGGTGGTAAAGGACCAGAGTCCACTCCAGATTTCAGTATCTCCTGATACAGCTTTTATTCTCCACCAGTATTGAGTAATGGGATTTAGACCTGTCTGATATTGGTATGTAGTATATCCGGCTGGGATGCCATTCCCGATGTATAAGAGGTCACTGGGGTTGGTACCCAGATAGACTTCGAAGTTCACTATAACTAGGTTGTAGTTGCCTTTCCAGGATAGTGTTGTATCGGTATTGACATCTGCGGCATTTCTAAGAGGTACCGGATAACAAGGAGCAATGGGATTATAGCTGCTGGTGCTCCAAGGCAATGTCCAGCTTTGTGTCAGCAGCATTGATTCGTAGGAGAGGGGGTTGTTTTGCAGCCTGAGATTAGTCAGATTACTCAGATTAGCAATAGGGCTGATATCGCTTATCTGGTTGTCAATTAGCCACAAAGATCGTAGATTGCTCAAACTGGCTAATGGACTGATATCGGTAATATTGTTACGATCAAGATATATTCCATTTAGATTTGTAAGCCCAGATAGAGGACTAATATCGCTGATTTGGTTATCCCCAAGCTCAAGACCCTGAAGATTTGTAAGCCCTGCAAGAGGACTGCTGTTACTGATTTGGTTGTAGGAAAGGTCAAAGGATAGTAGATTGCTTAAATCCGTTAGCGGACTGATATCGCTTACTTGGTTTCCTGAAAGATCAAAAAAACGCAGATTGCTCAGACTGGCGAAAGGACTGATATCGCTTACCTGGCCATTTTCAAGGTGTAGTTCTTGTAGATTACCCATTCCAGCAAGAGCACTGATGTCGCTGAGCGGGTTGTCTGTTAGGTTTAGAGTTATCAGGTTGGTCAGGTTGGCAAGGGCACTGATGTCGCTTATTAGGCATTGGTTTAGATCAAGTGTTTGCAGATTAGTTAACCCTGCAAGGGGACTTACATCGCTGAGTGGGTTGCCCCAAAGATATAGATGCTGAAGATTAACTAACCCGGCAAGGGGACTGATATCGCTGATTGAGTTACAATCAAGATAGAGGGTTTGTAGATTTATCAGATGCTGAGCTCCTTCGATGCTTTGATAACAACCCATACCGGTAGTATGCAGTGTACCAGTCATCCCATTCAGATCAGCAATAGTTGGCTGATAATATTCATCCTGCCCAAGATGTTCATTAATCGCCATTCTGAAGTTATCATCCGGGATATAGGCCACAGGGCTACTGACTATAATGCTAAGTGGGATATCCAGAGATGGGTTAAGCGGGTCGTTGCTGCTGATATTGATCTGGTAGTTGTATTGATCATAATCCGTATCCACAGATTCCACCAATATCCATATTGTCTCTGAATCCCCGGGAGCTATTACTCCTTGTGATGGTTGCAGATATAGCGATAGATTACGCGATAGGTTTCTTCTGTGGTTTGGTTTTTCATCCGTTTCGGTCCCAGGAATCCAATTGCGGAAAATCTCATTGATAATCCCATTCCATTCCAGATCGACTTCACCCAAATTGCTGATTTGCAAGGAAAGCTCCGCAGAATCCGTACTATCCATCGTGATATCAAAAGATGCCGGATATATCGATATCTCTGGGGCAGGAGGGTATTTTTGCAGGATATTGGATATCGCTGCGTTGGAGTAATAATCTCCTGGATAAACTGATTTTACCGCCCATTTATAACTGCCTTCAGCAAGGTTGTTCCAATCGTAATCGTGAAAACTCCGTTCCGGGATAACATCATAACTGAGGATATCCCAGAGGTTTTCATTATTTTCCTCTCCCTCCATCAAGCGCCAGATCTTGTAGCCGATAGGCGATGGATTTGAGCGATATAGAGTCTCCTGCGAAGCGTAGTTTGGACGTGGATTTACAATTAGCTTCCCGGAGTTCCTGCGTTCTGGCTCAAATGCTATGGTGCTTGATGCAGCAGGTTTTGTAAGCTCGCGGTAGGAGTCCGAGATCAAGCCTTGGATATTCCAGTTGTAATCGATACTGGGAGCAAGGCTTTTTACTGAAGCCCAGTAACCATTGAGAAAAATCATATTCCCAAAGCCATCGATAGCAGGGCCTTGATCGCATCCTGCGGGATATCCATCCTGAACGTTGCACCGATACCCAATCCAGATTTCCTCGCTACCAGTGATAAAAACAGGCGTATTGAGAAAGACATTATTGTATGTATTTATCGAGTGGACAAAGGGTTGATCTACGACCATAGCACCTGGAGCAATGGCATTACCACCCGTCCATACCCTGATGCTAAATTGACCTTCGCTGGCAGGCCATACCTTTACCTCTGTCAAATAACTGCCGGCATATTGTTCCAGTGCCGAGGCTGGGAAACGGATGGCAACATCCATATCTATCGCTGTGCCCGTTCCAATGCTGGAGTAATTGATCCCGTTATCATAATGAATCCAATTCGAATTGGCGCTTGCTGGAGGACTCCAGGAGATCAAAACTCCTTCGGTTTCCTGGGCAGCAAAGACGTTTCTCGGTGCTAATGCAGTGTATGTACCAAAAGTCCATAGAGGACAGTTTTCGGCATATAGATAGTTTGGCTCATCGTCTCTGTTTACGCCATTTCTTTGGTCCATATCAATGTATGGGGTTACTCTCCATTGGTACGTATTGTCTGGCTGGAATTCATCCACAGGCGTAAAGCTAAAGTCATAGCCCAAATCTCTATGGATCAATAAGTCGCCAGTAGCAAAGCTTATCAACTCCAGGATATATCCATCCGCTTCGATCATATCTCCGGAATAGGATAGGTTCCACTCCAAAACTTGTTGTGGTGTGGCAAACATAAACCCGTCTGCAGGTGCGATATACTCGACCGGTGTGGGACGGAAATAAACTGTGCATGATGCCTCTTCCGAAGGGTCTGATTCACCCCAGGGATATACTGCGCTTACATGATAGCTATATGTCGTACGGTGTGAGATATCCTCGTCTTCATAAATGTTGTCTACAGTCGTGCCAATCAATTCCTGATTGCGATAAACGTTGTAATAGTCTACTCCCGGAATGGTATCCCAACCGAGGCTCAGCCAATGGTTTCCAGGTTGGTAAGTAAGCATTAGATTGGATGGAGTGTCCAAGAAGACTGTTCCACTGATATGCAGAGTAGTTTTGGGATATAATCCGCTCAGAGTACCTTGATGTACCATATCTGCCGGGTTATATTCTATAGTATCGCTTTGAATTCGTCTGGATCTGCTTTGTCCTACAGATTGTGCTTTGAATCTGTTTGTAGACAGATAATAGGTGGTATCCATAGGTCTTTGGACTAATAGGACAAGATTACCACCCTGGTATGTATATGGGGACTGAAGAGTTATACTGATAGTATTTTCTCCACTGGGGTAGTTTACTCCACCGCTGTATACCTCTTGTAGTTCGTTTGATGAAATCCATCCAGAGCTCATATCATTCAGAGGGGTTTCTCCCAACCATATTTTCGTCGGCATGTTTAACAAATTATTCTCAAAGTCATTGTAAAAATCGATTCGGAAGATTGTACCAGCAAAACCAAGTTCGGAAGCCGGGAAAATTGTTTCAAAGATACTATTCCTCCAATACATATCCACCGGTACTCGTTCCAGCGAGTCACCAGATCCCAAGGTCAGAAGTTGATACTGATCATAGACAACAAGATTCCGCGTGTTCGAAGTGTTGTTATCGGGATTTTCATCTCCATCCAGGATTACCATGGCATAGATAGTGCCCTCATAGTTTGAAATCGGAGTCCAACTCAGTCCATAAGAAATGCTGGTTCCCGTCGTCAGAGGAGCTCCTGCGACACTATGCAAAACATTATTATCCTGATCAAATAGAACTACTGAGTAGTCCTCTTGTGTTACCGATCCAAGGTTACGGACGTCAACAGTATAATACCCATTGCTCCCTATCAATAAAACCTGGGGACCGGTCAAGTTTGTAATCTCCAGATCAACCAAAGGCAGTGGAACATCAGGATAATTAAAGGTTCCAGGAGTTCCCTGCCAGGCCAGATATGGATATGTGATTCCTTGCTCCATCTGCCATGTATCTGCAAAATCCCAACTTGGAAAGCTCCAACTCACCAGCATCTGAAGAGTGCTTAGTCCAGTTCCGCCATTTGATGTCGTTTGGCCGCTACTATCTATGTCCCAATAGCTGTCCGTAGCTTGTGCGCCAATATTGCGAGCGATTAAACCAGCGAGATCCATCGAGCCAGAAACTAAACCGTTTGAATAACAACGAGTAACAGCGGAATTTATTGCGTTTAATCCAACCAAGCCACCGACCAATCTATACGCAGAGACCTTTACAGATGCGTAGGAGTCGCTCAGGATAGAACCATTCATTAGCTCTCCTACTAATCCTCCGGTGTAAGTGTTATTAGCCAATAGATTTATAGAACCGGAGGCAAAGCAATTGCTAATGAAGGAATTAACTGCAGTGGCTACCAAAGAGCCAGCAAAACCAGATTCACCGTAGATCTCTACTCCGGTCAGCCCCATATTTAATATACTGGCTCCTTCTATACGTGAAAACAGACCTAGGCCATACATGTAGGGAAAGTTCAAATACATCCCGCTTATCAAATGATTGTTACCGTTATAAACACCCGTGAAAGGTACAGATGACTCAGCTATCGGAATCCAACCATTTCCCTCATTCCAAGGAGCTACTCCCAGGTCTATATCAGCCACTTGGAGATAATGTGCGTCCAGGTAGAAGCGGACGTTGTTCAAATGCGCTGCAGTAGCTACAAGGTAAGGATCTGCATCGGTTCCGCTTCCTCCGGCAAACATTGGAACGACTTGTGTCGTATAGCTCCAGATTGGGCATAGCTCCGGATCCGTAGACCCTGCAGAGTTTTGTGGAACCACTGTCCAATACCACTGCTGTCCCTGTTCAAACTGCAAATCTGTTCCCGGGCTAAAGCTGGTGGTAGATCCAGCTATCTCCGCGCTAAAATATTCATAAAGCAGTTCCATATCCGGCGATATATATATGGTAAAAGCATCTGCGGGACTGCCACCTGCTGCTGCTTCCCAGACAAACTGCAAAGTCTCTGGATCGACATCCGTAGCCTCATTGACAGGCATGACCAAAGCCGGAGGTTCTGGTAGCGTAATCGAGCTTTCAGGATGAGCTTCCACAATGTTTGAAGGAATAGATTCTCCGGCAGGATACAAAGCTGTGATATAATACAGATAGCTATTGCCTCCCTCTATGTAGTCGATAAAACTAAGCTGATCCCTGTTTACGGTGGCGATCCATATCTCATCCCGGTAGATGTTATAGCCTCTGGGATGCGAACTTGCGGGTGACTGCCATACAAGCTCGACCTGGTCTATTCCGGCATTTGCAATCAATTCTTCCGGAGGGAGAAGGCTTTCCATCCAATACAGATAGGGGTAGCCACTATTGGTTTCATATTGATCATCACCAATCCAGGTATTGTCAAAATCCCATTCCGAGTATGTACCAGATTCGTAGGGGAAGGTCATTTCAAAGGTGTAGCGTCCACTACCTCCGGCAGATATGCTTTGTCCGCTACTATCCACATCCCAATAGCTGTTCTGAGTATTACCCAGAACTCGTCTTCCTATCAAACCTCCTACTCCGCTGTTTCCAGTAACGGATCCAATAGAGTAACAGGAAGAGACAAATCCGCCAAAGTCGTTTATTCCGACCAAACCTCCAACAGCCCAGCTACCGATCACTGATGCCGTCGAAAAGCTGTTATTAACGGTGGAATTACCCTGCGTTCCAATCATTCCGCCTATGGCATTGTTGCCATTTATCTGTCCGCTGGAGAAGCAGCTCCGAATAATGGAGCTTGCCTTGTTGTATCCCACCAAGCCGCCTACGCTGTTCTGCCCTGTTACCTGACATGCTGCAGAGCTGTTGCCAAGGATATTGTTCATCTCCAGAGAACCGATCAAAGCTCCTACCTCGTTCATCCCATAGACAAAGCCATCGGCACGGCAAGCTAATACTTGAGTTCCAGAGAGCATCCCTGCCAACCCACCGATGTAGCTTCTGGCATAGATATTTACGCTAACGAGAATAATGCCGGTCAAATAAGCATTTTCGCATACGCCAAAGAGTCCTTGATAATCTACACCTGGCCTGCTAATGTACAGGTTTTGGATCTCATACCCGTTTCCAGCGTATCTGCCTACAAATGGATTTGTTACTGATCCGATGGGTATCCATCCTGTTCCTGTATTATAGGGATGCGTTTCCAGATCAATATCAGCAATTTGCACAAAATGTGCGCTGAGGTAATTGCGGACATCATTTAGCTGGTCAGCCGTTTGTACTTGATAAGGGTTAGCCTCAGAACCCGTTCCACCGGCAAATTGCCCATAGCATAGCCCCAGTGAAATAAAAACAAAAATAATCAACAAGGTTAATCTTCGGTTAATGAATTCGTGATTCATTGACTCCTCCAGAGTTCATTTATTTTATCAAAAAAACATATTACATCGCAAAAAGTAACTTTTCCCATTCCTTAAAGAATGTATATTTTGATGCTGTAATCTAATCATTTCTTGTAACGATCCGAATAAATCCGACCGGTAAATCTGCCGGGAAGCTATAATACGCTTCGGATTGCAAAATAGTATGCCATGGAATGATACTATCATCACTGGGATATTGGGTAAAGAACTGGATCTCGTATCTCAATCCATAAAGGGGTGCATCACCAATATCTTCCGTTACACTATCCCAACTGATTTTTAAAAGCGAAGGATCTTCGCTATCTATTTCCAAAATCGGGTTTTGGACTGATTTGGGTGTCGAAGGCAGAACGTGAACCTCTATCGGGATCATCTGAACTGTGTTAACCTCGTCGTTAAGCACCAGATATACTACATCCGTACCCTTCATCCCGGGATTTGGAACCAGTTCCAATACTTCGATATCGGGATTCCAGAATGCAGAAACGAAATCCCCTGATACCGCTGAAACCGTTACTGGATCGAGATCAATGTCATAGATCGTCCCGGAATAGTCGATTTCAGCATAGGCGTTCTGCATTACCGGCACACTCTCCACCTCCAAACTGGTGGCGGGTGGAGTATTTGTGTCGTCCCGGATGATGCTTATCGTGTGGACACAGGTCCCGGATGGTCCCGTCGCTGTGATGCTTACCGATGTTTCTCCGATATATCCATGGATGGGACGGTAATTCCAGTATCTGGTTCCTCCGATTGTGGAGATATTCTGGATAATGTTCGGATTTGCAGATGTACTGTAGCTGATGGTTCCATTGATAATGCCAAAGTGCTGATCGAGGGTCAAGGTACGCATTACATTGTTGGAAAAGCTTTGTGTGCCAATGGGACTGGTTACGTAGGGGATCCCATTTAGCACAGTAGTCCTAAGCTGAAAATTCTGGGGGGTTCCTGGAGTTGTATAAGTAAAATTATACGTATTGCTATTGCGGAGATTGACCGTAACGCCACCAATAATCATTTCCAGTTTGAGGTAGGGAGGAGTTTCTTCCGGGATGATCCAGGACATTGTATAGTTGGTGGAATATGGACTGTTGCGGGTTATTCTGGTATCCCAAATCTTTGATGTTTGGGTATGGGATCTGGTATCTCGATAGTAGTCACCATTATAGCTGCCCCAGTTCGTCTTGGGAAAAAACATCCTTACTTTGGTAGGATTCACTCCGCCGGAAACCAAAGGAAAGTCATAATCCACATCGTAAGTGTCGGTTGCCATGGGATGTTCACCAAAATATACTCTGGCAGTGGCAGGGTCGCCATTGGCATTATGATTGGTCAAATCAAGTGCTATCCACCACTCTTGGGCATAGGCTGTTCCAAATCCAATGATTCCGAACAGGGCCAAGATCAGCCGGGCAAAATACACAAATCTATCTGACCAAATACTCATAAACACTTCTCCCATGTATTCCGCAAGCTTTCCATAGTATAGCAATGTGTCAACCACTTTTTTTTAATGGTTTAGAATGTTGCACGAGCGGTGAAAAACAGAAAATGCCCCAATAAAGACCGTTGAATAATCGGGAGATGGGGCAGCGCTCCATACAAAAAGGGTGGTGGGGCGTATAGATAACGATATTTGTCCCTTCAGATCGGTTAAAACATACCAATTTGTTGTACATGAAGACACGTTCAATGTTCTTATGTATTGTATGGTAATAAAAAAACCTTCAAGTAGCTAAAGATACCAGTTCTGCATCAGAGGAGAGTTCGTTCATCATAGCTGCTGCCGGTGTTTCAATCCACAATCTTGTTGACAGTCAGACGGAGAAAGGTTAAATTGTATAAAGGGTTCATCAGCTTTTCATGTGAAAACACCTGGCAAGGGATCATTATCAATACGAAAAAGGAGTACTTTTGAAGGATTATAACGGCAATGGTCAAGGTTTGAAAGCTCTCAAAAGGATAATTGTAAACACCGTGCTCTTGTATATTTTCTGGCTGGCTCTGGTTGGATTTGAGCTATGGTCTATGTTATACGGAGTAGTCGTTGTATTGATTTGTCAGCTGTTTTTTGTTCCCCGGCTCAGGCTTTTTCATCATTTGCGATACGACTGGAAATCCTTTTGCGCCTTTTTCTGTTTTTGCTTTGCCTTTGCCCGCAGTCTATTAAGCTCCAATATTGATGTCGCTGCCAGAGTGGTAAATCCTCGTTTACCGATTGCCCCAGGAATTCTGGAGATAAAAACAGAGCTAAAAGCCGATTTGGCAATTATGCTAATCTCCTATGCGATTACCTTGACGCCAGGAACGATAATGATTGAAACACGGGATGACAGCCTGTTCATCCATGCCATTAATGTCGATTCCCCAGCTTCGGTAGATAGCATTCACCGCACAATTGCAGTGTACGAAAAGTATCTGGGGAGGATGTTTTGATAGGTATAGTATCGATGGTTTACGATCTGGCAATCTTCATCATTATGATTAGTCTTCTTGTAGCCATGAGGAGAATGCTAAAGGGGCCATATTCAATCGATAGAATTGTGGCTTTGGATACAATTACGATCCACACTATTTCTCTGATCGTAGGGATAGCATATCTTGCTGAGAGAGTGATATATCTGGATATTGCGATGGTATATGCACTGGTAAGCTTTATCGGGATTATTGGTTTGGCTCGTTATCTGATCGGAGGTCTCAGATGATTTGGAATATTATTGGGGCTGTGTCCGCTATCATCGGATCGCTGTTTCTGTTGCTTTCCAGCATTGGGATAAACAGAATGCCGGATACCTATACAAGAATGTTGAGTGCATCAAAAGCGTCAACGCTGGGGACTCTGTTATTCCTGGTAGGCATTGCATTGAGATATCCTGGATGGACGATGAAACTGCTCTTTTTGTTTGTTACCGTATTACTCACTGCTCCTCTATCGGCTCATGTCATTGCCAGAACTGCTTATTATCTGGGAATACCACTCACCAGTAAAACCGTCAAAGACGATTTGGGAAAGAAGAAGTGATCGACATCATCGCTATCGTGATTGGGGTTATTGTGGGAATATCGGCTGTAACAGCCCTCAGGAATCAAAATATTCTGGTTTCCATCCTGTTTTTGAGCAGTATGAGTTTGGGCGTTAGTGTTTTATACCTGCTGTTGTCTGCGCCAGATGTTGCGATGACGGAAGCGGCTATTGGTTCGGGGCTTACGACCCTCTTTTTTCTATTTGCTTTCAGGCAGCTGAAAAAGGACAGAGATCAATGAAGTATCTCAGGATCTTCACTGTAACTGCATTTGCCGTTCTGGTGTTCTTTAGCTTTGGTTGGGATTCAATTGCTCGGATGCCTGCCATTTCCAGAGCGTATATTGAAGCTGCCCAAAACGAGTACTCCGCCCAGAATGTTTTGACGCCTATACTGCTCACCTGGAGGGGGTTCGACACCTTCGGAGAAATCATAGTTCTCTTTCTGGCAACGACAGCAATTGCCTTTTTGAGCAGAAAAGAGCTTGCCCCAAAGAAACGTACTCTGCCACAATATCTGGATGCTACAAAAGTAGCCGTAGCAGGAGTATCAGTTCTTCAGCCTCTGCTATTCATCTTTGCCGTATACATTTTTAGCTATGGTCACCTGAGTCCTGGAGGTGCTTTTCAGGGGGGAGTAATACTGGGCTCGGGATTTGTCTTGTGGATTTTGGTACATCCGGAAGAAGATTTTCGCTTCGATGTTCTTAGTGTAATAGAAACCCTCAGTGGTGTGGCTTATCTCGGGTTGGCTTGTATGGGAATGATCTTTTTGGGAAGTTTTCTCGATCCTGGATATCTACCCTTTGGGGAGATCGGATCTTTGCTCAGCACAGCATCATTACCCTTGATGTACTTGTTTCTTGGGATCAAGGTAGGGGTCGAAATGATCAAGATAGTTACAAAGTTTAGAGATTGATTATGATTATCAAACTGATCGCAGTATTTCTGATGGGACTGGGAATGTGGGGTTTACTGAGCCAGAGGAATATGCTAAAGCTAATTTTTGCTTTTAATATCTTCGAGACCGGGCTTAATTTGCTCATCGTATCAGTAGGCTTCATTGCCGGGAAAACCGCTCCAATACTGGATCTCGAACACCTGAGAGTAAATCCCGTTGATCAGTTTGTCGATCCGCTTCCATCAGTTTTGGTACTTACTTCAATTGTTATCGGAGTGGTGCTAACGGCTGTGATGCTGGTCTTCGCAGTTTTGTATTACCGCAAAACCGGCAGCCTGGAACTTCCGGAGAAGGGCATTTAGATGATTAGTGTTGTTTTTGCTTTTGTCATGCTGGCAGGGATACTGATGCCCTGGTTGTATCGGTTTGATAAACGTTTGGCGATATTATTCGCAGGTTCGCTGCCATCCTTGATCGGAATCTATTTTATCTGTTTGAGCCTGCTGAGCATACCATTTTCAGAACAAATCGGCTCCCAAGCTCCGGGATTGGGGATCAGCCTCGCTTTTGGTACGCAGGAGATAATCTGGCTGCTTGTCTCATTATTCTTGATAACTCTGCACTTCATAGTCTATTACCGGCAATTCATGGAGCTATCTTTGACTTCGCTCGTTTTGTATCTCTTTAGTGGCTTTGCCGTTTGCGGAATATTGCTCTCCAGAGATCTCTTCAATCTATTTGTGATGATAGAGGTGTTTTCGGTGTCTCTGATTGGTTTGATCCTGGCCAGGACAAACCATACGAATGCTCTCAAGGCATTTCAATATTTGCTGTTTAACAGCCTTGCAGCAGCCTTTTTCCTGTTGGGTGTTGTCCTGATTTATCGCCAAACAGGAGTATTGAACCTTGATTTACTCCTGGAACTCTCTCAAAAACAAGGTATTTCGGACAGTGCAATGGCTTTTATTCTGACGGCTCTATCGCTCAAGCTAATGCTATTTCCCTTGAGCGGGTGGGCAAAAAACCTGATCGGAACAAGAGGGGGAGTGGATGCTTCCTTCATCACGGTGCTAATGCCAATGGTCTTTGTTTTTGATCTGCAAAAACTATCGGGGCTATTCAAGGAAAGTCAAGTCCTTATGCTATCAATACTGGCTTTGATAACCCTATTGGTATATATCAGTCAATGGTGGCGAGAACGGGATCACTGGCGGGCAGATCTGGTCTTTGTGCTGAATGCCTTGTTTGTGTTGCTGTTTGCCTTTCACTTTTTCCTGGATCAATACTATTTATTGCTGGCTTTTGGAGTGCTATCCTCAGTAGCAAAAATGTTGATCCTGTCCCAGCGGGGGGACAGCTCAGAGGAAGGATTGACAGCTCAGAGATTCGAACTTAACCTCAATAATAGGGTGATGGCAGTAATTGCAGTTCTGTTTATCTTCTTCATAACATAATACATCTCGGCTTGATCGAATCTAACCATTAATGACCGTTGAATAATCGGGGTATGGGGCAGCGCTCCATACAAAAATGGTGGCGGTTGGGTATTGATGACTGTCTCTCTGCACTCAGATTTGCTGAACCCACCGATTTGTTTACATGAAGACAGGATCAACGGTCTTTCAAATTTACTGAACCCCACCGATTTGATGTTCCTGAAGACTCGTTCCATAGACACGTTACACGTTAAACGGTCTATAAACGTGGATTTTCCATTTTTCACCCTTGGAGCAGGGAATCCTCCGCTACCCCGTAGCGTAGCTTTCCGAAGCTACGTATCACAAAATACCGAAAGCTTTTGCGGATCAACAAAAGATCGGAGGATCGGAATCCTCCGCT